>DATNJF010000229.1:0-43730 GCA_035604035.1 Allostellaceae bacterium | reverse complement strand
GCCGCGCCCGCCGGCGTTGGCGCACCGGCTCGACCGCGACACCAGCGGGTGCCTGGTGCTGGGCCGCCATCCCAAGGCACTGCGCCGCCTCGGCCGCCTGTTCGCCGAAGGCAAGGTCGAAAAGACCTATTGGGCCATCGTCGCCGGCATCCCGGCCGAGCCCAACGGGGTCATCGACGCGCCGCTCAAGAAAGAGACGCGGCGGACCGGCTGGCGCATGGAGATCGATCCCGCCGGACAGCGCGCGGTCACCGAATACCGCGTGCTCGGAACCGCCGACGGCCGCGCCTGGCTGGAGCTGAAGCCGCGCACCGGGCGCACCCATCAGATTCGCGTGCATTGCGCCGCGCTCGGTTGCCCGGTCGTCGGCGACACTACCTATGGCGGCCCCGCCGGCGCGCCGCTGCAGCTCCACGCCCGCGCCATCTCTATCCCGCTCTACCCGGCGCGGCCGGCGGTCGAGGTCACTTCCCCAGTGCCCGCGCATATGCTCGCCGCGCTCGCCCGGCTCGGCTATGATCCCGACCGCGAGAGACAAGAGGCCGCTTCGGCATGATCCCGCGCTACAGCCGCCCGCAAATGGCCAAGATCTGGGAGCCGGAGAACTATTTCCGTATCCAGCTTGAGATCGAGGCCTGTGCCTGCGAGGCGCAGGAAAAGCTCGGCATCATCCCCAAGGGTGTGGCCAAGTCGCTGCGCCAGCGTGGCAAGTTCGAGGTCGCGCGCATCCGTGAGATCGAGCGCGAGGTCCATCACGAGACCATCGCCCTCCTCACCAATGTCGCCGAGCATGTCGGCCCCGAGGCGCGCTTCGTGCACCAGGGCATGACCTCGAGCGACGTGCTCGACACCTGCCTGGCGGTACAGCTGACGCAAGCCGCTGACATCCTGCTCGCCGATCTCGACGCGCTGCTGGCGGCGCTCAAAAAACGCGCCTTCGAGCACAAGATGACGCCGACGGTCGCGCGCAGCCATGGCGTCCATGCAGAGCCGACGACGTTCGGCCTCAAGCTCGCCGGGCATTACGCCGAGTTCGCGCGCAACCGCGAGCGCCTCGTCGCGGCGCGCAAGGAGATCGCCACCTGCCAGATTTCCGGCGCGGTCGGCACCTTCGCCAATATCGACCCGCGTGTGGAGGAATACGTCGCCAAGAAGCTCGGCCTCACGCCCGAGCCGGTCTCGACCCAGATCATCCCGCGCGACCGTCACGCCGCGTTTTTCATGGCGCTAGCGCTGATCGCTGCCGCGATCGAGCGTTTCGCCACCGAACTCAGGCACTTGCAGCGCACCGAATTGCGCGAGGCGTCGGAATTCTTCGCCGAGGGCCAGAAGGGTTCGTCGGCGATGCCGCACAAGCGCAACCCGGTGCTGTCGGAGAACCTCACCGGATTGTCGCGGGTCATTCGCGCGGCGGTGATCCCGGCTCTGGAAAACGTCGTCACCTGGCACGAGCGCGACATCTCGCATTCCTCGGTCGAACGCTTTATCGCCCCTGACACGACGATCACGCTCGACTTCGCGCTCAACCGCCTCACCGGCGTCGTCGACCGCATGATCGTCGATCCGGTACGGATGCAGGCCAACCTCGACTCGCTGGGCGGGCTGGTCGACTCGCAGCGTTTCCTCTTGGCCCTGACCCATGCTGGGATGAGCCGCGAGGATTCCTATCGCCTCGTCCAGAAACACGCGATGGCCGCTTGGCACGCCCAGGGGCATGGCGGCGGCAAATTCGCCGATCTGCTCAAGGCCGATCCGGAAATCACCCGCTATCTGACGCCCGACCAGATCGACGCCTCGTTCGACCCGGCCTATCATCAGAAGCACGTCGACACCATTTTCCGCCGCGTCTTCGGAACCGCGGCGGCCTCCCGGGAGAAGCGCGATGAGCTCGCTGCGCAGTAATAACGGCCCCCGCATCAAATACACCCCCGAGGACTCGCCCTACGAGACGATCACCGTCGACAAGCTGACCCCGATCATCGGCGGCGAGATCGGCGGCGTCGATTTGCGCGAGATCAGCAATCGGCAGATGGATGAGATTCACCGCGCGCTGGCGGAAAACCTGGTGATCTTCTTCCGCGACCAGCATCTGACCCAAGATCAGCACCTCGATTTCGGCCGCAAGTTCGGCGAATTGCACATCCACCCGGCGGCGCCGGCCGAGCCCGGCCACCCCGAGCTGATGATCATCCACGCCGACAAGGACTCGTTCCGCGCCAACGGCGAGGGCTGGCACTCGGACGTGTCGTGCGACCCGATCCCGCCGATGGGCAGCATCCTCTACATCAGGAAATGCCCGCCGCGCGGCGGCGACACCCTCTTCGCCAATATGTATGCCGCCTACGACGCGCTATCCGATCGGATGAAGACCTATCTCGACGGTCTCACCGCCCGGCACAACGGCGAGCACTATCGCGGCCAGTACGCCAATTACGGGGTCAAGGACAAGGAGACCTATCCCTCCGCCGACCACCCGGTGGTGCGCACCCATCCGGTGACCGGCCGTAAGGGCCTCTACGTCAATAAGGGTTTCACCCGCTATATCAACGGCATTCCGCGCGACGAAAGCGACGGCATCCTGCGCTACCTCTACGAGCACATGGCGAGCCCGCTGTTCCAGTGCCGCTTCCGCTGGCGGGAGAACTCGGTCGCGTTCTGGGACAACCGCTGCGTCCAGCACATGGCGATGTGGGACTACTGGCCGCACACCCGCTCGGGCAACCGGGTCACGGTGCTGGGGGATAGGCCGTACTGAGGCTTAAACCGGAGCCCCTATTCGCTCATCACCTGCTGCTTGGCGGTTTCGGCGAAGTGGTCGAGCTCGAACTGTACCTGCGCGGCGGTGAGGCTCTGCCCCTTGGCGGCGAGGTCGGCGACCAGCTTCTCGACGACGTGGTGGTCGCCACCGGAGAATTCCGCGTCGACAATCGTCTTGGCGTAAGCGGCAGCCGCCTCGCCCGCGAGCCCCATCTTTTCCGCGGCCCATAGCCCCAACAGGCGGTTGCGCCGCGCCTTGACCTTGAACTGCAGCTCCTGGTCGTGCTTGAAGCGAGCCTCGAATTCTTTCTCGCGATCGTCGAAGGTTGGCATGCTCGTCCCGCTCACTGTCCGTCGCCGCACTATAACCGCTTGACCGGCCCATGTGCACGCTGGTGATCCTGCGCCGGCCGGACCATCCCTGGCCGGTGGTGATCGGCGCCAACCGCGACGAGATGCTCGGCCGCCCGGCGCTGTCGCCTGCGCGACATTGGCCCGACCGGCCGGAAGTCGTCGCCGGGCTCGACCAGCTCGCCGGCGGGTCGTGGCTCGGAATCAACGATTGGGGCGTCGCCGCGGCGATCCTCAACCGGCACGGTTCTCTCGGCCCCGACCCCGGCCAGCGCTCGCGCGGGGAATTGGTACTGGAGGCCCTGGACCATCCCGACGCGGTCGCCGCCGCCGAGGCGTTGTCACATTTCGACCCGCGCGCCTACCGCACTTTCAACCTGATCCTCGCCGACAATCGCGACGGGTTCTGGCTGCGCCACGCCGATACCGGGCACATCGAAGTGCGTCCGTTAAAGGACGGGTTGTCGATCGTCGCCGCCGGCGAGATCGACGATCTGCGCACCCGCCGGCTCGAGCTGGCGGCGCCGAAGTTCCGCGCAGTCGCGCCACCCGATCCCGACCGCGACGACTGGCGCGACTGGGAAGCGCTGTTGTCCGACGACGAATCGCCGCCCGGCGAACCGGCCGAGGCGGCGCTCAGGTTTCGTCTGCCGCGTGGCTACGGCACGGTGTCGAGCGCGCTGATCGCACTACCCGAGCCCAACGCCGGCGAACGAAAGCCGCGCTTTCGCTATGCTCAATGGCAGCCGGCACAACTTCCTTGGGCCGACGTCTCTTTTGCCGCGGCCAAGCGCGTGCGCTGACATTGTTGGCCCCCATCGTGCTTGCTATATCAGGGGTGCTTCATCGGGAGCCCCACGGGACTGAGCATGTCGCGACGCCGACGACAAATCTACGAAGGCTCGGCCAAGGTGCTGTTCGAGGGGCCGGAGCCGGGTACGCTCGTCCAGCACTTCAAGGACGACGCCACCGACAACCAGAAGCGCGGCACGATCACCGGCAAGGGCGTGCTCAACAACCGCATCTGCGAGTTCCTGATGCTGAAGCTCGCCGAGATCGGCATCCCGACGCATTTCGTCCGCCGGCTCAACATGCGCGAGCAGCTGGTCCGCGAGGTCGAGATCATCCCGCTGCGCGTGGTCGTGCGCAATGTCGCGGCCGGCTCGCTGGCGAAGCGGCTCGGCATCGCCGAGGGCACCCAGCTGCCGCGTTCGATCATCGAATATCACTACAAGAAGGCCGAATTGGGTGACCCACTGGTCAGCGAAGAGCACATCACCGCCTTCGCCTGGGCGAGTACCCAGGAACTCGACGAGATCATGCAGATTTCGCTGCGGATCAATGATTTCCTGACCGGTCTCTTCCTCGGAATCGGCATACGTCTGGTCGATTTCGGCCTCGAGTTCGGCCGGCTCTATAGCGACGATGACATGCGGATCGTCGTCGCCGACGAGATCAGCCCCGACAACATGCGGCTCTGGGACATCCGCACCAGCGAGAAGCTCGACAAGGACCGCTTCCGCGAGGATTTGGAAAAGGTCGCCGAAGGCTACCAGGAGGTCGCGCGCCGGCTCGGCATCCTCCCCGAAGGTGGACCGACGGACTTCAAAGCGCCGAGGGCGATCCAATGAAGGCGCGGGTGCATGTTCGGCTCAAGGAGGGAGTGTTGGACCCGCAGGGTAAGGCGATCGGACATGCTTTGGGCTCGTTGGGCTTCGCCGGCGTCGGCGAGGTGCGCCAGGGCAAGCTGATCGAGATCGAGCTTGCCGAAAGCGACAGGGAAAAGGCGCGCGAGGCGGTCGAGAAGATGTGCGAGCAGCTGCTCGCCAACCCGGTCATCGAGAACTACGACATCGAGCTGGTATGAAAGCCGCGGTCATTATCTTTCCCGGGACCAATCGCGAGCACGATGTCTGCGCCGCGCTGAAGCGCGCCAGCGGCACGGAGCCAGCGATCGTCTGGCACCGCGACACCGAACTCCCGGCGGCCGACCTCATTGTGCTGCCCGGTGGCTTCGCCTACGGTGATTATCTGCGCTGCGGCGCGATGGCCGCGCACTCGCCGATCATGCGCGAGGTCAAGGCGCGCGCCGCCAAGGGCGTGCCCGTCTTGGGCATCTGCAACGGCTTCCAGGTGTTGACCGAGGCCGGGATGCTGCCCGGTGCGCTGCTGCGCAACCGCTCGCTGAGCTTTATCTGCCACGACGTCCATCTCCGGGTCGAGAACAGCCAAACGATTTTCACCTGCGGCTATGAGGCCGGCCAGGCGATCCGCGTGCCGGTGGCGCATGGTGAGGGCAACTACTCCGCCGACAACGCGACGCTCGACCGGCTCGATGGCGAGGGCCGGGTCGCCTTCCGCTACTGCAGCCCCGCGGGCGAGCTGACCGACGACGACAATGTCAACGGCTCGGCGCGCTGTATCGCGGGCGTCTTCAACGAGACCCGCACCGTGCTGGGGCTGATGCCGCATCCCGAGAATTCGACCGACCCGCTGCTAGGCTGCACTGACGGGCAAGGGCTTTTCGACGGTCTGGTGAGCGCGCTGCAGTGACCTCTTTCTGTCATTGCGAGGAGCCTAGGGCGACGAAGCAATCTCGATGGGAGTGCGCGATTGGTGCGAGATTGCTTCGCTGTGCTCGCAATGACGCATGAATAATCCCGGTTCGAACGTCACCGCGTCGCTCGCCGCCGAGATGGGGCTTTCCGCCGACGAGTTCGCGCGCTGCGAGGCGATCCTCGGCCGCACTCCGAACCTGACCGAGCTGGGCGTCTTTTCGGCGATGTGGAGCGAGCATTGCTCGTACAAATCGTCGAAGGTGTGGCTGAAGACGCTGCCGACCGAGGGGCCGCGCATCATCTGCGGGCCGGGCGAGAACGCCGGGGTCGCCGATATCGGCGACGGCGACGCGGTCGTCTTCAAGATCGAGAGCCACAACCACCCCTCCTTCATCGAGCCGTACCAGGGCGCGGCGACCGGGGTCGGTGGCATTCTGCGCGACGTGTTCACCATGGGCGCGCGGCCGATCGCGCTGTTGAATTCGCTGCGCTTCGGCAGCCCTGATCACCCGAAGACCCGGCATCTCGTCGGCGGGGTCGTCGCTGGGATTGGCGGCTACGGCAATTGCGTCGGCGTGCCGACGGTCGGCGGCGAGTGCCAGTTCCATTCGAGCTACAACGGCAACATCCTGGTCAACGCGATGTGCGTCGGTATCGCCAAAGCCGACCGCATTTTCTATTCGGCCGCATCGGGCGCCGGCAACTCCGTCATCTATGTCGGCGCCAAGACCGGGCGCGACGGCATCCACGGCGCGACGATGGCCTCGGCCGAGTTCGACGACAGCGCCGCCGAGAAGCGTCCGACCGTGCAGGTCGGCGATCCGTTCACCGAGAAGCTGTTGATCGAGGCCTGCCTCGAACTGATGACCGGCGACGCGATCGTCGCTATTCAGGACATGGGCGCGGCGGGTCTAACCTCCTCGGCGGTCGAGATGGCTGGCAAGGGCGGGCTCGGCATCGAACTCGACCTCGACCGCGTGCCGGTGCGCGAACCCGGTATGAGCCCTTATGAGATCATGCTGAGCGAAAGCCAGGAGCGGATGCTGATGGTGCTACGCCCCGGCGGCGAGGCCGAGGCACGGCGCGTCTTCGAGAAATGGGAGCTCGACTTCGCGGTGATCGGCCATGTCACCGAGACCGGGCGGCTGATCCTCAAGATGCATGGCGAGCTGGCGGCAGACATTCCGATCGGCCCGATGGTCGGCGAGGCTCCGGTTTACCGGCGTCCAACGCAGAGCCGCGAAATACCGGCTGACGTCGATCCGGCCACCCTGCCCCTCCGCGACCCGATCGATTGCCTCAAGAAGCTGATTGCCTGCCCCGACCTCGCGTCGAAGTGCTGGATCTGGGAGCAGTACGACCACTTGGTGATGGGTAATACCGTCAAGCGGCCGGGTGGTGATGCGGCTGTCGTCCGCATCGGCGATGGCCCTAAGGCGCTGGCGCTAGCGACCGACTGCACCGCCCGCTATTGCCGCGCCAGCCCGGTGCTAGGAGGCGCGCAAGCCGTCGCCGAAAGCTGGCGTAACCTGACCGCGGTCGGCGCCTTGCCCTTGGCGCTGACCGACAACATGAATTTCGGCAACCCCGAAAAGCCCGAGATCATGGGCGAGTTCGCCGACGCGGTCGCGGGGATGCGCACTGCCTGTCTCGCGCTCAACTATCCGGTCGTGTCGGGCAACGTCTCGCTCTACAACGAGACCAGCGGCAGCGCGATCCTACCGACCCCGGTGATCGGCGGGGTCGGGCTCATTTCCGATGCTGCCAAAACCATCGATCTGGCGCTCAAGCAAGACGGTAGCGCGCTGATCCTCATCGGCGAGACCAAAGGCCATCTCGGGTCCTCGCTCTACCTACGCGAGATTGAAGGCCGCGAGGAGGGGCCGCCGCCGACGGTCATCTTCGCCGAAGAGCGCAAGCATGGCGACTTCGTGCGCGGGCTGATCGATGCCGGTAAGGTCGCCGCCTGCCACGATGTGAGTGACGGCGGGCTGCTCGTCGCGATCGCCGAGATGGCGATGGCCGGCGGTAAAGGCGCCGCGCTCACCACCCTCCCCGCCGACAATGCCGGTCTCTTCGGCGAAGACCAAGGGCGCTACCTGATCGAAACCGCCGCGCCCGAGGCGATCTTGGCCGAAGCGACAAATAAGGGTATATACGCGCAACACATCGGCACTATCGGCGGGGCCGCGTTGACACTCCCCGGCGGCAATGCCATATCGGTGCACGAGCTAAAGGCCGCCAACGAGGCTTGGCTGCCCGCCTATATGGCCGGCGGCTAGGCCGCGAGGGACAGAGCGATGGCGATGGACGCGGTGACGATCGAGCGCCTGATCAAGGAAGGGCTCCCCGACGCGCGGGTCTCGATCGAGGATCTGCGCGGCGACGGCGACCACTACGCCGCCACCGTCGTCTCGCGCTCGTTCCGCGGCAAGAGCCGGGTGCAGCAGCATCAGATGGTTTACGAGGCGTTGCGCGGCCGGATGGGCAGCGAACTTCACGCGCTCGCGCTGCAGACCAGCGCGCCGCCTGAGTGAAATTACGACGAAGCGAGGATCAAGCGATGGACATCACCGTACACGACCGTATCCGCCAGCAGGTCACCGACAACTCGGTCGTGCTGTTCATGAAGGGCACCCCAGTCTTCCCGCAATGCGGCTTCTCGGCGACCGTAGTGCAAATCCTCAGCCACGTCGGCGTCAAGTTCAAAGGCATCGACGTGCTCGCCGACTCCTCGGTGCGCGAAGGCATCAAGGAATTCTCGTCCTGGCCGACCATCCCGCAGCTTTACGTGAAGGGCGAGTTCGTCGGCGGCTGCGACATCATCCGCGAGATGTTCGAGACCGGCGAACTGCAGCAGATGTTCGAGGAAAAGGGCGTCGAAGTCCGCGCCTAGCTTCGATCTTTCTGTAGGGCGGATAAGCGCAGCGTCATCCGCCAGCACGCCGGTGCAAAGGCGGAAGGCGCTTCGCTTTTCCGCCCTACGGCTGCGGGAGGAGACCTCGCCTTGCTTCGCGCCGCTCTTTCAGTATAGTGCCGCGCTCCCTTGCCGGCCCCATTTGGGATCGGCTCGGCCCGATCAGCCCTAGCGCTCCGGGCCTCATCAGCCACAAGGGGTCGTGTCGAATGCCGCTCTACGAGAACGTCTTTATTGCGCGCCAGGACATCTCTGGCACCCAGGTCGATGCCCTCGCCGACACCTTCACCCAGCTCATCACCGAGCAGGGCGGCGAGGTTAAGAAGCGCGAGAACTGGGGCCTCCGGAACCTCGCCTACCGCATGAACAAGAACCGCAAGGGCCACTACGTGCTCTTCAATATCGACGCGCCGCCGCCGGCCATCGCGGAGCTCGAACGGACGATGCGGATCAACGAGGATGTGCTGCGCTACCTGACAATCCGCGTCGACGAACTCGAGGAGGGCCCCTCGGCCGTCATGCTCAACCGCGGCAGCCGCGAGGACCGGCCGCGGCGCAGCGACCGCGACCGCTATGATGACCGCGGCTACGACCGCCCCGACCGTCCCGAGCGCGCGCCCACCTCGGAACCGGCGGTGCCGGCGGTGGAGGCTTAAATGGAGAGCCAGAGAGAGTCCGGCGGCAGAGACGGCGGCGGCCGGGCCGCGGCGGCGGCGCGCCGTCCATTCTTCCGCCGGCGCAAGTCGTGCCCGTTCTCCGGTCCGAACGCGCCTAAGATCGACTACAAGGACACGCGGCTCTTGCAGCGCTTCGTCTCCGAGCGCGGCAAGATCGTGCCGAGCCGCATCACCGCGGTGTCGACCAAGAAGCAGCGCGAGCTGTCGCGCGCGATCAAGCGGGCGCGCTTTCTCGGCCTGCTTCCCTACATGGTGCAGTAGCGATGGTTGAACTGATCCTCCTGGAGCGCGTCGAAAAGCTCGGCCAGATGGGGCAGATCGTCAACGTCCGCCCCGGCTTCGCGCGCAACTACCTGCTGCCGCAGAAAAAGGCGCTGCGCGCGACTAAGGACAATCTCGCCTATTTCGAGACCCAGCGCACCCAGCTCGAGGCCAACAACCTCGCCCGCAAATCCGACGCGGAACACGTCGCCGGTAAGCTCGACGGGCTGCACGTGGTCCTGATCCGCCAGGCCGGCGACTCCGGCCAGCTCTACGGCTCGGTCTCGGCGCGCGATATCGCCGACGCGGTAACCGCGGCAGGGTTCACGGTCGACAAACGGCAGATCGTGCTCGACCGGCCGATCAAGAACCTCGGCCTCCATCCGCTGCGAGTGATGCTGCATCCCGAGGTCCCGGTGACCGTGACCGCCAATGTCGCGCAATCCGCGGAGGCGGCGCAGATGCAAAAGGCGGGCATCAACCCGCTCGCCGAGCGCGACGAGGACGAAGCCCCGCCCGCCGAAGAATTGCTGGAAGCGCCCGCTCCCGCCCCCGACGCCGCCTAGCCGGTAGCCGCGCGGTCTTGATCGCTTGTCCTCTGCCGCAAGATTAGTCAATAGTAGCAGCAGGTTCAGTAGGGTTTCGTCGCGATGCTGCTCGCGCGGCTGCTCACTCGTATCACGCAGGTCGGCCGGATCGAGCTGATCGACGCGGCGGGACGCACGCATGTCTTCGCCGGCTTACCCGGACCGGCGGTCAAGCTTCGCCTGCACGACAAGGCGCTGCACTGGAAACTCTGCGTCAATCCGTGGCTCTATTTGCCCGAAGCCTATGTGGACGGAACGCTGACGGTCGAAGGCGGCGGCATCTATGAGCTTATCGAGCTTCTCATGCGCAACGAGGAGCTGATGGCGCGGGACGTTCCGCTGCGCCTCGCCAACCGCGTTCGCCAGCTCACCCGGCGCCTCCATCAGTACAACCCGATCCCGCGCTCGCGCCAGAATGTCGCGCATCACTACGATCTGTCGGATCAGCTCTACGACCTGTTCCTCGACCGCGACCGGCAATATTCCTGCGCCTATTTCCTCCATCCCGACGAGGACATCGAGACCGCGCAGCTCAACAAACGCCGGCACGTCGCGGCGAAGCTGCTGTTGCGCCCAGGGATGAAGGTGCTGGATATCGGCTGCGGCTGGGGCGGGCTCGCCCTCTATCTCGCCAGCGAATGCGGCGCCGACGTCACCGGCCTCACCCTGTCGACCGAACAATTGAAGGTGGCGCAGCGCCGGGCCGCCCAGGCCGGGCTTTCCGACCGGGTGCACTTCCATTTGCGCGACTACCGCGAGGAAAAGGGCAGCTACGACCGCATCGTCTCGGTCGGCATGTTCGAGCACGTCGGCGTCAACCAATACGCAACCTTCTTCGACCGGGTGAGTGCGCTGCTGGAGCCCGACGGCGTTGCCCTCCTCCATTCGATCGGGCGCAGCGACGGGCCGGGTACGACCAACCCCTGGCTGCGCAAATACATTTTCCCCGGCGGCTATTCGCCGGCGATCTCCGAGGTCGTCCCGGTGATCGAGCGGGCGCGGCTGTGGATCACCGATATCGAGGTACTGCGCCTGCACTATGCTGAGACCTTGAAGGCCTGGCGTCGCCGTTTTCTCGCGCAACGCCATAAGGTGCTGCAGCTCTATGACGAGCGCTTCTGCCGGATGTGGGAAACCTACCTCGTCGGCTCGGAAATCGCCTTCCGCTATGGCGGCCACCTCGTCATGCAGATCCAGATGGCCAAGGCGATCGATGCCGTGCCGCTCACCCGCGACTACATGTCCGACTGGGAACGCACCCACCGCGCCGCCGGCGATCGCGCTGCGTGAGCGCAACCGTTTGATTCGCAACCGCTAGCGGTTACATCCTCGTTATCCCCACTATTCCTTGCGCGATTTTGCCGCGAGGCGAGCCGCGCGGTGGTATCTTTACCGCCATGGAATCCATCGCCGCTGCCCGTGTCACTCCGCTACGCGAAATCGATGTCGAGCCCATCCGGCTACCGCCGAGCAATACCGAGGCCGAGCAGGCGCTCCTCGGCGCCATCTTCCGCAACAACCTCGCGCATAGCCGGGTCTCGGATTTTCTCGAGGCCGAGCACTTCAGCAACGCCGTCCACGCCCGCATCTACGCGGCGATCGGCAAGCTGATCGAGCGCGGCCAGCTTGCCAACCCGGTTACCCTGAAAAACCTCTTCGACCAGGACGGCGCGCTCGCGGAGATCGGCGGCGCCCAATACCTGACCCGGCTTGCCGAAGCGGCGGTGACGATCATCAACGCCGAGGAATACGGTCGCCGGATCCACGATTTGCATCTGCGGCGGCAACTGATCGGCCTCGGCGAGGACGTCGTCAACGACGCGTTCCGCCATGACCTCGACGACGCCGCAGTCGCGCAGATCGAACGCGCCGAGGAGAAACTCTACAAGCTTGCGGAATCCGGTCAGACCGAGGGCGGGCTGCGTCCATTCAGGGCGGCACTGACCGAAGCTATCGAATTGGCTCAGGCCGCCTTCAAGCGCGATGGCAAGACGGTTGGCGTCGCCACCGGCTTTATCGACATCGACAAAAAACTCGGCGGCCTCCATCCCTCCGATCTGATCATCGCCGCCGGCCGCCCGGGCATGGGCAAGACCGCGTTCGCCACCAACATCGCCTTCCACGCGGCCAAGGCTTACCGCGCCGTGCCCGGCCCGGATGGGCGCCCGGTCGCCGAGGACGGCGCGGTCATCGGCTTCTTCTCGCTCGAAATGTCGGCGGAGCAGCTGGCGACCCGCATCCTTGCCGAGGAAAGCGGGGTGCCCTCCGATCGCATCCGCCGTGGCGATGTGCGCCGGGAGGATTTTGACAAGTTCGTCGCCGCGAGCCAGCGCCTCGCGGCGGTGCCGCTCTATATCGACGACACACCCGCGCTGTCGGTAGCAGCCTTGCGCACCCGTGCCCGCCGGCTCAAGCGCCAGCAAGGGCTGGGCCTCATCATCGTCGACTATCTCCAGCTGATGCGCCCGACTAGCACAGGTCGAGGACAAGAGAACCGGGTCCAGGAAATTTCCGAGATCACCCGCGGCCTCAAGGCCATCGCCAAGGAACTCAACGTACCGGTGCTGGCGTTGTCGCAGCTGTCGCGCGCGGTCGAGCAGCGCGAGGACAAGCGCCCGCAATTGGCCGATCTGCGCGAATCCGGCTCGATCGAGCAAGACGCCGACGTCGTCATGTTCATCTTTCGTGAGGAGTACTATAAAAGCCGCGAACCCAAGATAAACGAGAACGAAACCCAAGATAAATTCAACACGCGCTATTCCGAGTGGCAAGAATTGATGGAAAACATTCATGGTATCGCCGAAATAATTATCTCCAAGCAACGCCACGGTCCGGTCGGCACCGTCAAACTCCATTTCGAAGCCGAGACGACGAAGTTCGACAATTTCATCGGCCCGGAAACCCTGCCGACGACATATTGACGTCGCAATGTCCTCCGATCCGGCATCGCGCGCCGGCGCGGTTCTCGACATCGACCTCGGCGCGATCGTCGCCAATTGGCGCTTGCTTGCGGCACGGACCACGCCGGCCGCGTGCGCCGGCGTCGTCAAGGCCAATGGTTATGGGCTTGGTGCGGCAGAAGTCGCCCGTGCGCTCGCCGCAGCCGGTTGCCGGCGGTTCTATGTCGCGACATTGGACGAGGGGATTGCGCTGCGCGCCGCGCTCGGGGCGAAACCCGAAATCGCGGTCTTCAACGGCCCCCTACCCGGCTCGGCCGCGGAATTTGTCGCGGCGCGCCTCACCCCGGTACTCAACGACCCCGGCCAGATCGCGGCATGGGAAGGCGTCGCGGATCGCCCGGAAAAGCCGGCGGCGATGATCCATGTCGATACCGGGCTCAACCGGCTCGGCTTGTCGCAGGCGGAGTTCGACGCGCTGGCCGAGCGGCTGCGCGGGTCCGGCTACGCCATGCTGATCAGCCACCTCGCTTGCGCCGAGGTGCCCGGCCATGCGCTTAACGCCATCCAGCGCGACCGTTTCCTCGCCGCCCGCCGACGGCTCCCCGGGCTCAAGGCCGGCCTCGCCGCCTCGTCCGGCATCTTTCTCGGGTCGGATTACCATTTCGACGAAGTCCGGCCGGGCGCCGCGCTCTATGGCGTCAACCCGTGCCCGAAACAGGCAAACCCGATGCGTCCGGTGGTGCGGTTGAGCGCCCGTATCGTGCAAGTGCGCAAAATTGACAGGGGTGAGTCGGTTGGATACGGTGCCGCGCACGTCATGGACGGGCCGGGAATCTTGGCAACCGCCGCAATAGGTTACGCCGATGGCTGGCCGCGTTCGTTGAGCCATCGCGGGTGCGGCTGGCTCGCCGGAAAGCGGGTTCCGCTGCTCGGCCGGGTGTCGATGGATCTGGCGACGTTCGACGTCTCGACAGTCGATCCGGTGGCGCTTCATCCCGGCGCGATGATCGAGCTGCTTGGCGACCGTTACGGCGTCGATGCCGCCGCCGCCGATGCCGGCACAATCGGCTACGAGATCCTCACCGCGCTCGGCTCCCGCTATCACCGCATCTATCGCGAACCGCCAGTCGAAGGTCCCTTGGGCTGATGTTGACCTTCCTGGCCTCGGTCGGCGCGGCCTTTTTCGCGTTTCTCGCCGCAACCGGCCGGCTCGTTCGATTCGCGCTGATGGGGCTCGCTGCGGCGTTGAGCCCACCGTTCTATCCCCGCCTGATCCTCAGGCAGATCGTGGCGATGGGCTATTACTCGCTGCCGGTCGTCGGCCTGACCGCGATCTTCACCGGCATGGTGCTAGCGCTGCAATCCTATACCGGGTTCGCCCGCTTCAACGCCGAGAGCGCGGTGGCGACGGTGGTGGTCCTATCGGTGACGCGCGAGCTGGGCCCGGTCATCGCCGGGCTGATGGTCGCCGGGCGCGTCGGCGCGGCGATGGCGGCCGAGATCGGCACGATGCGGGTCACCGACCAGATCGACGCGCTGACCACCCTATCGACCGACCCGTTCCGCTACCTGGTACTGCCGCGGCTGCTCGCCGGCCTGGTGACCTTGCCGCTGCTGGTAGTTGTCGCCGATGTCATCGGGGTTTTCGGCGGCTATGTCGTCGGCACCATGAAGCTCGGCTTCAACGCAGCCAGCTACCTTACTCAGACCGAGACCTATCTCGAACGGATGGATGTGATCTCGGGCCTCGTCAAAGCCGGCGTGTTCGGCTTCATCGTCGCGCTGATGGGCTGCTATCACGGCTACCACTCGCGCGGCGGCGCCGAGGGGGTCGGCCAGGCGACGACTCATGCCGTGGTCTCAGCCTCGATTCTCATCCTCTTGTCCAATTACCTGCTGACCACGGCCTTTTTTGGCAAATGAGCGACGGCGCCACTCCGAAGATCGCGGTCCGCGGCCTCGAAAAATCGTTCGGTCCGAAGCGCGTGCTCGACGGCCTCGACATCGATTGCGCGGTCGGCGAGAGCCTGGTCATCATCGGCGGCTCAGGCACCGGCAAGTCGGTGCTGATCAAATGCATCCTGGGCTTGCTGCATCCCGAGGCCGGCTCGATCCGCATCGACGGCGCCGAAACCGTCGGCATGCCGCGCGGCGATCGTACCCGGCTTATGCAGAAGTTCGGCATGCTGTTCCAGGGCAGCGCCCTGTTCGACTCACTGCGCGTGTGGGAGAATGTCGCCTTCGGGCTGATTCAAGGGCGCGGCATGGAACGGGCCAAGGCACGGGAGATCGCGCTCATCAAGCTGGCGGCGGTCGGGCTCGGGGCCGAGGTCGGCGAGCTGCACCCGGCCGAGCTGTCGGGCGGCATGCAGAAGCGCGTCGCGCTCGCCCGCGCGATCGCCGCAGAGCCCGAGATCATCTTCTTTGACGAGCCGACGACCGGGCTCGACCCGATCATGGCCGATGTGATCAACGATCTGATTGTCACGCTCGTGCGCCAGCTCGGCGCGACCGCGGTGTCGATCACCCACGACATGGTCAGCGCCCGCAAAATCGCCGACCGCATCGCCATGCTGCACAAGGGCAAGATCATCTGGCAGGGCCCGACCAGCGAGATCGACGACAGCAACAATCCATTCGTCGACCAGTTCGTGAATGGTCACGCGGAGGGCCCGATCCAGATGGAGGTCCGCGCGCTCTGACGGTTCGCGCGGTGCGAGGTTAGACCGATGGCAAAATCGACGCCGCGCTATGCCTGCCAGCAATGCGGCGCGGTCTATCCGAAATGGGCTGGGCGCTGCGAAGCCTGCGGCGCGTGGAACAGCCTCGTCGAAGAGTTGTCGCGCTCCGGCCCGCCGAAGAGCCTCGGCGGCTCCAGCGGCAAGGGTGGCCATTCGCTCGATTTCGTCGGCCTCACCGGCGACAGCCGCGGCACGGCGCGGCACCTGACCGGCATCGCCGAACTGGATCGGGTGTGTGGCGGCGGGCTGGTGCCCGGCTCGGCGATCCTCGTCGGCGGCGACCCCGGCATCGGCAAATCGACCCTGCTCTTACAGGCGGCGGCCGCGGTCGCGGCAGGCGGTGGCGCCGCCGCCTACATCACCGGCGAGGAGGCGATCGACCAGATCCGCCTGCGCGCCCGCCGCCTTGGCGTCGAAAGCACGCCGGTGCGGCTCGCGGTGGCGACCAGCGTGCGCGACATCGCCGCCTCGCTCGACATCGCTCACCCACCGCTGCTCGCGGTGATCGATTCGATCCAGACCATGTATCTCGACACGCTCGACAGCGCGCCCGGCACGGTGAGCCAAGTGCGCGGCGCGGCGCAGGAGCTGATCGGCCTCGCCAAGCGGCGCGGCTTTGTGCTGGTGCTGGTTGGGCACGTCACCAAGGAAGGCATGATCGCGGGCCCGCGCGTGCTCGAGCACATGGTCGACACGGTGCTCTATTTCGAGGGCGAGCGCGGCCACCAGTTCCGCATCCTGCGCGCGGTCAAGAACCGCTTCGGCGCGACCGACGAGATCGGCGTCTTCGAGATGAGCGACCGCGGCCTCGTCGAGGTGCCAAACCCGTCGGCGATGTTCCTCGCCGAGCGCTCGGAGGAGACCGGCAGCGCCGTCGCCGGCGCGGCGGTATTCGCCGGGATCGAGGGCACACGGCCGGTGCTGGTCGAGATCCAGGCGCTCGTCGCCCCGTCGCTGCTCGGCACGCCGCGCCGCGCCGTCGTCGGCTGGGACGCGACGCGCCTGGCGATGATCATCGCCGTGCTCGATGCGCGCTGCGGGCTGTCGGTCGGCGCCAACGACATCTACCTCAACGTCGCCGGGGGCTTGCGCATCGGCGAGCCGGCCGCCGACCTCGCGGTCGCGGCGGCGCTCATCTCGGCGATGGTCGAGACCCCGGTGCCGGCCGATACCGTCGTCTTTGGCGAAATCGGTCTCTCCGGCAGGGTGCGGCCGGTCTCGCATGCCGACGCGCGGCTTAAGGAAGCGGCGAAACTCGGCTTCGCCGAGGCCTGGGTCCCAGCGCGGACCGGCGCGCGCGCCCAAAGGGACAAGGCGCGCTCCAGCGACGGCATCACGACGCGGCCGATCGGCCATCTCAGCGAGCTGGTCGACCGCCTTGCCCCCGCGGAGCGTCGCCACCAGATGCGGCGCGTAACGGTAGCCTCTTGAACCCGCTCGATATCGGCGTCATTGCGATCATCGGCCTGTCGGCGGTCTTCGCCTTCGCGCGCGGCTTTGTGCGCGAGGCGCTGTCGATCGTCGCCTGGGTCGGGGCCGGTTTCATCACCCTTTACGGACACGACTACGTCATCGTCATCGTCGAACCGATGGTCCATAACCAGCTGCTGTCCCAGCTTATCGCTTGGGGCGGCCTATTTATCGCCAGCTTGATCGCGCTGACCATCGTCACCGGGTTCATCGCCCGCTCGGTTCGCGCCAGCGCGCTGTCGCCGCTCGACCGCACGCTCGGCTTCGTCTTCGGCGTGCTGCGTGGCGCCTTTATCATCTCCCTCGCCTATCTGCTGCTCGATATGGCGGTGCCGGGCACCGACCGGCCAAGCTGGCTGCGCGAAGCGAAGAGCGCGCCCTATCTGCAACAGGGCGCGGACATGCTGCGCAACGTGCTGCCCGAATCGCTGCGCCAGAAGACTTCGACAGCGGCCGAGGAACTCCTCCAGAAAGCCAAATCCGCCGACGATGCGACCAAGGCGATGCGGGCCCTGACCAACCCAACCCCACCCACGCAAACCGGTACCGAACCGGCCCCGCCGCCAACTTACAAGCCCGGCGATCAGAAGACGCTGGACCGCATCATCAACAACAATAATCGCTGACGGCGGCGAGGCTTGTCATCGGCTGGTAACAAGACGATAAGACCCCATATCTGGTAGGGCCGGACGGGCGAAGACGAGGGCGCGCATGCTGACAACCGGCCACGGCGACGCGGATCGTTTTCACGAGGAATGCGGCGTCTTCGGCGTTTTCGGCCACCCGGACGCCGCGGCACTGACGGCGCTCGGTCTCCACGCGCTGCAGCATCGCGGTCAGGAGGCGGCTGGGATCGTCGCCTATGACGGCGAGCAGTTCAACGCCCACCGCGGCATGGGCCTCGTCGGCGACAATTTCGGCTCCCCGGACGTCATCCGAAAGCTGCCCGGCCATGCCGCGATCGGTCATGTCCGCTACGCGACGACCGGCGAGGTCGCGCTGCGCAACGTCCAGCCGCTGTTTTTCGAGATCGAGTTGGGTGGGCTTGCGATTTGCCACAACGGCAACCTCACCAACTCATATCAGCTGCGCAAACAGCTCGTGCGCCGCGGCAGCCTGTTCCACACGACGAGCGATACCGAAGTCATCAACCATCTTATCGCGACCAGCGAACAAGGCACGATCATCGACCGGCTCGTCGATGCGCTCAACCAAGTCGAAGGCGCCTATTCGCTCGCCGCGCTGACGCAGGATTCGGTCATCGGCCTGCGCGACCCGCTTGGGGTCAGGCCGCTCGTTGTCGGCCGCCTCGCCGAGGCGTGGATCATCGCCTCGGAAACCTGCGCGCTCGACATCATCGACGCCGATTTCGTGCGCGACGTCGAGCCCGGGGAAATCGTCATCGCCGATGCCGACGGTCTACACAGCGTCAAGCCGTTCGCCAAGAAGCCCGAGCGCTTCTGCATCTTCGAGCACATCTATTTCGCCCGCCCCGACAGCATCATCGAAGGCAAGAGCGTCTACGAGGCACGCAAGTGCATCGGCCGGGAACTGGCGCGCGAAAGCCATGTCGACGCCGATATCGTGGTGCCGGTCCCGGATTCCGGCGTCCCCGCGGCGATTGGGTATTCGCAGGAAGCGGGCATCCCGTTCGAGCTCGGCATCATCCGCAACCATTACGTCGGCCGCACCTTCATCGAGCCGACCGACCAGATCCGCCACTTGGGCGTGCGGCTCAAGCACAACGCCAACCGCAACGACCTCAAGGGCAAGCGGGTGATCCTCGTCGACGATTCGATCGTGCGCGGCACGACCTCGACCAAGATCGTCGACATGGTGCGCAACGCCGGCGCCAGCGAAGTGCACATGCGCATTTCCAGCCCGCCGACGACGCATCCCTGCTTCTACGGCATCGCCACGCCCGAGCGCGAGCAGCTCCTCGCCGCGCGTTATGACGTCGACGAGATGGCCAAGTTCATCGGCGTCGACAGCCTTGCGTTCATCTCGATCAAGGGGCTTTACCGGGCAATGGGCGAGAGCGGGCGCGATCCGCTTGCACCCCGGTTCTGCGACGCGTGCTTCACCGGCGACTACCCGATCCCGCTGATCGATGCCGACGATGGCAAGGTGTCGGTGCAGCTCTCGCTGCTTGCGCCGGCCTAGACCATCTGCGAGCATCAAATCAAATAAACGAACAGGGGATTGTAATGGCTATAGATACCGCGATCCGCGGTGCCGTACCGCCGACGACGCTCACGCGGGCTGTCGTTGCGGCAACCATCGGCAATGTCCTCGAATGGTTCGACTTCGTCATTTACGGCTTCCTGGCCGCGACGCTTTCGGAGGTTTTCTTTCCGACCGGCAACCCGACCGTATCGCTGCTGGTGACGTTCGGCGCTTTCGGGCTTGCCTTTCTCGTGCGACCCCTCGGCGCGATCTTTGTCGGTTCCTATTCCGACAGGCACGGCCGCAAGGCGGGACTCACCCTGTCGATCGCGTTGATGATGATCGGCACGACGCTGATGGCGGTGACCCCGGGCTACGCCACGATCGGTCTAGCCGCCCCGATCCTGATCATGCTGGCGCGCCTGTTTCAGGGATTTTCGGTCGGCGGCGAGTTCGGCAGCGCGGTTGCCTTTCTGTCCGAGCACGGCGCGAAGCGTCGGGGCTTTAGCGCCAGCTGGCAATTCGCTGCCGCCGGCGCCATCACCGTCATCGCCTCGATTTTTGGGGTCGTTCTAACAACAGCTTTGACGCACGACCAACTGCTCACCTGGGGTTGGCGGATTCCCTACTTCTTCGGCATGCTGGTTGGGCCGGCGGGGCTCTACATCCGTTGGCGGCTCGATGAAACGCCCGAGTTCCTGGAGGCCGAGCAGCCAGAGACGATGCCGATCCGCGAACTGCTGACCAAGCACCCGATCCCGGTGCTGCTCGCGCTCGGCATCTCGATCATCTCAAATAGCTCCTTCTACATCCTGCTCTACATCCCGACCTACGGGCAGAAGACGCTGCATCTTCCGGCCTATACCGGCTTTGTCGCGACCTTGATCGGCGGTGTCGTGCTTGCGATCGGCTGTCCGCTATTCGGGCATTGGTCGGACAAGATTTCGCGCCCGCGCATCATGGTGATCGCAACCTGGTTGTTTTTCCTGACCTCCTGGCCGTGCTTCTATCTGATGTCGGCGTGGCCTACGCTGACGGCGTGCATCATCGCCGTCGCGTGGCTGCAACTTCTCAAGGCCGGGTATAGCGGCGTCTTACCGTCGCTGCTCGGCGAGCAGTTCCCGGTCGCGACCCGGGCGATCGGGGTGTCGCTGAGCTTCAGCACGGCGGTGACGATCTTTGGCGGTTTTGCCCCGTTCATCGCGACCTGGCTGATCGCGGTGACCGGCGACCCGTTGTCGCCGAGCTTCTACTTGGTCGTGACTGCGGCGTTGAGCGGCATCGCACTGTGGGGGATACAGCGGCGCTCGGCGCGGGCGGTGCGGCCGAAGCTGGCGGCTTCGCCGGCGTAATGCCGGGGCGCCTCGCCGGTAAGATCGCCCTTATCACCGGCGCCTCGCGCGGCATCGGCGCCGCGGTGGCCGAGTGTTTCGCCCGCGAGAGCGCGCATTTGGTCTTGGCGGCGCGCACGCCGGGCGGGCTCGAAGAGGTCGACGACAAGGTCCGCGCCGCCGGCGGCAGCGCCACGCTGGTGCCGCTCGACTTGCGCGACTTCATCAAGATCGACGAACTCGCCGCGGCGATCTACGAGCGCTACGGCCGGCTCGATATCCTCGTCGGCAACGCCGCCGAATTCGGCACGTTCTCGCCGCTGGGACACATCGAACCCAAGCTGTGGAACGAGATCATCGATCTTAACCTCACCGCCAATTGGCGGCTGATCCGGGCGATGGACCCGCTGCTGCGCGCTGCGCCCGATGGGCGGGCGATCTTTGTCACCAGCGGCATCGCCCGCAACCCGCGCGCCTATTGGGGTCCCTACGCGGTGAGCAAAGCCGGGCTCGAGGTGCTGGTAAAGACCTACGCGGCCGAGATCGAGAAAACCCGGGTGCGCGCCAATCTGATCGGTCCGGGAGTTGTCCGCACGCGCCTGCGTGCCAGCGTCTTTCCTGGCGAAGACCCGATGACCCTGCCGCCGCCCGAGAGCGTGGCCGAGGCCTTTGTGCAGCTCGCCTTGCCGGAATGCCAGCGCAACGGCGAAATCGTCAACGCCAGCGATCTTCTCGATACTCAGTCGCGCGCGTAGGATCACCTTACCGAGCCGGCTTGCCGCGGCTCCTGGGACGCCAGTCCGCGCAAGGCGTCGGCGATATCGGCCTCGATCAGGCGAGCAATCGGTGCCCGGTAGTGGACGCGATCCCAAAAATTCCGATCCTCGCGCGCGATCGGGCCGTCCTGCAGCAGATCGACGACGACGGTTCGTGGCCGACGCGCCGCGAGGCTTCCATAGCGTGCCTTGCATGCGTCTTCGTCGCGTGCGGCCTCGCTGCCCGGCGGTAGCAGGCTACTGTGATGACGCGGCACGAAAAGCAGCACCACCTCGGTTTCCGGTGCGACTTCGCGAAATAAGTCGGAAAGTTGATCGGCCGCCGCGAAATTGCTTCCGAGTGGATCAAAACCACCGGTGCCAGCAACGAAATCCGCGGCCGGAATCGACGCGTCCCACACCCTGCCCGCCTCATAGCCTTTACGATGGCCGTCAGCGCGAACCGGTGGCGTAAGACCGAGCAATAGCTCGACCCTCTGCTCCGCCGCCTCGAAGGCCTTCAGGTTCACCAGATGGGTGACATAGGTGAGCCAACTGTCGGAATAGAGCCAAAACGGAAATGGATTGAGCTGCTCGAGTCGACCATCGCCGCGACACCATTTTGTGTCGAGGCCGATCACGAGGGCCTTCAGTGCCTCGCCTGGGTGCTGGTGATGGCGGACCAGCCAGCGCGCAACGGCTAATTGCTCGACCGGCCCCGTCCCATAGATTGAGAGCGAGACAAAGCGCAGGCCCGTTAGCGCTGTCAGGCGGGCGGGGTCGAGCAGCTCGCTGGTTGAATTGCCAAGGATGGCTGCATCGAATGCCGGTTCGCGTGCGAGGCTTGCGGCGGTGAAATTTGGCGCGAAGTCGGCGACCTCGTGTTCGCCGAACAGGCTGAACCGGCCCGTGTCGTAGGGGTCGAGCACGACGAGGCCCCCGGCAATGATGGTGGCGAACGCAGCGACAAAGACCGCGTACCGCCGTAACGCGCGACGCCATAGGCGCGGCTCAGAAGTGGAAGTAGATAAATTCATACGACGGGCCATCATTCAGCCGCAGCAGCACCAACACCGTCGCCAGCGCCGCCACCGGCGCAAGCCAGGCGGCGGGCTTCAGACGCTCGGTCAGCTCTTGGCTGCTCGGTCCAACCATCGCGATCACCGCGGCGGCGACAATCGTCGGCCAACCGAGGAGCGGACCATTCGGTGCGTTGCCCGCCATTGCCGCGAACACATCGAACGCGGCGTGCAGCGATGGCGCGCGGAAGATAACCGCGGCGAGCGTCCAGAAGACGATCGTGAGAATCCAGCCAACGATTGCCGACGGCATCGGCAGGCCGCGCTGCCGCCACAGAACCTCGACCGACATTCCGATACCGTGCAGCATCCCCCAGATGATGAAGGTCCAGCCGGCGCCATGCCACAACCCGGTCAATAGCATCGTCGTCAACAGAGCCCAGATGTGCCGCTGCACGCTGGGCCGCGACCCGGCGACCGGGATGAACAAATAGTCCCGCAGAAAGCGCAACAGCGTCATGTGCCACCGCCGCCACAGCTGATGCAGGCTGGTGGCACGGTAGGGCACGTCGAAATTGTATGGCAGCGCGAAGCCGAACAGCAGCGCCAGCCCGATTGCCATGTCGGAATAGCCGGAAAAATCGAAATAGATCTGCAGCGTGAAGCCAAGCGTGGCGGTCCATGCCTCGCCGATTGAAAGACTTCCCGCCACGGCATGCACGAAAGCTGGGTCGACGCTGGCCGCCAGCGTGTCGGCGATGAAAGATTTCTTCGCCAAACCGATGATGAACAGGAGGACGCCGCGGACAATACGCTCCTCCCAGCCGGAGCGAAGAGGCGGCAGCGGCAATTGTGGAATGATCTCGCGATGGCGCACCAGCGGGCCGGCGAGGATCTGCGGGAACAGTGCGATATAGAGCGCGTAGTCGCGGAACCGATAGCGTGGCGCCCGGCCACGCAACAGATCGGCGAGATAAATGATGTGGTGAAATGTGAAAAAGCTGATGCCGAGCGGGAGCGCCAGCCGCGCCAGCGACGGATTCCAGCCGGTACTGTCGAACAGGATGCTCTCGAAGAACCCGAGATACTTGAAGATGCCCAGACACGTCAGATCGGCGGTTATCGCCGCGACCAGGATCAAGCGCTGCTTGTAGGCAAAGAACGCCTCGGCCGCCGCCCAGTTGACGACGATCGAGCCGATCAGCAGCGGCGTGAATCGCCAATCCCAATAGCTATAAAATATCAATGAGATGAATAATAAAAACCACAATCGCGCCACGACGTGACGCGCCAGAAGCCAATAACCGGCAAGCGCGATCGGCAAAAACCCGAAAATGAACTGATAGGTGCTGAATAGCATCAGCCGCGAACGTACGGGTTGGCTCCCTTTCGCAGCATCAAGCGGATCGGGGTGCCCGGCAAGTCGAAATCCTGGCGCAGTGCGTTGACCAGAAAACGCCGGTAGGAATCCGCCAATTCGCCCGGTTTCGAGGCAAACAGCGCGAACGTCGGCGGGCGCGTATTGACCTGGGTGATGTAGCGCAGCCGCAATCGCCTGGCCCCAACCAGCTGCGGCGGATGTCGTTCCTGCATCGCGGCAAGCCAGCGGTTGAGCGCCGGCGTGGGCACGCGGCGGTTCCACACCGCGTCGGCAGCGAGGACCGCCTTCATCAGCGCGTCCAACCCCGTGCCGCGCAGCCCCGACACCGGCACCAGCGCCACGCCTTGAAGCTGCGGCAGCGACACCGTCACCCGGTCACGCAGCTGCTTGAGCGCGGCCGCCTTGTCGGCGACCGCATCCCATTTATTGGCGGCGAGCACCAGCGCCCGCCCCTCTTCCGCGACCAGATTGGCAATCGTCAGATCCTGCCGGCCCACCGGCTCCAGCGCGTCGAGTAGCAGGATCACCGTGCCGGCGAAGCGGATCGTCCGCAGCGTATCCGCAGCCGCGAGCCGTTCGAGCTGCTCCTCGATCCGAGCGCGGCGGCGCAGCCCGGCGGTGTCGACCAACCGGATCGGCCGGCCTTGCCATTGCCATTCGAGCGTAATCGCATCGCGGGTGATCCCGGGCTCCGGACCGGTCAACAGCCGGTCCTCGCCGACAAGCCGGTTGACCAGCGTCGATTTACCGACATTCGGCCGCCCAACGATCGCCAGCTGCAGGGGCCGCTCCGCCGCCTGCTCCTCGGCCGGAACCTCCTCGTCGGGCAATGGCGCGAAATCGCGGAGCCGCTGGTAAAGCTCGGCGAAACCCTCGCCATTCTGCGCCGATAGCGGCACCGGGTCGCCGAGGCCGAGCGCGTAGGCTTCACCGATTGCAAGCTCGGACCTGCCCTCGGCCTTGTTGGCGACGAGCACGACGGGCTTATCGCTCTCGCGCAGCCAGCCGCCGAAATGGCGGTCGGCTTGGGTCACCCCCTCGCGCACATCGATCAGCAGCAGCACGACGTCGGCGAGGTCGAGCGAGCGCTCGGTCTGCGCCCGCATGCGGCCGGCGAGCGTCGTCGGCGCCGCTTCTTCGAGCCCGGCGGTGTCGATCACGCGAAATTCCAGATCGGCGATCCGCCCCTCGCCCTCGCGGCGGTCGCGAGTTACCCCAGGCGTGTCGTCGACCAGCGCCGCGCGCCGCCCGACCAGGCGATTGAACAGCGTCGACTTGCCGACATTCGGCCGCCCGACGATCGCGACCGTGAACGCCATCGCATCACCACCATCTCAACGGTAGGCCGACAGATTGGCGTCGTCGGTCAGCATATAAAGGGTGCTGTCGGCGATAACCGGGCCGAGGTAGCAGCGGTCCGACAGATCGTTCTTGCCCAGTATTTCGCCGGTCAGCGGCGAGACGTACATCGCCACTCCGGTCGACGACAGCGCGATCAGCTGATCGCCGCCGAGCACCGGACCCGCCCAGCGGATCGGGTCTTCCTTCTTCTTCTCGTCCTCGTAGTGCGGCAGCGGCTGCGCCCACCGGACCTTTCCTTCGTTGCGGGTCAAGCAGACGATCTCGTTGTCGTTGGCCAGGATGAACACGAAATCGCCGACGCACCACGGCTCGTTGCTGCTCGCCATCTCCTGTTCCCAGACATGGGCGCCGTTGCGCAGCTCGATCGCCATCATCCGCCCGCTATGGCTGACCGCGAAAACCCGGCCGCGGTCGATGACCGGCCGGCCATGGATATCGGCCATGGCCGAGATCGCATTGAGGTGCCGTCCCGAGGCCAGATTCTCGCTCCACACCGCGCGACCGTTCTCGACCCGCAGCGCGAAGAGCTCGCCAGAATTATAGGCGACGACGACGGTCTCGCCTTCGATGGCCGGGCTGGCGCTACCGAGAAGGCCTGCCGTTTCGGGAATACCGTTATGCGACCATAGCCGGCTGCCGTCCTGGGCCGAGAGCGCCACCAGCTCGTTATCAACGGTGACGACAAAGATACGGTTGTCGGCGACGGTCGGCGCGGCGTGCACTGGCGACCCGACATTCTGGCGCCAGATGACGGTCCCGTTGGCCGGGTCGAGCGCCACCACTTCGGCATACCCGGTCGAGACGTAGAGCCGGTCGTTCCAGAAGCATGGACCGCCACCAAAGGCGGTGCCGCGCAGATTCTCCGGCTTCAGATCGACCTGCCAAATCTTGCCACCGCCGGCGGCGTCGAGCGCGCTGACCTGGACCCCGCCATCCATCGCGAAGACCCGGCCCTTGGCGATGACCGGCTGCGACATGACGCGTGTGTAACGCGCCGAGCCGTCGCCGATGCTGCGGTCCCACGCCCGCTTGACCTGGTTTCCCAGCGCCGGGTTCCCCATCGCATGGGCGGGATTGCCGCCTGGCTCCGGCCAGTCCGGATTGGCCGCGGCCGGCGGCAGGGTGACAGGCATATTAGCCAGCTTGGGATCGGGTTCGACCGAGCGGTCAAGCCCCAGCACCGAAATCCGCTCGCCCGGCAGTTTCGCTTTCTTCTCATCGAATAGCCCACACGCGCTCGTCGTCAACGACGCTGCCACAGCCGAGACGAATTGCCGGCGATTCATCGACGGGGCCAGTTCATCAACAAGGATTGGCGATCACGGCTTCAGCGCGGAAGCCATTTCGGCGGCACGCGTGCGAACCCCCTCGGGTGCGCTCAAATCGTCCGCGAGCTGCTTATAGATATCGAGCGCAGCCGATTTGTTGCTCGCCTGGAGCTGAGCCGCGGCGGTCAGCTCCAGCGCGGTGGCGCGCCAAGGATTGCCGGTGTCGGTGAGCGGCTTGAGCCGCGCGATTTCGGACTGGGAATCGGTGTCCCCGAGGCTGTTCATCACAGAGAGCAAGGTGGCGATGTCGCGCAGCTCTTGATCGACATCCGAGGATGCGGCGATCCGGTCGTAGGCGGCGATCGCGGCCTTGCGATCGCCGGATTTGGCGGCGAGGTCGGCCGCCTCGAAATCGGCCAGCTTTCCGTACCCGCTGCCCTCCCGGGCGACCGAGTCGAAGATCTTGGCCGCGTCCGCGTCCTTGCCCTCGCGCAGCAACGCCATCGCCGCAGCATAGCGCACCGACACGCCCTGGCGCTCGGTCAGCTGATGATTGCGCCATGCGACGATGCCGCCCGCGATCGCCAGCACGACCACGACCGCGGCAATGATGTAGCGGCCATAGTGACGCCACAGCTTCAGGAGATTGTCGCGGCGCAGCTCTTCGTCGATTTCGCGGAAAATGTCGCTCACGAACGCCTCGAACCCCCGCGGTGAGCGGCTGGCTAACACATTTCCGCCGCCGAGGCGAGCCAATCCGCCGCTTGGGCCCAACGGCGCCGCAGCCGCGCTTCGGCAAGCGCGCAAGACGGTGGACGCGTTCGCCGAAATGGTCAAAATTACAGCTCAATGACATTGAGCGACGGTCGGCGATGAAGAGCACGAGCGCGACGGTATTCCCCCTGCGCGACTACCGGGCAGGCCGTCGGCCACAGTTTTTTACCCGCTTGGAAATGAACCAACTGCTCGGTCTCTATAGCCGCAACGTGTCGCGTGGTGTGTGGCGCGACTACGCGATCGACCACCGCGACGGGCGCGCGCTGTTCTCGGTCTTCCGCCATACGCACGAAAGCGCCATCTACACGATGGTCAAGTTCAAGCCGTCGCCGGCGGCGCCCGCCGAATTCTTCGTGATGAGCGGCCGTCAACGCTTGAGCGCCGGCGCGACGCTCGCCGAGGCGCTCGAAATCTTCCGCAACAAACTGTCGCTGGTTGCCTCCGGACCTGCCTAGCCCCGCCGCGGCAGCATCCGCTCGAAGACCCCATCGCGCCGGATGAAGCCGTGCATCAACGCGGCGCCGATGTGCAGCGCGAGAAGTCCGTAGATCAGGAATTCGCCGGTTAGGTGCAACGCCACCGCCGCCTGAGCCAGCAGGCCGCTTTGTGGCACCAGCGGCGGGATCGCGACGACGCCGAAGAAGCTTACCGACCGCCCAGACGCGGCGAGAATCGTGTAGCCCGAGATCGGCATTGCCACGAACAGCAGGAACAGCGCCGCCTGCGTAGCATGCGCCAGGACGATTTCGAACCGGGTCAGCACCGGCAACTGCGGCGGCGCACGATGCCGCAGTCGCCACCCCGCCCACGCCAGCATCGTCGCGAGGATCGCGATGCCAACGGAGCCGTGCAGCATCAAGAGCCACGCGCGCGCGTCGCTATGCCGCGGCGTCCCCGAAATGCCGTAAGCCAGCGCGATCGCCATCGCCGCCAGCATCGCATTGAGCCAATGCAGGGCGCGGGTGATCGGATCGTAGGCCGTTTCCATCAACCCGCTCCGTCGATGCGCCCGAAATGCCGCTCGCCCTCGGCGAGGCAGCACCACGCTTCGGCGAGGACCAGCGCGGTCTCAATCTCCGCCAGGCGCTCGGTCAGCGAGCGCTCTCTGTTCGCCGCCAGCGCTGCCAGCGCCGCGGCCTCGCAGCCGGCCCATAGATAGCGGATCGCTTGGGCTGGCGGATCGAGCGCGGTTAACGCGGTTTCGCATGCTTCGAGCCGCGTGGCCACCGATTTCAACCGCTCGCGCAGATCGTCGCGCACCATCGCGGCAAGCGAGCCAAGCGGGTTGCCGCCGGGGAGCGGCAGCTGACCCGCCACCGCGTCGGCGGCGGCGGCGAGCCGGGTCTTTGGCGCCGGCGGCTGCGCCGGAACCGGCGCTGATGGCGCGACGCCGGGCGGCTGCTGGCGCAGCATCAGGCTGTGGATCGCGTTGAGGATGAGGCGCCAGGGCGGCGCGTCGAGCGGCCGGTAGTGGCGCAGCGTGTCGGCCATCACCGCCTCACCGCGAACCGGCAGGTAATGGGCGACGTAATGGTCGAAGGCGATGTACTTGCGGACGAGATCGCCCATCTCGGGATTGGGCGAGAACAGCACCGCCCGGCCGCGCCGGGTCTCCGCCCGCAGGATCGCGCTGTGCCCCGACATTTCGCGAGCGAAAAGGCCGGCGTCGAGTGGGTTGGCGATGAAGAGGTGCCCCGGCATCACCAGGCTGTCGAAACTCGCGGCCGAGGAGGTCGAGCGATCGAGCTCGGCGTACACTGGCCCATGGTAATACGGCATCTCAAGGGTCGGCGGGCAGCCGAAGGCGATGCTGTCCGCACCCAGCCGCAGACTGACGATGCCGACGCCGGTGCGCAGAAACTCGTGCGTATAGATGGGACGCGCCAAAGCAATCGCGGCCCAACCCGGCCGGCCGCTCGACAGGTAGAACGCCCCCGCGCCCGAGCCGATCGCCGCGCCGTTTTTGCCGAGGAAATCGCGCAGTGCTGCGTCGGCGCCGATCACACCCTCGGCATTGTCGAGGCCCCACATCGCGGACCCGCTCGGCAAGACGATGAGGTCGTAGCGATCGAGCGCCCCGGCGGCGATGGCCCCGCCGTCGACCAGATCGAAATCGAAGCCGAGCCGGCCGAGCGCCATCGCGTAATAGGCAAAATCTGGGTAGCCGGCGGCGGTGCCGGCGAGCAGCGCGATGCGCGGATGGGCGATCGCGACGGCATCGTCCGGCAGGGCACGGCGCCAGCGCTCGGCGATGATGCCGAACTCGGCGATCCGCGCTGCCGTTCGGTCGTCGACATCGACCAGGTAATCGCCCGGTTCGTGTGCCGGCCCGGCGGCGCCGAGCCACCATAGCGGCGCCCCGCGCGCGGCCACCTGGTTGGCGGCCAGCGCTAGATCGAAGCCGTCGAGATTGCGACGCCAGGCGAGGTGAACGAGCATCCGCTAGCGCCGCGTTCGGCCCTCAGACTGGGAACGAAACCTCGACCCGGCCGAGTCTGCCGAAATCGGCGGCGATCTTGACCCCCGGCTCGGTAAAGACGAGGCCGGTATGGGTGCCGGTGGTGATCACCGTGCCGGCGGCGATGCCGCCGCGGCCATTGGCATGCTGCACCGCCGCGAGCATCAGCTCGATCGGCGTCCCGGCGCGCAGCCCGGTGCAGTCGGCGAAAGGCTTGCCGTCGGCCGTCACCTCGATCGGCGGATGCGCGAGGTCGATCCCCTCCCAGTTCGACGCCGCCGGCCCATAGACCAGCCCGCCGTTCGAGAAATTGTCCGCCAGCACGAGCAGCCGGTCGAGCGAGCGGAAATCCTGGTAGCGCGAGTCGACGATCTCGATCGTCGGATGCAGCGAGACGGCGTCGAGCACCTCCTGCCGCGTATAGGGCGCTGGGCGGGCGGGGAGCGGCTTGTCGAAGCGGAAGCCGATCTCGCATTCGATGCCAATGATCTTGAACCCGCGCGCCGGCAGGCTCGCCGGGCTCGCATGCACGGTCGAAGCATAGATCGGCGCGGCGAAATGCCCGCCCGAAGGCGAGATGCCGACCTTCCAACCGCCGACCGTCTCGCCAAGACGGCGCATGACCCCATCCTGGATCTGGTAGGAATCCGCCTCGCTCCACGGGATGGCGTCGGCGGGAAGCGAAGCTATTGCCGCGCCTTTGCGGGCGGCGGCAAGCGCGGCGATGGCGCGCTCGAGCTGATCGGGGGTCATGGCGAACTCCTTTATGCCTGGCCGAGATAGGCAAGCGCCGCGGCGACGCCGCCAGCCTTGTGCGGAACCCCGGCGCGCGCCAGGCCCATCTCGACCCCGCACAGCGTGCCGCATAGCATCAAATCGTTGAAATGGCCGAGATGGCCGATGCGGAAGATTTTGCCCTTCATCTTGCCGAGCCCGGTGCCGAGCGACATGTCGTAAGCGTCGAGGATTTGCTCGCGCAGTCTGTCGGCGTCGTGTCCCTCGGGCACCAGCACCGCGGTCAGCGAGTTGGAATGCTCGCGCGGGTCGAGGCACACCGTCTCGAGGCCCCAGCCGGCGACCGCGCGCCGGGTCGCCCCGCCGTGGCGGGCATGGCGGGCGAAGACATTGTCGAGCCCCTCCTCGTCGAGCAGCATCTTCAGCGCCTCGCGCAGCCCGTAGAGCAGGTTGGTGCCCGGCGTGTACGGAAAGAACCCGGTCGTGCCGGTCTCCAGCATCGCCTGCCAATCCCAATAGGAGCGGGGCAGCTTGGCACTCTTCGACGCGGCCAAGGCCTTATCCGACACCGCGTTGAAGCCGAGCCCGGGCGGCAGCATCAACCCCTTCTGCGAGCCGGCGACGGTGACGTCGACCTTCCACTCGTCGTGCCGGTAATCGATCGAGGCGAGCGAGGAGATCGTGTCAACGATGAACAGCGCGGGGTGGCGCGCCCGGTCGATCGCCGCGCGCACCTCGCCGACCCGGCTGGTGACCCCGGTCGAGGTCTCGTTGTGAACGATGCACACCGCCTTGACCCGGTGCTCGCGGTCCCGGCTCAGCATCTCCTCGACCTGCGCCGGATCGACCCCGTGCCGCCAATCGCCCGGCACGAACTCGATCTCGATCCCGAGCCGCCCGGCCATCTGCCGCCACAAGGTCGCGAACTGACCGGTCTCGAACATCAGCACCTTGTCGCCAGGCGATAGCGTGTTGACCAGCGCCGCCTCCCACGCCCCGGTGCCCGAGGACGGGTACATGACGACCGTCCCCTGGGTCTGAAACACCCGCTTCATCCCAGCGACGATTTCCTTGCCGAGCGCCGAGAACTCGGGCCCGCGATGGTCGATCGTCGGAAAGCTCATCGCGTGCAACACCCGGTCGGGCACGTTGGTCGGCCCCGGGATCTGCAGGAAATGCCGGCCGGTATGGATAGGAGCGGTATTTTTCATGGAGCTGAAACTCGTCGATGCACTCGGCAATCACCATAGCAGGTCAGACTGTCGCCTCCCATATTCCCGCGACCGCATAGGCTTCGTCCTCGCCCGGCCACGGCGGCATCGTGACGGCGCCGATTTCTTGCGCATCCCAGGCGGTTGACGGGATATCTTTGCCTTCCGCTTGCCAATCCTGACGGTTGCCATGCCTCTCGATACGCCGCCGACCACTCGACTGGAAGACCGCCTTCGCCGCGAGATCAAGGGCGATGTGCTGTTCGACAAATTCACCCGCGGCCGCTATTCGACCGACGCCTCGATCTACCAGATGGAGCCGCTGGGGGTCGTCGTCGCCAAGGACCGCGACGACATCGCCACATCAATCCAGATCGCCCGCGAGGAGGGGGTGCCGGTTCTGCCGCGCGGCGGCGGCACCTCGCAATGCGGCCAGACCGTCAACCGCGCGCTCGTCGTCGAGTGCAGCAAGTACATGCAGGAAATCGTCTCGCTCGACACCGAGGCGCGGCGGGTCAAGGTACAGCCCGGGGTCGTCATGGAGCGGCTCAACGCGCGGCTGCGGCAGCACAAACTCTGGTTCCCGGTCGATGTCTCGACCGGCGACCGCGCCACGATTGGCGGCATGACCGCCAACAATTCCTGCGGCGCACGCTCGATCCGCTACGGCAACATGGTGCACAACGTGCGCGCCATCGACGCGCTCCTCGCCGATGGCACGAGCGCGCATTTCGGCGAGCTACCCGGCAATTTCGGTGAGGACGTGCAGCCCGAGCGCTACCGCGCCCTCGTCCGCGACATGCGCGCGCTGCACCGGCGCGAGGCCGACGAGATCGACGCCCGCATCCCCAAGCTCCTGCGCAAGGTCGGCGGCTACAACATCGACATGATCGAGCCCAATGGACCTGGCTCGGGCCACAACATGGCCCACCTGCTGGTCGGCAGCGAAGGCACCCTCGCCTTCTTCACCGAGATAGAATTGGACCTCCAGCCGATCCCGCCGCACCGGGTTCTCGGCATCTGCCATTTTCCCAGCTTCTACAAGGCGATGGAGGCGACCCAGCACATCGTCAAGCTGGGACCGGCGGCGGTCGAGCTGGTCGACCGCACGATGATCGAGCTGGCGCGCGACATCCCGATCTTCCGCGCCACCGTCGACCGTTTCGTCCGGGGCGAGCCGGAGGCCATCCTGCTCACCGAATTCGCCGGCCCGGACGCCGACGACAACCTCCGCCGCCTCAAACAGCTGGTCGAGCTGATGGGCGATCTCGGCTTCCCTGGTGCGGTCATCGAGGCGACCGACCCGGCTTTCCAGAGCGCGGTATGGACCGTGCGCAAGGAGGGGCTCAACATCATGATGTCGATGAAGGGCGACGGGAAACCGATCTCCTTCATCGAGGATTGCGCGGTGCGGCTCGAGGACCTCGCCGAATACACCGACCGGCTGACCCAGGTCTTCAACAAGCACGGCACCACCGGCACCTGGTACGCGCACGCCTCGGTCGGCACGCTGCACGTGCGCCCGGTGATCAACCTGAAGCAAGAACTGGGCGCCAAGCAGATGCGCGCGATCGCCGAGGAAGCCTTCGCGATGGTGCGCGAATACAAGGGCTCCCATTCCGGCGAGCACGGCGACGGCCTCGTGCGCTCCGAATTCCACGAGCCGATGTTCGGCTCGCGCATCGTCCGCGCTTTCGAGGAGGTGAAGGACAATTTCGATCCAACCGGCCTCTTCAATCCCGGCAAGATCGTCCGCCCGCCCAAGATGGACGACCGTACCCTCTTCCGCTTCAAGCCCGATTACCGGCAAATCCCGGTGGAGACCGCGTTCGACTGGTCCGAATGGGGCGGTTTCGCCAACGCCACCGAGATGTGCAACAACAACGGCGCCTGCCGCAAATCCGACCCCGGAGTGATGTGCCCGTCGTACCGCGCGACCGGCGACGAGCAGCATCTGACCCGCGGGCGGGCCAACTCCCTGCGCCTGGCCTTGACCGGCCAGCTCGGCCCCGAGGCGCTGACCTCCGACGCGATGGCCGAGACCATGTCGCTGTGCATCTCGTGCAAGGGCTGCCGCCGCGAATGCCCGACCGGCGTCGACATGGCGAAGATGAAGCTCGAATTCCTCCACCTTTACAAAAAGCGCCATGGCTTCACGCGCCGCGACAAGCTGATCGCCTACCTGCCGCGCTATGCGCCCTGGGCAGCGAAATTCGCCGGGCTGTTGAACGCGCGCCAGCCGGACGGCGCGCTCGCGCGGCTCGGCGAGAAGCTCTTCGGCCTCAGCGCCAAGCGCGCGTTGCCGCGCTGGTCTTCCCGCCCCTATGGCGGCGCTATCCTGTTTCCTCCCGACCACAGGCGCGAGGTCGTGTTGCTGGTCGATACCTTCAATCGCTATTTCGAGCCGGAAAACGCCTTCGCCGCCGAACGCGTGCTGACCCGTGCCGGCTACCGCGTTTCGACCCCCGAGCCGCTGGTCGGCCGGCCGCTCTGCTGCGGCCGCACCTTCCTCGCCGCCGGCATGGTCGAGGAAGCGCGCGAGGAAGCGCTGCGCATGATCGAGGCGCTGAAGGCCGCCGTCGCCGCCGGCACCCCGATCGTCGGCCTCGAACCCTCCTGTCTCCTGACTCTGCGCGACGAGTATCCGGCGCTGCTGCCCGACGATGCGGCCAAGGCGCTCGCTACCCACGCCCAGCTGTTCGAGGAATTCGTCGAGAGCGAACGCAAGGCCGGCCGCTTCCAGCTTTCGCTCGCGCCGATGCCCGGCAAGACCGCACTGCTGCACGGACACTGCCACCAGAAGGCCTTCGGCACCGCCGGCGCCGCGGCTGACGCACTGAAGCTGATCCCCGAGCTCACGGTCGAGACCTTCGACTCGACCTGCTGCGGCATGGCCGGCGCGTTCGGCTACGAGGCCGAGCATCACGAGATGTCGCTGAAAATCGGCGAACTCGGCGTGCTGCCGAAAATGCGCGCCGCCGCACCCGACACCATGCTCGCCGCCTGCGGCACCTCATGCCGCCACCAGATCGCCGACGGCGCCCACCGCGAGGCCCGCCACATCGTCCGTATCTTGGACGAGGCGTCGCGGCTGGACGGCTGACAACATTTTTCCCGCTCCCCGGCGAAAGCCGGGGCCCATGTTTCAACCGTTCGAGCCGCTGATAAGTGGGTCCCGGCTTCCGCCGGGAAGCGGTGCTTCCGCCGCCCGCTAATACGCCTTCCCCTCCGGGTAGGTCGAGAACTTCGGCAGCGCCGGGTTCATGTAATCCCACGGCTGGGCGCTCTTCGTGAAGATGTCGGCGTCCGGCTTGAAGAAGCTCGGGTCGTCGAAGCTCGACACGCGGATGCCGACGATATCGGGCCGGGTCGAGACCTGGACGTAAAGCGGTGCGCCGCAATCGCCGCAGAAGACGCGGCTGATCTCGTTCCCGGCGTCCGACTTGGCGACGTAGCGCTTGGGCGTGCCCTTGGTAATGCGGAATTCGGCCGACGGCATCCGCACCGCCGCGACATAGGCGGTGCCGCTCTGCCGCTGACAGTCGCGGCAATGGCATTGCAGCGAGAACGCCGGCTCGCCGCCGCTCTCGTAGCGGATCGCGCCGCACAGGCACCCGCCGGTTCGGATCGTCATCTCGCAAAGCTCCTTTGACCGCCGCCTGATGATCCGATAGCGGGGGCATCGGAGCAACCGTCCGAAAAATGTTCTAGTTATGTTCTTGACAGCGGCGGTAAGGCTCCCATATCGACTCTTCGTACTTAGCTCGCTGAGGCAATCGGCCCTATCAAGTCCCCACCCGTGCTGTTCATCCCCCTGTTTTCTCGCTGTTATTCCGCTGTTTTCTCGCTGTTCCTGTCGCTGTTTTCTCGCTGTTCCTGTCGCTGTTAAATCGGAGGAAAAGCGAGGCGCCGCTTGGCGATTTGCCCTTCGGTACGGTTGAAAACAGCAAAACAGCTGGCCGCCGCAGCGATGACCCGACGGTGAAATACCGGTTCGTTCCGAGGTTCGTGGTGCTTTACGATAGCTTGCATGCCCTTTGCCGCCGATCCACCGCCCCTTCCCGCCCGCGCCCAGGCGCTTCTCGATTTCTGGTTTGGCCCGCCCGACCATCCGGAACGGCTGCATCACAAGCAGATCTGGTTTCGCAGCACCCCGGAATTCGACGCTGCGGTGCGCGAGAACTTTGCCGCCGATCACGACGCTGCGGTCGTTGGCAGGTTCAGCGATTGGGAAACCGAGCCGCTCTCCGCGTTAGCGCTGGTCATGCTGCTCGACCAGGTGCCGCGCAACGTCTTCCGTTCGACGCCGCGCGCCTTCGCCAGCGATGCGCTCGCGCTCGCGACGACCAACCGAGCGATGGACCGTGGTTTCGACCGGAGGGTGCCGGCGGCCTGGCGGGTGTTCTTCTACCTGCCGTTCGAGCACAGCGAGGTGCTGGCCCACCAGCAGCGCGGCCTCGACCTGCTACTGGCCTTGCCGCCGGTCCCGGGCCGTCGCCAAGACGGGCACATGACCCGGCTGCATCTCGAAATCATCGAACGCTTCGGCCGCTTCCCGCATCGCAACGCCATTCTCGGCCGCCAATCGACCGACGAGGAACTCGCCTTTCTCATCGAATGCGAGCACCGCTTCGGCCAACCAACACCCGGATAACCGGAGGACCACCATGGCGATCACCGACATCCGCGTCACCGAAACCATCGACTTCGCCGACGGGCACGAATTCGGCCCCGCCGGCGCCTATGTCCGCATCAAGGGCGTGGCGCGCGGCACACTCGACCCTCGCGCCGCGTGTAATGCCGGGATCGTCGATCTCGACAAGGCGCCGCTGAACGCCAAGGGCCTCGTCGAATACGCCACCGATTTCGACATCCTCCGCCCCAAGGAGCCGGCGCGAGGCAGCGGTATCCTCGTTTACGACGCGCCCAACCGCGGATCGAAGCGCATCTTCAACCTGCTCGATGACATCCCGGCCAACGACCCGGCGCGCACCAACGACCCCAAGACAAAGGAGGATGCCGGGCTCGGCTTCTGCCTGGGGCGGGGACACTCGCTGGTCTGGTCGGGTTGGGACCCGGGGGCGCCGCGCGCCAATGCCGGGCTCGGCGCCGACTTCCCGCCGGCTTTCGAAAACGGCAAGCCCATCGTTCGCCGCATCCGCGACGAATTCCATTTCGGCACGCGCGCCGCGGGCGATGGCAGCATCCGTCGTCTCTCCTACCCGGCCGCCTCGACCGACCAGCCTTTGGCGCGCCTCACCGTGCGCAACCGCGAGAGCGACCGCCGCACCGAGATCCCCTGCGACGAGTGGGAATTTCTCGACGACCGCTCGGTCCGCATGCTGCCGGTCGGACGCAATTTCGCGCCGATCAAGATCTACGAGCTGTGGTACGAGGCGACGGGCTCGAAGGTGCTCGGCATTGGCTATGCCAGCGTCCGCGATCTGGTCTCGTTCCTGCGCCATCGCCCCGCGAATGCCGCCGGCACCGGCGAAACCCGCCATGCTCTCGGCTTCGGCGTCTCGCAGAGCGGCCGGTTCCTGCGCCATTTCCTCGAGCTTGGCATGAACAGCGACGAGGCCGGGCAGAAGGTCTTCGACGGCGTGTTCAGCCACGTCGCCGGCGCGGGCAAGGTCTTCGCCAACCACAGCTTTTCGATGCCTGGCCGCACCGCGACCCAGCACGAGGACCGGCTCTATCCGGAAAACTGGTTCCCGTTCAGCACCGCGCAGACTGCCGACCCGATGTCGGGCCGGATCGCCGGCCTGCTGACCGGCTCGCCCAACGACCCAAAAATCATCGAGACCAACAGCGCCACCGAATACTGGCAAAAGGGCGCGTCGCTGATCCACACCGATCCCGGTCTGCGCCGCGACTTGCCGTTGCCGGAAAATTCTCGCGCATACCTGATCGCCGGCACGCAGCATGGCGGCCGGCCCGGGGTCAACCCGGCCCCCGGCCCCTGCGTCAACCCACGCAACTGGCACAGCGCCACCCCGGCGCTGCGGGCGCTGTTTGTCGCGCTCGAGGAATGGGTAACCAAGGACGTACCCCCGCCGCCGAGCCTTGTGCCGTCGCTCGCCGCCGGCACCGCCGTCACTGCCGACCAGGTGGCGACGCCGCGGCTTCCCGGCTTCGCGGTCCCGCCGGGAGACAACCCTGTTCTGCCGCCGGTCGATTGGGTCGATCCGCCCGAGACGGCGCCGCCCGCGCCGTACACGACCTTCGTCTCGGCGGTCGACAGCGACGGCAACGAGGTCGCCGGCATCCGGCTCCCCTCGATCGCGGTGCCGCTCGGCACCCATACCGGCTGGAATGTCTACAAGGCGCAGCCCGACGAGCTCGCCGACCGCGACGGGTCGTTCATCGCCTTCGCCCGCAGCAAGGCCGAGCGCGAGGCCACCGGCGATCCCCGTCCCTCGCTCGCCGAGCGCTACGGCACGCGTGCGGGCTACGTTGCCCGGATCAAAGCTGCGGCGGACGCGCTCGTCGCCGACCGCCTGCTGCTGCAAGGCGACGCTGACCGGCTCGTCGCGGCGGCTGAGGCCTGCGACAAGCTCTAGGCGCTCACCGCCCCGTGGCGCGGCGCGCAAGCCCGGCGAGCAGGGTGAGGCTCGCCGAGTAGTAGTCGTCCTTGTCGCCGATCTCGGGTAGCGGTGCCGGATCGGGCCGCGGCTGGGCGAGCTGGATGATCGCCCGGAAACCGGCCGGTGCCGGAAACGGCGCAACGCTGCCATTGGTGACGTCGATCCAGGCCGGAACCTGACTGTCGGCGACGGCAAAGGCGTCCCAGTACCGGCGCTCCGATGAAAGAAGTTGCGGGGTCGCCGCGCCGCCCCAAATCAGATAGAGCGGGATACGGATCGCATCGAAACCGAAGCGCGGTGGCAGGTTCGCCGCCGGCAAAACCCCTCCGCTCGCGGTGAGCGTCACCCAGTCGGTCGTCAGCGCCCAAGGACCGAAGCGGGCTTTCGTCAGCAGCGCCAACCCGTCTCGCCGCAGGCGCGGCCAGACCGGCGACGGATCGATGCGCGCGAACTCGCGGAACGCCGGATAGATGTAATAGGACGGGTTCACCATCAGCGACCCGTCTTGCAACTTGAAGCCGTCGGTGCCCGGCATCAGCACCAGATGGCCGTCCATCCGATCGATCAGCTTGCCGCGGATCTCGGCGAGGATGCGCCGCGCCTCCAGGGCATAGTCGCGATCGTGCCAGCGGCTCGCGGCGAGGCTCAGCGCCCAGGCGATGAGGATGTCCCCGTCCGAGGCATTGTTGCTGTCGCTGACGGGGTGGGCCGTGTCATTCGGATCCCAGCGCCAAGCGAACAGAGCGCTATCCGGACGGCGCAACTTTTCCTGGGTCCAGCGCCACACTCGATCGAAGGTGGCACGGTCGTCGAAGGCCTGGGCGAACAGCATCGCCGAGCCTTGGCCTTCGGTGTGGCTGATCTCGTTGTTCGCTGTATCGCGAACGCGGCCGTCCGCAGCGACGAAGTGATCTCGGTATTTGACCCATTGATCGGCGAGAGGCGTCGCTTGCGCCAAAGCAGGCGCCGGCATCAGCAGCGATACGGCAATAAGGACGGCTAAGCAGCAGCGGTACGCGTGCATCGCTTTCGCGACGAGGGTTGGTTCAATCCTGACGGCCGTAACGGAAGGTCAGCGCCGCCCCATTTCCGCCGGCCTTTCCATGCAGCCGCGCCCGGAGCGACGGGTCGCCGCCCTGCTCGCCGAGCCAGCCGCCGTAGAGCCCTTCGAGGATCGGCACCATCCAGCCGCGCCGGTTCTCATCCTGCGGTACGAGGGGATAGGCGCCGTGAGTGATCTCGATAAACGCGTCGGCTTCGCGTAGCCGCATCCAGCCCCAATCGATGCCCTCGAGGATGCTGTTGATGTCCTCTTGGAGTTCTTGGAGGCTTTCGCAGCGGCGCAGTGGCAACAGCTGCGCCATCTTGGCGCCGAGCGCCTCGAGAAACTGATCGGCCTCCGCCTGGGGAACGCGGTCCTCGAATTCCGAGAACATCGCCGCCATGAAATGCACCCATTGGCGCGAGCATTGCTGCCGGGCGTAATAATGAAGAGAGAGCAATTCGTCGTCCAGGGCCGGGCCCGCCATTTTTCCCTCGCCTTCTCCGCACCGGGCGCGAATGTATAGCGCTCAATGCAGACACTACAGTAATTCTATTTAACGGTTTGTGGAACGCCGAGCGACTTCGCCCACGCGTCGTCGGCGTCGGTCACGCCCTCCTCGACCGTCCGTTCAGGAATCTCCCAGACAATCGCGCGTGGTGGCGATTTGAGGAAATCGGGCTTGGCGAAATGGTCGATCGCCGCGCCGGTGACGCCGCCACTATCTAGCGCGCGATTGTCGACCGGCGCGGTCAGCGTCACCGACAGAAACGGCACGAAATTGGCGCGGCGCGCGAACGAGGTGCCGATGACGACCAGCTCAGGCGGTGGCGTCTCGTCGAGAATGCCGACACTCGCGGCGGCTGATTGCTTGATGACCGTCGCCGCCTCTTCATCGCCGCGTGGGCGGAACGGCCAGGCGACGCGGTCGAGCCCTGCCAGGCGAATCAAATCGCCGACACGCTCTTGAATCGGGTCGTTTGTGATCTTGAACTCGGCCTTCTGCGCCGGTGCTAGCCCTGCTTGTCGCAAGGCGGCGGCCACTGCCTCGGCGGCGATCTTGGCCCCGTGCTCGTTCCAATGCGTGTCGGTGCGGTAATAGAGATCACCGCTGGCCGCGGTCATCGGTTGCAGCAGATCGACGACGCCGATCCCGGCCTGGCGTAATTGCACCTCAAAATCCGCGAGGCGATTGGCGAGCGCCGCCGGTCGATCGATGCCGCAGAGGTCGGCCGCCTCGACCCGCGATTTATCGGGGACCGGGACGACGACAAGACCGATATGCCGGCTCTGCAGATAGGCGGCGACCCGCTTCACGATCTCCACGTGGCGCGCCAGCGTCGCCGCCCTGCTAGGATGCAGGGTGAGCTCGTCGGTCAGGAACAGCCAATTGTCGCAGCCGCGCTTGACGCGAGCGCCAAGATCGCCGGTCACGAGGTAGGACGAGACCCGGTCGAAGGTCACCAGCGGGTTTTCGAGCGGGTTCGCCTTTTGTAGAAAATGCGCTACCGCCGTGGTCGTGTCGCCGTTTGCAATGCCCGACCACGACACAGTATCGGCCGGCAGCTCACTGTTCTTGAATAGCAACGCATAGAGGCTGGAGGCGAGCCCAATCGCCAGGATCGCCAACAGCGCGATTCCGGGCAGCATCAGGGGACGGATCCGCAAAGGCGTCGTCCTCGCCGTGGCAGGCGCAAGCGGATCGACCGGGATCGTCATCGCCTCGCCCTAGAATTGAAAATACAGGAAGGGCACGGTCTGGTGGCCCATCATCACAGCGATCGCATAGAGAAAAAGCGCGATCGGCCACAGCTCTTCCCACCACTCGCCGGTCGGCTCGAGCCGCGGGAAGAATCGCGCCTTCACCGCCGGCCAGAACACCACGGCGGCCGCGATGCCCATCCACACGATGAGCAGCGGCCGCATGACGAGAACCATCTGATCGCTGATCGCGAACCCGTTGAGCCCGACCTGACCGGTCAGCATCGCCAGCGTCCTATGCCAGCTCGTGGCGCGAAACGGAGTCCAGGCGAACAGTACGGTCAGTAGAGTCGCCGGGTAGGACAGCGCCGTCGGCCACCACAGCCCGCGCTGGTTCCAAAACCGCGCGATCGCCAGCGCGGTACCGTGGATCACACCCCACAACAGGAACGACCAGCTGGCGCCGTGCCACAGCCCGCCGATCGCCATGGTGAGGAACAGGTTGGTATAGGTGCGGACATCGCCGAACCGGTTGCCGCCCAGCGAGATGTAGAGGTAATCGCGCAGCCACGACGACAGGCTGATATGCCAACGCCGCCAGAAATCTTGGATGGTCACCGCGAGATACGGGTCGCGGAAATTCTCCGGGTATTTGAAGCCAAGCATGCGACCGAGGCCGATCGCCATCGCGCTGTAACCGGCGAAGTCGAAAAATATTTGGAAGGCAAAACAGATATTGCCGATCCAGGCATCGACAAAGCTCGGGCTGGGCAGATCAAACGCCGCCTCGACCACCGGAGCTAGCGTATCAGCGATCAGCACCTTGACGGCAAAGCCGATCATGAAACGGCGCGCGCCGATCGACATATCCTCGAAGGTCAGCTCGCGCTCGATCAGCGCCTTGTCGACCCAGGAGTAGCGGATGATCGGCCCGGCGATCAGATGCGGGAACATGTCGAGATAGGCGGCGAAGCTGACAAAGCTCGGCTCGGCCGCGACCGTCCGCCGGCGCACGTCGATGAGGTACGAGACCGCCTGCAGCGCGGTAAATGACAACGCAATTGGCAAAATGACATTGGCCCAGGGGATCGGGCCGGTATGCAGCGCCGCGAGCGCCTCATCGGCGGTGCGGACCAATAGGTTGGCGTATTTGAACCAGGCGAGGCAGCCGAGAATGACGATAATACCGGCGACCAGCACCTGGCGCTGGCGGCGATCCCCTGCCACGGCGATCACCCGGCCGAGCAGCCACGCGACAAAGGTGATACCGACAATCAGCAGCAGGAAGACCGGCTTCCACCACGCATAGAAAACCCAGCTGCCGAAGCATAGGGTCAGGTTCCGCGTACCGCTCGGCGTCGCCAGATAGGCGATGAAGAACAGCGGCAGAAACAAGGAGAGGAATTCGACCGAGGAAAAGACCATGAGCGGCCGCTGGGACGGGTTCTAGCGCGCGGCCATCAGGGGCGGAACGGCGCCTGCTCATCGCGTTGGCCGACGGCCTGACGGCCCGACCCATTGGCGATGACGAAGACGCTGTAGCGGTCGCCGGCGACAAGGCCGCCGAGCTTCACCGGCACGCTCTGAGCCGGATCGCCGCACGATACCGCGAGCCCGACATCAACAGGATTGACCATTCGCCTACCGACCGCGCCCGGCGCGACATCGGAGACAACCACGAGATGCTGGTCGCCGGCGACCAGTTGCGCACTGCCGCAGCCCTGATCGAGGTTAAACAGGCCGAGCGAGGATTTGAGCGCGTTGAAATCCGACGGTGTCTCGCGCAACAGGGTCACCGCGAGAGCATCCACTGAGCCGGTGACCGCGACGGTCACGAACTCGTTTTGCTGCAACGTCACATTGATCGGCTTGGTTGCTTCGCCGAGTTGGACCGAACCGGTGAGCGTCACGCCGGGGGTGACCGGGTCGAACTCGCCGATGCGATGTGCATCATCGGTCGGGATCGTGATCTTTGCGGCAGGCGAAACGATGGTGACTTCTACCGAAGCCAGATTGACGAAGCGCAGGTACGCAACCCCGTTCGGCGGGCCGCTCGGGTAGAGCCGGCCATCGGCCGCGAACGCGGCGGCGGTCGCGACGACAAGTGCCGCCAGCGCGAAAATGCCGAAAAACCGGGTCGGCGACCGAGGCATCACAGGTCTCATGGGCGGTGGGCGAGTTGTGGCGCCAGCTGGTCGAGCTGCACCGTGATGTCCTGCCCCCAGGCGCGATAGCCGGAAGTGGTCAGGTGCTGTCCGTCGATGGTTGGCCAGTCGCCGGGCTTCGAGAACTGGGTCGAGTCGATGAAGCGGCACGGCGCCACCGCGGTCGACAGGAAATCGGACATCTCCTTCACCCGCGTAAAACTCTTGTGGTAGGTCGACCCCTCACTGCCCCAAGGCGGTCCGACCCAGACGCACGGGACGTTTTGCGCCGCGATCCGGCCGGTAAGCGCGTGCACCTGCTGATAGATCCAGCCTTGCGGGAAGGCGGCTTGGCCGTATCCGGCCATCGTATCGCCCATCTCGATGACGATCAGATTAGGATGGTGCTGGGCGATGAGCGCGTCGATCGTCCAGGTCGGTATGCTTGGCCGGCGGTCGATATTCGTCTCGCCCTTGTCGAGGCGCACGGCGCGACCGCACGACACGGTGGTGGGGTAGACCCAGTCGCCGGCATTGGCGCCGCACATGCCGTAGGTGTTGACCGTCGCACTCT
>DATNJF010000228.1:0-20330 GCA_035604035.1 Allostellaceae bacterium | reverse complement strand
GCAGAACGCGTGCACCCGATTGTTCCCGCTCTCGGCGGTCTTGATGTAGATCTTCGGCGTGCCGCTCTTCAGGACTAAACTGCCCGGCAGCGACGCGACGTTGGTGCGGAAGGCGGTGCCGGTCAGAGTCTGGCAATCGGTGCAATGGCACACCCTGACCTGGGCCGGGTCGATCTCCGCCTCAAAGCTGATCTGTCCGCAATGGCAGCGTCCGGTGACCTTCATTGCTATCTCCCTTCAAAACGCGCCCAGCCCGAAAATGCCGTCGACCGGGTCGAGCCCGGCCAGCACCCGCTTGCCCATGAGGTCGCGCAGGGTTTCCGAGGTGCCGCCGCCGAGGGTCCCGTAGCGGGCGCCGCGGTAGAAGCGCGATACCGCGAACTCGTCGGTGAAGCTATAGCCGCCATGCACCTGGATCGCCTCGCTGGTGACCCTGAGCGCCATCTCGTTGACGGTGACCTTGGCGGCGGCGGCCAATAGCGGGTCGGGGAACGGGTCGGCGGTAGCGCAGGCGCGGTAAAGGATCGAGCGGCTCGCCTCGATGTCGCGATACATCTCGGCGATCTTCCAGCGCATGCCCTGGAAATCGGCGATGGCGCGGCCGAAGGCACGGCGCTCCTTGGCGTACTTTACGGCTTCCTCGAGTGCGCCCTCGGCAAGGCCCAAGGATATGCTCGGGTTAAGGCAGCGCTGCGTGTTGAACGCGCCGAGTAGCTTCCTGAACCCGTCTTCGAGGACGAGGTTTTCCGGTGGCAGCTCGACATCCTCGAAGCGGATTTCGTGCAGGTTCTCGCCGCCCATCGTGTGATAGCTGCCGGTGACGGTGAAACCGGGCGTGCCCTTTTCGACCAGCACGCAGCCGATCCCCTCGCGGCCGGGCTTCTTGTCGACCCGGGTGAAGACGACGAACCAGCCCGCCTCCTCGGCCCGGCTGATCAGGGTCTTGACCCCGTTGAGCCGCAGCTTGTTGCCGACATGGTCGACATTGGTCTTGTAGTTGGCGACGTCGGTGCCGGCGTCGGGCTCGGTCATGCAGATCGCCAGCAAGCACTCGCCGCTGCATACCGCCGGCAACACGCGCCGCTTGATCGCCTCCGGCGCGTAGGTCGCGATGATACGGGTTTGCGCGCCGACCTCGCCCAAGACCGCCATCGCGGTGACGTAACAGACCTTGGCGATCTCTTCGAGGATGAGCGCGGTGTCGAATACCGGCAGGCCGAGCCCGCCATATTCCTCGGGCACCGCCATCCCGAGGACGCCGAGTTCGGCCAGCGGCTTCATGTTCTCCCAGGGAAACGTGCCGTCCTGATAGCGCGGCGCGCGCTCGCGGAATTCGCCCTGCGCCAGTTCGCGGATCGTCGCGATAAATTGACGCTGCTCGTCGCTCAGGGATGGGAACACGGCGCAGTCTCCATGTGTTGGGGGCTAAACCAGCTTCCGCAGGATCGCCGAATATTCCAGCAACGCCAAATCGGGAAGCGCGCAAGCGGCGGAGATGCTGAACCAGCGAAGTTCCGAATGCTCGTCACCAACAAGACGCGGCTCGCCACCTGCCCAGTCGCTCACCGCGTAGAAATGGTAAACGACCTCACCATTGAGGCACGGCGCCGGCTCGGCAAGCGTCCCCAGCTTTCGGGAAGAAGTCGGTGTCACGCCGACCTCTTCGCGCAGCTCCCGGGTCAGTGCCTCGTCTAACGACTCGCCCGGTTCCACATGACCGCCCGGAAAGCTCCAGCAGTTCGGATAAGTCCTGCGGGCCGCGCTGCGGCGGGAAAGCAGAACCCTGCCGGATCTGACAAATACCGCGTTGACGATATCCTGCATTGCGGTCCCTAGCCTATTGCCACTGCCAGTCGAGGGCGCGCTGCATCGCATCGCGCAGCCGGTCGTGCGGCCCGGTGAGGCCCAGCCTTTCCATCGTCCCGTCCCAGGCGCCGACGATATTGCGGACTTGATGATCGAACGCCGTGTCTCCAAGCCGCTCGGCCCAGCCCGGCGTGTCGCGCGAGGCAAATAGCGCCAGCAGCAGCGCGCCGACAAGCGCCGTGACAAGGAACTGGCACTGGCTGATGCCGCGCCGGCGTAGCGGCGGTGGGATCGCGTCGGTGACGAGCGGGGCGCGCTCGCGGCGGGTCAGCGTCGATCGGCTCATGCGGCGCCTAGAACCGGAAATAGATGAAGGGCGCGATGCCCTCGGGGCCGAGCGCGTTGACCGCGGCGAGGACGAGCCCGGCCGCCGCGCCGAGGCCCCAATAGGGCACCCGCTGCAGCGCCAGCCCCACCCGCTCGAACGATCCCGGCGGCAGGAACTGTCCGGCCATGCCGATGATGACCAGCACGACCATCGCCGGTTGCGCTTGCTGCACCGGCTCGCTCCAACCGTGAAAGAGCCCGGCGATGAACACGCCAGCGACGGTGAAATCCTCGGCGCGGAAGAAAATCCAGGCGAGGCAAACAAAGTGGAACACGATGAGCGTCGCGACGATCTTGCCGGCAAGACTCGTCGGCCGGCGGCCGAGCCAGGGTTCGCACATCCGTTCGACCGCGAGCCCGCCGCCGTGCAGCGCGCCCCACATGACGAACTTCCATGCCGCGCCGTGCCAGATGCCGCCCAAGAGCATGGTGATCAGCAGGTTGCGGTAGGTGTTGAGCCGGCCGTGGCGGTTGCCGCCCAGCGGCTTGTAGAGGTAGTCGCGCAGCCAGGTGGAGAGAGAGATGTGCCAGCGCTGCCAAAATTCTCTGAGGTGCTGCGCCCGGTAGGGCTGGTTGAAATTGCGCGGAAAGCGGAACCCGCATAGCGCCGCCAGCGCGATGGCAATGTCGGTGTAGGCGCTGAAATCGCAATAGATCTGCACCGCATAGGCATAGGTCGCGAGCAGCAGGTCGGGTCCGCCGTACTGATCGGGCGCGGCGAACACCGGGTCGACCAGCCCGGTCGCCAGGTAGTTGGCGATGATCACCTTCTTGACCATGCCGCCAAGGATCAGCAGCAGCGCCGCGGCGACCGGGGCCGGCTCGTCCGAGGGCCGGGCGAGCTGCGGCAGGAAATAGGCGGCGCGCACGATCGGGCCGGCGACGAGCTGCGGGAAGAACGACATGTAGAGCGCCATGTCGAGCGGCGACCGGCACACCGCGACGTCGCCGCGATAGACATCGGTGATGTAGGAAATGCCGTGGAAGGTGAAGAACGAGATCCCCACTGGCAGCAGGATCTCGATGAACGGCACCTCGTGCTGCAGCCCGAGCAGATGGGCGAGCTGATTTGCGGACAGCACCAGGAAATCGAGATATTTGAAGATGCCGAGGATCGTGAGGTGCAGCGCGACGCCGGCGCTCCGGGCAACGCGCCGCGTGCGCGGGTCGCGACTCCCGCCGATCAGAAGCCCGCAAAAGAAGCTGATCGCCGTGCTCGTCGCCAATAGGAAACAGAAGCGCCAATCCCACTGCGCATAGAAGAAATAGCTGGCGCCGACCAGCATCGCCTTCTTCGCGAGAAAACTCCGGTCGAGCAGCGTCAGCGCCGCCGCCACGACCAGGAAGAACAGCAGAAAATCGAGCGTCGGGAACAGCATGGCGCTTGCGAGGATGGGTCAACCGAAACGGGCGGGAGTGCCGGTTCTATCGGGCGGCGCCGAGACCGGCAAGCTGGCATGGCGACAGCGCGTCGCAGACCGCGATGCGCCTGGAATTCCTTTTGCATCCGGCCCCGGCAACGCTCAATATTTGCGACGGGGTGATTGCGTGCTGGTTTTGGGGGGCGGCGCGTCGTGCGCGAGTTCAGTGAGTTGAGAGGGGCTGGGCGGTGCGCCCGACTGCTGGCGGCTGTCGTCTTGCTGGTCGCAGCTTGCGCCGCCGGAAGCGCGCGGGCCGACGACGACACGACAATGCAAACCATTGTCGTTTTCGGAGACAGCCAAGCGCAGGGCATCGCCGGCGGCCTGCAGCGCGCGCTGCTCGACGATCCCCGCTACAAGGTGCTGAACCGCACGCATCCCGGCGCCGCCCTCGTGCATTCCGACACCGAATGGCTCACCCCGGTGGTCAGTTTTCTTGCTAAGGACAAGGCGGCGCAAATCGCCGTCGTCATGTTCGGCGCCAACGACCGGCTCGACATGCGCGACGACGATGGCAGCTACCTGCATTTCCGCACTGACGCGTGGCGCGACACCTATGCCAAGCGCGCCGACAAGATCCTCACCGCGTTGACCGGCGCCCGACTTAAGCTGATCTGGTGCGGCAATCCGATCGCGCGCAGCCCGACCTATTCAGACGACATGAAGTACATCAACGACATCTATGCCGAGGAGGTGGCGAAGTTTGGCGGCGAGTTCCTGCCGCTGTGGAGTGTGATCGTTAACGATCAGGGACAATTTACTGCCTATGGGCCCGACCGCAACGGCGTCACCGAGCGCATGCGCAACGACGACGGCATCCATTTCACCGCTGCCGGCTATGCGCTGATCGCCGAGCGGATCATCAGCGCGTTGCCCTCGCTGCAAGCGAATGGGCGCTGAGCCGGGCTAGAGCATGATCTTTCCGGGTGGAAACGCCTGCGTTGCGAGCCGGTGCGGCGATCCGCTAGGCGCGGCGCGAGAGGCGATGCCGGACATCGTCGGAGCGTCGCAACGACGCGGGCGCCCACCGGCGCGCAACCCGCAGGGCCGCGGTCTTTCGCGCCGCGGGTTCGTCGACGGGCTCGCCCGTAGTCCGGGCTACGCCGCTTCGTCCTTCTCCTGCCCGCGACGCAAAATATCTGCGGCGCAGACGCTCCCACCCGGAAAGATCATGCTCTGAACGCCCGGACCGTCCTCTGGTTGACGCTGGGCGCCGCCGCGCTCGGCACTGTCCTCCTCTTGCAGGCCTGCTTCACTTCGTCGCCGCCTGCGCCATCGCCTCCGCCGGTCGAGAAGCGCCTGTCGTCGCCCGGCGCGCTCGCGCCGTTCTTTACCGCGCTCGCCGCGCTCGAACAGCGTCAGGCGCAGCATCCGGTGCGGATCATCCAGATCGGCGACAGTCACACCGCCAATGACTCGTTGAGTGGCCGCTTCCGCGATTTGCTTCAACGGCGGTTCGGCGCCGCCGGGCGCGGATGGCTCCCCGCCGGCATCCCCTACAAGTACTACCGGCCGCAGCTGGTCAGCGTCAGCGAGAGTGGCTGGCGGCATTTCAAGCCGAGCGACCATGAGCCCGGTCTGGCGTTCGGCTTCGACGCGGTCGATGCCGAGAGCGATCCGCGCGACGCGGTAATGGCGATCGAGAGCACCGACCCCGCCGGCTTCGACCGGTTCGCGGTCGAGTATCTGACGCAACCGAAAGGCTCGGCTTTCACCGTCCAGGTCGATGACGCCGCGCCGATCCGTGTTTCGACCGCCGCCGCCCAGTCCGCCATCGCGCGCTTCGAGTTGCCACTCGACCATGCGGCCCGCCAGGTCGAACTCCGCGCATCCGGCAAGCCGCCGGTGGTCCTGCTCGGCTGGGCGGTCGAGCGGGACGAACCAGGGGTCATCTACGAGAACCATGGAACGATCGGTGCCACCGTCGATCTGCTGGCGCAGATGACGCCGGAGGCAGTGGCCTACGAGCTGTCGGTCAGGCAACCGGCTCTCCTTGTCGTGGCCTTCGGCACCAATGAGGGCTTCGCCGACAATCTCGATCTCGACCGCTATGCCGGTCGCTTCCGGAACGAGGTCGCATCGCTGCACCGGCAGGCACCGGGTGTACCGATCCTCATCCTCGGACCGCCCAACGCCAATCGCGTGGCCAAGGACTGCGCCCCGGCACGGTGCGGCTCGAGCGGCGGAGACTGCACCTGGCAGGAGCCACCCAAGCTCGCCGGGGTGCGAGACATCGAGCGCCGGGTCGCCGCCGACCAGGGCTGGGCGTATTGGGACTGGTTCGCGGCGATGGGCGGTAGTTGCAGCATCGACCGCATGGCAAGCGCCGACCCAGCCTTGGCGATGCCCGACCATGTGCATTTGAGCCGGGCCGGTTACGACGGCATCGCCGCCATGCTGTTCCGTGATCTGATGAACGCGTATAGCGACTGGAAGGCGCGCGGGCCCGCGAGTTGAAGAGGACGACGATGGCACCGGTTCACCCGCGCAAGAACATGCCGGCGCATTTCGGCATCCGCATCATCAGCGCCGCGAAGGACAAGGTGGTTGGCGAGATCGACGCCGATGAGCGCCATCTCAACAATCTCGGCATCGTCCACGGCGGCGCCTATATGGCGTTCGCCGACGATCTCGGGGGCACCACGGCAGGGCTCAACATTCCCGACGGCATGCGGACGACGACCATCGAATCGAAGAGCAACTTCTTTCGCGCTTCGCCGCCGGGCAAAATCACCGGGGTCTCGGTGCCGGTTCATGTCGGGCGGCGCACCATCGTTGTCGAGACCCGGATCTTCAACGCCGACGGCAAGCTCGCCGCGATGGTGACGCAGACCCAGCTGGTGTTGCCCCGAGGGGAAATACCACCAGAATGACCCTCGACCCTCGGATCAACGCGGTTCGCGATGACCTCGCCGATATCGCGCTCGGCCGCAAGGTCAGCGTGCCGCGCTATGCAGAGGGACGGCCCGCGCGGGTGATTGTCGGGCTCGCCTCGGTGCATCACGCGCCGCGAGCCGAGGCCGGGCTCGACACCTTCTATCACTACGGAGAATTGGTGAGGGTCTTCGAGGAGAAGGGCGGCTATGCGTGGTGTCAGTCCCGTCACGACTCCTATGTCGGCTATGTCGAAGCATCGGCGATAAAATTCGGCGATGCGGCGAAGCCGACCCATTACGTCGCCTCGCTCGGAGCCTATCGCTATGCGGAGGCCGATCTGCGCTCCCCGGCGATCGACTTCTTGCCGCGCCACGCACCGGTTAGGGTGGCACAGGGTGGCTTCATGTGCCGAGACACGTCCTATGTATGGCTCGATGGCGGCGGGTTTCTGCCCGAGGCATGTCTATCGACCGCACCGCCGCGCTCGCCTGACCTCGCCGCCGCGGCTTCGCTCTATATCGGCTGCCCGTATCTCTGGGCCGGTCGCAGCTTCCTCGGCCTTGACTGCTCCGGCCTCGTGCAGGAGGCGTTTCGCGATCTCGGGATCGCGGTGCCGCGCGACACCGACATGCAGCGCGACCGGATCGGCACGGCGGTCACGATCGGCCGGATCGCTGATCTGCGGCGCAACGACCTCATCTTCATGCCGGGCCACGTGATGATCTATGCCGGCAAGGGCGCGGTCATTCACGCATTCGGCGGCGGCATGACGGTGCGTGAGGACAAGCTAGCCGAGCTGATGAAAGGGTGGCCCTATAAGCTCGCCGATTTCATCGTGCGGCGGCGCTAAGCTCTATTTGGCCGGGTGCTCGGCGATCCAGTGCCGGGCGATGTCCTCGCGCCGGCAGATCCAGACGCGGTCTTTGGACTGAATGTACTCGATAAAGCGCATCAGCGCGCTGGCCCGTCCAGGGTGGCCGACAATGCGCATGTGCAACCCGATTGACATCATACGGGGCCGCTCGGCGCCCTCGTCGTAGAGCACGTCGAAGGCGTCGCGTAGATAGGCGAAGAAATCCTCGCCCGGCCCGAACACACCGCGGCCCAACTTCACGTCATTGGTCGACAGCGTATAGGGCACGACGAGGTGCGGCTTGTCGCCGACCCGCACCCAATAAGGCAGCTCGTCGTTATAGGCGTCGCTGTCGTAGAGGAAGCCGCCTTGCTCAGCGACAATCCGGCGGGTGTTCTCCGAGGGCGCGTAGCGGCAATACCAGCCGAGGGTCGGCTTGCCGGTGGTCTCGCGGATGAGCGCGACGGCGGCGGCGATCTGGCGCCGCTCCTCGGCCTCGTCCAGTTCGAAATGCTTGATCCAGCGATAGCCGTGGCCGCAGATATCCCAATCGGTGGCGGCGATCGCCTGCGCGGCAGGCGGGTTGGCCTCGAGCGCTTTGGCGCAGGCGAACAACGTCACCGGCACGCGATATTTGGTGAAGACGCGATAGAGCCGCCACCAGCCGACCCGCGAGCCGAACTCGAACATGCTCTCGGCACCGAGGTCGCGGCGGCCGAGCATGCCCGGGTCGATGCTGGCGCTTTCGGTGAGCCCGCCCTCGCTGACCCCATCGCCGGCCGGGTAGGAGAGCTCCGATCCCTCTTTAAAATTGATCACGAAATTGACCGCGATGCGCGCCCCTCCCGGCCAGTTGGCGTGCGGCGGGGTCGGGCCGTAGCCGACAAAGTCGCGGGTCATCTTTCGCCTCGCAGTGGCTGCTGGCGCGATGATGCGCTTGTTAACCCAGTCGGAAAAGACCTCGGGGGAAATGGCTTGCCGGGCCGCTGCTTTGCCATTAAGCGGTGCAGCCCTTGTTCCCTTGGTTGGAGATCACCGATGCCGAGCCTGCCGAGCGCCGCCAGCCTCAAAGCCCTCACCGCCTGGGACACCCCGACCATCTGCAACGCGCTCGAGGTGGTGGCGCCGCAGCGCCGCGCCTACGGCTTCACTCGCCGCCCGGTCGTCTCCTGCTTTCCCGAGATGAAGCCGGTCGTCGCCTTCGCCCGCACCGCGCTCATCCGCTCGCGCGAGCCCAATGCTCGCGACAGCGATTCCGCGGCGAAGATGCGTATTGGCTATTACGAGCACATCGCCGCCCAACCGATGCCGAGTATCGCGGTGATCCAGGACATCGACGCGCCCGACACCGGGTTCGGCGCCTTCTGGGGCGAGGTGCAGACCCATGTCCATGCCGGACTCGGCTGCGCCGGAGTCATCACCGACGGCTCGGTGCGCGACCTCGACGCGATGGCGCCCAACTTCATCGTCCTCGCCGGCTCGATCATGCCGTCCCACGCGCATGTTCATCTTGTCGATTTCGGTGGCACGGTCAGCGTCTTCGGCATGGTGGTCTCGGCCAACGACGTCATCCATTGCGACCGTCACGGCGCCGTGGTTGTGCCCTATGACGTCGTCGACAAGATCCCGGCCGCGGTTGATCTCCTGACCCGCCGCGAAAAGGTGGTGATCGAAGCCTCGAAGCGCCCGGGTTTCTCGATCGAGGACCTGCGGCGCGCCTTCAAGGAGCAGTCGGAGATTCACTGATCCTGCGGCGGTAGGCGGAGCTAAATCTCCACTTGTCCGCCCAGCTCGACGACGCGGTTCGTCGGGATGTGGAAGAACTCGGTCGCGTCCAGCGCCAGGTCTGACAGCAGCACGAACAGCCGCTTGAACGGGAACAACCAGCGCTGGCGGCGGTTGGCGACGACCTTCTCGCGTCCCACAAAGAACGAGGTTTCCATCAGGTTGAAGCGGAACCCGGCGACGCGGGCCAGAGCCAACGCGCGCGGAATATCGGGTTCCTCGAGAAAACCGTAGCGGATGCGCAAGGTGTGAAAATTCTGGTCGTAATGGCGGATTTCGAGCCGCTCAGCCTCGGGGATGCGCGGTACGTCGGCGGTCTGCACGGTCATCAGCACGTTGCGCTCGTGCAGGATCTTGTTGTGCTTCATGTTGTGGAGCAGCGCCGCCGGCACGTTGTTGACCTGCGCGGTCATGTAGATCGCGGTGCCGGGTACCCGCACCGGGCGATCGGGCTTGAGGCCGGCCACCAGCATCTCCAACGGCATGCCGGCGCTGGCCCGCTGGCGGGCGAGCTTCGACCGGCCCCAGATCCACGTCGTCATCATCGTGTAGAGCGAGAAGGCGATCACCAGCGGATACCAGCCGCCCTCGTGCACCTTCAATAGATTGGCCGAGAAGAACGATACATCGACGGTGAAGAACACGGCGAAGAGCGGGATCAGTTGCCAGAGCTTCCAATGTGCGCCGTACCGCAAATGCGTGAAAGCGAGCACAGTGGTGACCGTCATCGTGCCGGTCACCGCGATGCCATAGGCGGCGCCGAGCGCGTCGGACGATCGGAACATCAGCACGGTCGCCGCTACCGCAACGAGCAGCATGTTATTGATCGCCGGCACATAGACCTGGCCGATCTCGCGCTCCGAAGTGTGCCGCACATTCATCCGCGGCAGATAGCCAAGTTGCACCGCCTGGTTGGTCAGCGAGAACGCGCCCGAGATCACCGCTTGCGACGCGATCACCGTCGCGGTCGAGGCGAGCACGACGAGCGGCAGCACGAACCAGTCCGGCGCCAGTAGGAAGAATGGGTTCTCCACCGCTTCGGGATGGGCGAGCAGCAGCGCGCCCTGGCCGAAATAATTCAACAGCAGCGCCGGAAAGACAAAGCGCATCCAGGCGCGGCGGATCGGCCCGCGGCCAAAATGCCCCATATCGGCGTAGAGCGCCTCGGCGCCGGTCACCGCCAGCACCACCGCGCCGAGCAGCACAAAGCCGGCGAGCGGGTGGTGGCGAATGAGATCGATACCGTAAATCGGATTCAGCGCCCACATGATCGCCGGGTGGCGCGCGATCTCCTTGAGTCCGAGGATCCCGATCGTCACGAACCAGACGATGATAATCGGGCCGAAAAATCCGCCCATTAGGCCGGTGCCGCGGCGCTGCGCGATGAACAGCACGACCAGCAGCGCCAAGGTCAGCGGGATCACGAACGGTTCGAGCTCGGGGGTGTGGACCTTGAGCCCCTCGACCGCGCTCAGCACCGAGATCGCCGGGGTCAGGACGCCGTCGCCATAAAACAGCGCCGCGCCGAACAGGCCCGCCCATAGCACCCACCTGTTTGGGGAACGCATGATCGCGCGCAGCGCCAACACCATCAGCGCCAGAATGCCGCCTTCGCCGCGATTATCGGCGCGCAGCAGCACGATCACGTACTTGACGGTGACAACGAGAAACAACGACCACGCGATCAGCGACAGCACGCCATAGACCCTGAGCGGGCTGACCGTCGCGCCGTCGAAGCATTGCTTGACCGTGTAAAGCGGCGAGGTGCCGATATCGCCATAGACGACGCCCAGCGCGGCGACTGCGAGGCTCTGGCGGAGGCTCGGTTTTTCGGCCGCCGCCACTACGGCGGTGATGGGCGCGGTCGGCTGCGGTTGGCTTTCGGACAATCCGTTCGCCTCACCCATGCCGCGGCGCGAAGGCGCCGATCCGACTATGCACGCATCTCCTCCTCGGAGACCAGGCGGGTCGCGTCGCACGCGCCGAGCGCGCCCGTTTACTCCACCTACAATCCTTGTGCCAGGATCATTTATCGTCGACCCTCGCCATCGGAAGGAGAACGCGCATGGGCGAGACGCGTTTCCGCCACGCGATGCTGGGTGTCCGGGCCTGACGCCATGACCTTCGATCCTGATGCAGTTCGCGCCTTCGAGCATGCCGGCTGGGAAAAGGCGGCGCGGGAATACCGCGCGACATTCGCCGCGGCGAGCGGCGAATTCGTCGAAAATCTGCTCGACGCGGCTGAAATCGCGCCGGGAATCCGGCTGCTCGATCTTTGCTGCGGGCCGGGGATCGTGACCGGGGCGGCGGACCGGCGCGGGGCCGAGGCAAGCGGTCTCGATTTCTCGCCGGCGATGCTGGCCGAGGCGAGCGCCGCCTATCCGAGCTTGTGCTTCCATCAAGGCGACGCCGAGGCGATACCGCTCGCCGACGCGTCGTTCGATGCGGTGGTGTCCAATTTCGGCATTCATCACGTACCGCGGCCCGAGCGCGCGCTCGCCGAGGCGTTCCGAGTGCTGCGCCCGGCTGGGCACTTGGCTTTCACAAACTGGGCTAACCCGGCGGACAACATTGCTTGGCAATTGCTGTTCGACGCGGTTCGCCTGCATGGCGTTCCCGGTGCGGCGAAGGCACCGCCTTCGGGCGGTGGACTTGATAGCGTCGAGGTGGTGCTGCGGCTGTTGCGCGAGGCCGGGTTTGCCGACACCCGCGCGGAGTTGGTCCGCCGCGAGTGGCGTATCGCGCATCCGGGGGATCTGATCGCGGTGTTTCGGCGCGGGACGGTGCGCACCGCGGCGCTGATCGAGGCGCAGCGGCCGGCAGCGCTGCTCGCCATCGAGACTGAAATCGCGCGCCGTGCCGCCGCCTATCGCAGCGACGGCTGGTACGTTATTCCGATCGCCGCGATCCTCGGCCGCGGTGTCAAGCCGCGATGATTCATCTTGACACGGACGTGCTGATCGTCGGTGCCGGCGGCGCCGGGATGTACGCCGCGATTTCGGCGGCACGCTCCGGGGCGGCGCGCGTCCTCCTGCTCGACAAGAGCCTCGTCGGCCGCGGCGGCGCGACGATTATGGCGCAGATGACCGTCGCCGCCGCGCTCGCCGAGGAGAGCGACGACGATTGGCGCCTCCACCTCGACGATACGCTCGCGGCCGGCCGCGGCCTTTGCGACAAGGCGCTGGCCGCGATCCTTTGCGAGGAGGCGCCGGTACGCATGCGCGAGATGGGCGAGTGGCAGGTCGGCTGGGCGCGGCGCGACAGCGGCCGGATCGCCCAGGTCACCGCGCCCGGCCATTCGCGGCCGCGCTGCTGTTATGTCGACTTCCTCAATACCGGACCGGCGGTGGCGGCGACGCTGCGCCGCCACGTGAGCCGGATCGACGTGATCCGCCGCTTGAGCAATCTCACCGTCACCGATCTCGTGACATCCGATGGCGCGGTGGTCGGGGCGGTCGCGCTCGATGTCGCCAGCGGTGAACCGGTAACGATCGCGGCGAAGGCGACGATCATCGCCACCGGCGGGCTCACCCGCATCTATCGCCGCAACAGCGCCTCGGCGAACATGGGCGGCGATGGTTATGCGCTGGCGCTAATGGCCGGTGCCGAGCTTGTCGATATGGAGTTCGTGCAGTTCTTCCCGATAGGGCATCTGGCGCCGCGCCTCGTTGGCATGGACCCGATCATGTGGGACCCGTTCCGTTACAAGCTTGGCGGCAGGCTGCTCGACGGCGCCGGTGAAGAATTCCTCGCCCGTTACGGCAGCGACGAGACCGACGCCTACACCACCCCGCGCGATATCGCCACCCATGCCATCGTCAGCGAGGCCGCCGCCGGCCGCGGCTCGCCGCAAGGCGGCGTGTTCCTCTCATTCGAGCATGTTCCGGCGAGCGATCTGAGGGCCGCGTTCGGGCCGGTCATCGAACGCTTGGCGAAGAACGGCATCGATCTCTCTCTCGCGCCGGTCGAGGTGTCGCCGATCGCGCATTACCACATGGGCGGGATTGCGGTTGACAAGCGTATGGCGTCGACGGTGCCGGGCCTCTTCGCCGCCGGCGAGGCGGTCGGTGGCGCCAACGGCGCCAACCGGCTCTCCGGCAACGCCATCTCCGAAGCGTTGGTGTTCGGCGAGCGCGCCGGCAGATTCGCGGCTGCGGCACAGCCGGCATCCGGCTGGAGCGACGCTGCGGCGGCGGAAGCTGTCGAGCGCATTCGCAGCATCGCCGACGGTCGCAAGGGTGAAGAGAGCGCGATCGCACTGCTTGAGGAATTGCGCTCGCTGATGGGCGAGGCCGTTGGGCCGTTGCGCGACACGAACGGACTGGAGCGCGCGCTGGCCCGCTTGGCGCAGATGCGAACCGCGCTGCCGGCGCTCGCCATCGCACCAGGTCGCGAATTCAACCCAAGCCTTGCCGATTGGTTCGAGCTGTGCGCCGGTCTCAGCGCCGCCGAGGCGGTGACGCGCGCCGCGCTCGCTCGCCGCGAAAGCCGTGGCGCGCATCAGCGCACCGACTATCCCGATAGCGATCCCGGCCTTGCGCGCCGTCAGCTCGTGACGATGGATGCCACCCACCGCGTCTCCGCTCGGTGGGCGCCGTGAATACGGCGCACCTTAGAATACGGCGCGGTGCGGGTGACGAACCGGCGCGCTACGACGACTTCGCTGTGCCGTTCGACGACGGTGCCACGGTCCTCGATGCACTGATGTGGATCCGCGCTCATCGCGACCCGTCGCTGGCGATCCGCTATAGCTGCATCAACGCCAATGTCTGCAAGGAATGCACGATCGCGATCGATGGCAAGGTGCTCTACGCCTGCACGACGCGCCTTATCGAAGGCCGCGCGATGGTGCTCGACCCGCTCCCCGGCAAGGCGCGGCTGCGCGACTTGGTCGCCGAGACCCGCCCGCCACGTGAACGAATCGTGTAACCGGCTTGACCAAAGGCTGCGAAAGCCGTGCTAATTGTCGCCCGGAGATGGGGAGGAAAAAATTCCATGGCAAAAACCGCCGTGACTCAATTGCAGGATCAGATCGAGGCAATCCGCCGCGAGGCCTACGCCGCTGGCTATGCCGCGGCGATGCAGGCGATCCGTGACTTCGCCGCGCGTCCTGGCTCACCAGCCGCTCCCGCGCGCCGCGGTCGTCCCGCCAAGGCCGCGACGGCGGCGGCGCCGCGGAGAGGCCGGCCCCCCGGTCCCGCTACCAAGCCACGCCGCGCCGCCCGCCGGCGGCCGCAGCGTGGCACCAACGCGCGGCTGATCGCCGAGGTGCTGAAGGCGTTGCCGTCGGGCAGTGGGCGCCCCGCCGATATTCGCGCCGCGCTCAGCCGCGACAAGGGCGTGACGATGGCCTACACCTCGATCCGCCATTCCCTGGGCCAGCTTGAGGCGCGCGGCGAGGTCAGCGCCGGCGCCGACGGCAAGAGCTGGCGCTATACCGGCTCCTGAGGCGCTTCCATGCGAGGGATGGCGGCGCGGGCGAGCGCGTCGGCGCGCTCGTTCTCGGCATGGCCGGCATGGCCGCGAACCCAGATCCATTCGACCTCGTGCGGCGCCGCAGCCTCGTCGAGGGACTGCCACAAATCGATGTTCTTGACCGGCTTCTTGTCGGCGGTGCGCCAGCCGCGCGCCTTCCATTGCAGCAGCCAGCGCATGATCCCGTCGCGCACATAGGTGCTGTCGGTATAGAGCCGCACCCGGCAGGGGCGTTTCAGTGCGCGCAAACCCTCGATCGCGGCGGTCAGCTCCATGCGGTTGTTGGTGGTCGCCGACTCGCCGCCGGCGAGTTCCTTCTCGACCCCGCCATAGCGCAGGATCGTGCCCCAGCCGCCCGGTCCCGGGTTGCCGCTGCACGCGCCGTCGGTGAAGATTTCGACCTCCGGCGCGGTCAGGGCCACGGCGTCAGGCGTCGATGCCATATTCGGCCGGACCGGCGATGCTGCGATGGAAGCGAAGCTTTTTCAGGTATTCGAGCGGGTCCTTCGGTCGCACCAGCGCCCCTTGCGGCTGGTTCTGCCAGTCGTAGAGCCGTGTCAGCAGGAAGCGCAAGGCGCTGCCGCGCGCCAAGAGCGGCAGAGCCGCGACCTCCTCCGGCGACAGGTCGCGCTCGCCGCGATAATGCCCGACCAGCAGCCGCGCCTTGGTCACGTTGAAACTGCCGTCGGGTTCGAAGCACCAGGCGTTGAGGCAGATCGCCAAATCGTAGGCAAAGGCGTCGGTGCAGGCGAAGTAGAAATCGATCAGCCCCGAGACCTCGCGGTCGCGGAAGAACACGTTGTCGGGAAACAGATCGGCGTGAATCACCCCGGTCGGCAAGCCTCGCGGCCAGGCGGTCTCGAGCGCGGTCAGCTCCTCGCCGATTTCCGCCGATAGGCCTTTCTCCACCTCGTCGGCGCGCCCGGCGCAGGCGACGTAAAGCCGGTGCCAGCCGGCGATGCTGAGATCGTTGGTCCGGGTCATCGTGAATGACGCACCGGCCTTGTGCAGCCGAGCCAGCGCCGCGCCGAGCCCGGCGCAATGGAAGGGGGCAATCCGCCGCGGCCACATGCCGTTGAGGAAGGTGACGATCGCCGCCGGCCGTCCGCACAACTCACGCAGCGCGCCGCCGTCTTTCGCTCGCACCGGGGTCGGGCAAGCCACGCCTTGATGCGCAAGGTGGTCCATCAGGGCGATAAAAAACGGCAGATCGCCCGGTGCCACGCGCTTTTCGTAGAGCGTCAGGATAAAGGTGCCGCGATCGGTGCCGAGCAAATAGTTCGAGTTTTCGACCCCTTCGGCGATACCTTTGCAGGTCAATGCCTCGCCGATGTCGTAGGCGGCGATGAATGTGCGCAGCTCGTCGTCGCCAATTTCGGTATAGACCGCCATGTGCCGTCCCGGCCGCTCCGTTTTCGCGGCGCCAACCCGGCTTGTCTGCTGGGCATGGCTCGCATAAAGTCCGCCCGCCCAGGGGGTCCGCGCGGCCGCGCGCAGACAGTAGCAAGGGCGACGGTGGGGAAGAAAGATGGACGCTCCGATTCCGGCGCAAAAGGCGCCCTACGGTGTCACAATCGAGGCGGGCAAGCGCTATTTCTGGTGCGCTTGCGGCCGCAGCAAGGGGCAGCCCTTTTGCGACGGCTCGCACAAAGGCACCGGGCTCAATCCGCTGATGTACACGGCGGAAAAATCGGGGCAGGTCTGGTTCTGCGGCTGCAAGGCGACTGCCAAGCAACCGTTCTGCGACGGAACTCACAATAAGCTCTAGGGATCGGTTCTCGGTTTTGCGCTCGCCAACCAAGGTCGGTCGCTACTGGCACCATCGCCGCGCCGCGGCGGCGAGCGCCGTTGTCGCTTTTGCGCTCCTGTCGGCCTGCAGTTTGAACCCCTTTGCCAAGAAGTCTGAGTCCGCGGCGGCGCCGGGCTGCCCGGTCGCGGCGATCCTGCGGCCCCTCGCCAACACGGTCGCGTTTGGCTCGGGAGCCGAGCAAAAGCCGCTCTACATCGCGTGGAACGGCGTTTTCAGCGACGTCACCGCGACATGCCGGCTCGAAGGCGACACGCTGCACGCGTCGCTCGACAACGTCATCGTCGCCGAGCGCGGCCCGGCGGGGCGCGGGAACGACGTCGATTTCAACTATTTCGTGGCGCTGACCGCGTCCGATCAGACGATCCTCGGCAAGAAGCTGTTTTCGGTGCACGTCACCGTCGCGCCCGATGGCAAGCGCTCCGGCATCAACGACCATGTCGAGGTCGCGTTCTCGACCGGGGGCCGGCCGCTCTCCGACCTCAACCTCGTGGTCGGGTTCCAGCTCGATCCCACCGTGGTGCAGTTCTACAAGAACTATCGCGGCAGGCAGTAATCTGAAGCCAACCCGCTTGGCGGCTCGCCCATGCCGGTGCTAAACAAGCCCCGCTGTATGCACGCCCGCAGGAGAGGCCGGACCCGCCCAGGGCAAAAAGGGTGGGCACGGCGCCGAAGGAGCAACCGCCCCGGAAACTCTCAGGCAAAAGGACTGCGGGTGTAAGAGCGCTCTGGAAAGCGGCGGCCGGGCCCTATAGCCAGCCGCTCACCGAAGGAGTAAGCCGCCCCAGGGTCGCATGACCGCGGGCGGTGAATCTCTCAGGGACAAGCGACAGAGGGGGCATCTCTGGTGGCGCATGGCGCCGCCGCGACGGAGGTGCGCCCGTGACCCCGGCCGACGACGAGCCTTTGCGGCGGACGCCGCTCCATGCGCTGCACCTCGCGCTCGGCGCCCGGATGGTGCCGTTCGCCGGCTACGAGATGCCGGTGCAGTACAAGTCCGGCATCATCGCCGAACATCTCCACACGCGTAGCCAGGCCGGGCTGTTCGACGTTTCGCATATGGGGCAGATCGCGCTCAGGGGCGCCGGCGCTGCGGAAGCGCTCGAAACCTTGGTGCCCGGCGATATCGTGGCGCTGGCGGCCGGGCGGATGCGGTACACGCTGCTGCTCAACCAAGCGGGCGGCATCATCGACGATCTGATGGCGACGCGGCGTGACGACGACCTTGCGCTCGTGGTCAACGCTGCCCGCAAAGAGGCCGATCTCGCGCATTTGCGCGAGCGTATCGGCTCCGCCGTGACAATCGAGCCCTCGTTCGAGCGCGCGCTGCTGGCGCTGCAGGGGCCGCTCGCCGCGACTGTCCTGGCGCGGTTTGTGCCCGGCATCGACCGCATTCCGTTCATGAGCGCCGCCGAGAGTGCAATCCGGGGCGTGCTGTGCGGTATCACCCGCTCCGGTTATACCGGCGAGGACGGCTACGAGATTTCGCTCGCGCCGGAACATGCGGTCTCGGTCGCCGAAACATTGCTTGCCGAACCGGAGGTCGCCCCGATCGGGCTCGGCGCCCGCGACACGCTGCGGCTGGAAGCAGGCTTGTGCCTCTACGGCCACGATATCGACGAAACCACGACCCCGATCGAGGCCGGGCTTGCCTGGACCATCGGCAAGCGCCGCCGAGCGGAAGCTGGTTTTCCCGGCTCCGATCGCATCCTGCGCGAGCTGATCGATCCGCCGGCCCGCCGTCGCGTCGGCATCCGTCCCAACGACCGCGCCCCGGCGCGCGAAGGCAGCGCCATCCTTGACGACGCCAACAACCCGATCGGCGCGGTGACAAGCGGCGGTTTTGGCCCGTCGCTCAACGCCCCCATAGCGATGGGCTATGTCGCCCGCGAGCACGCCGCGCTCGGCACGCCGGTCTCGCTCGTCGTCCGCGACGTGCCGCGCCCCGCCCTCGTATCCGCCATGCCCTTTGTCCAGACCCACTATTACCGCGGCTCTTGAGGAGTTTGCCTATGCCGACATTGCGCTTCACCAAGGACCACGAATGGATCCGCCAGGATGGCGACACAGCGGTGATCGGCATCACCGATTATGCCCAGCAGCAGCTCGGAGACATCGTCTATGTCGAGCTGCCCGCGGTCGGCACCAGGGTCGAGGCGGGCAAGGAGGCGGCGGTTGTCGAATCGGCCAAGGCGGCAAGCGAGGTCTACGCGCCGGTCTCGGGCGAGGTCGTCGCGGTTAACGACGCGATCGCCGGCGACCCGGCCAAGGTCAACGCCGACCCGATGGGCGAGGGGTGGTTTCTTACCGTCAAGCTCGCCGACCCCAATGCGCTCGACGGGTTGATGGACGAAACCGCTTACGCTGCCTTCGTCGCGGAGCAGGGCTGATGCGCTACCTGCCGCTCACGTCCAACGACCGCCAGCAGATGTTGGCGGCGATCGGAGTCAAGTCGATCGACGACCTCTTCGCCGATGTCCCGCGATCGGCGCACCTCGACGGCTTGGTCGACCTGCCGCTGGCGCAGGGCGAGCTCGAGGTCGAGCGGGCGCTGTCGCAAATGGCGGCGAAGAATGTCGCCGCCGGCTCGGTGCCGTTCTTTATCGGCGGCGGCGCCTACCGCCACCATGTCCCGGCTGCGGTCGATCATTTGATCCAGCGCGGCGAGTTTCTCACCTCCTACACCCCCTATCAGCCCGAGTTGGCGCAGGGCACCTTGCAATCGCTGTTCGAGTTCCAGACCCAGGTGGCGCTGTTGACCGGGATGGAGGTGGCCAACGCCTCGCTTTACGACGGCGCGACTGCCTGTGCCGAGGCGGTGGCGATGGCGCATCGCATCACCCGCCGCAGTAAGGCGGTGCTGTCGGGGGCGCTGCACCCGCATTACCGTGAGGTCTGCGAGACCTACGCGCAGTTTTCCGGGTTCCAAGTCGAGGCACTCAAGCCAACCCCGGGCCTCGCCGACCCGATAGATATCGACAACGAAACATCCTGCGTCGTTGTGCAATACCCCGATTTCTTCGGCGAGCTGCGCGATTGCTCGGCGCTGGCGGCTCGCTGCCATCAGGCGGGAGCGCTGCTGGTGGTGGTCGTGACCGAAATCGTGTCGCTCGGGGCGGCCAAGCCGCCGGGGGAGATGGGCGCCGACATCGTCGCCGGCGAGGGCCAGGGGCTCGGCAACGCGCTGAATTTCGGCGGACCGTATCTCGGTCTCTTCGCCGCGCGCCAGCAGCATGTGCGGCAGATGCCGGGCCGCCTCGCTGGCCAGACCGTCGACGCTGACGGCAGGCGCGGCTGGGTGCTGACCCTTTCGGCCCGCGAGCAGCACATCCGCCGCGAGAAGGCGACCAGCAATATCTGCACGAATTCGGGACTTTGCGCACTCGCCTTCACCATCCATCTGGCGCTGCTCGGCGAGGCCGGGCTGACGCGGCTGGCGCAACTCAACCATGCGATAGCCTGCAATCTCTCCGACCGCTTGGAAACGGTACCAGGGGTGAGCATTGTCAATTCCAGCTTCTTCAACGAGTTCGCCGTGCGCCTGCCAAAGCCCGCGGCGCCAGTGGTCGAAGAACTGGCGGAGTTCGGGGTGCTCGGCGGCGTGCCGCTGTCGCGCTTCTATCCCGGCCGCGACGACCTGACCAACCTGCTGCTGGTCGCGGCAACCGAGACCGTGACCGCCGACGACATCGATCTTTTCGCCCACGCGCTCGGCGAGGTGCTGCGATGACCGGTTGGAGCCAAGCGCTCGCTGCGCATTCGGAAGCGGCTTCTGATATGCCGACGTTCACCGGCAACCGCGGCTTGCAGATCGAAGAAAAGCTGATCTTCGAGCAGGATTCGCCGGGCCATTGCGGCGTCGATCTGCCCGACCCGCCGGCGCATCGCTCGCGGCTCGGTGGGCTCGAACGCAAGGCGC
>DATNJF010000227.1:0-8747 GCA_035604035.1 Allostellaceae bacterium | reverse complement strand
CTGCAGAGCGGGATTACCCGGCTCGATGTCCCTAAGCCTGGCCCGGAGTGCTTCATACTGCGCCAGGCGGAACTCGCGCGGCAAATTCATGAACTCGACGAACGGACCGCCGCCTCTGGCGTTCTCGTCTTCCTCCGCTTGCGCCGGCTGGAACAAAGGATTGGCGGTTGCGCCGGAAGGTGCCGGCCACCTGCCGCCGACGAGGTGCGGGGATGGCGAAGCCGGCAGCTCTTCGGAATACGCCAGTGTTGTCACAGGCGCGGCTCCGGCGGCGCCGGCATCTTCGCCGGTCGTCCACTCGCCGCCGCCGGGCCGACCGGCGGGGATGCGCGGCTCATCGGGGTTGAAGCCCGCCTTGGCCAATGGCGCGAGCGCGCCGAGCTGCTTTAGCTGGCGGCCGTCGAGATCGCGGACTGGAATGCACAAGCCATAGATTTGCGCGAGTGCGATTTCGCCGCGATCGAGCGCAGCGGCTATCCTTTTGCCCTGCTCGTAAAGCCAATTTGGATCGTCGTTGTCGAGGCGGAGGATGCGCTGCATGCCGCGCATCGGTTCACGCTTTACCGCGCGAAACCCGGAAGCTGTCCGCTGAACCAGCGGGCAATTCGGTCCGAGCATCCGCCATCGGCGTCGACCGCGACCCCGCGATTGGCCGCGCCTCGCGGCTGCAGCCGCCACATCGGTTCAAGCACTGGGGGAGCCTATTGGCAGGTTCGGCGATAGAGAACATATAGTGAACATATCTGGATTGTCAACATGCTCGATAAAATTTGTGTAGTTCGCAATTGCGTGGCTGCGTTGCTGGCGTGAATGGCCTGAACCAGGCGACGCCGCCTACCCAGCTAAGGGCAGCGATCGACCCGGAAAAACAGAAGGCGCGGCCATCTGTTATCGACACCGCTAACAGACGGATATCAGATGGTGGGCCATCTGATATTGAACCCGTCTTCCGGCGCGGGGCTGGAACCCGCGTTTCAAGCGGGCGGGAACCAGAAATATGGACCCCGGCTTTCGCCGGGATGACCTCTTACGGGGTCACTTCGCCGCGTCTTGCATCCGCGGCTTGCCGGCGAAATGCGGCATGATCTCGCGCGCGAAGCGGCGGATGTTCCTGATCGACCCGCCGAAATTGACGATCACGTATTCGGCGCCGCCGTCGCGCAGTGCCTCCAATTTGCGGCCGATCTGGTCGGGCGTGCCAAAGATCGCAGTGTCGTCGCACAGCTTGCGCACCTCGGCCTCGTCGTGGCGGGCAAAGCGTTCGCGCGCGTCGCCCGGCTTTTCGGCGAGCTTGTTGATCCGCAGATGGCCCTGCAGGCGCCGCACCTGCGCCGCCTCCAGCTCCTCTGGCGTATCGGCGAAATGCACCGCACGGGCGACCCCCACTTGCATCGGGTCGAACTTGCGGCCGCGCGCGTCGACATCGCGCCGGAACTGGGCGATGTGGCGGACGACGTCCTCCATCAGATCGTACTGGCCCAGCAGCAGGTTATAGCCGCGCTCGGCGACCTGGCGCACCGAGCGCTCCGACCCGGCACCCATCCACAGGGCGGGGTGCGGCCGCGTCGCCGGCGGCGGTTCGACGATGACGTTGTCGAACTGCCAGTATTTGCCCTTGTGGCTCCACGGCCGGTCGAGGGTGAAGGCCTTGGTGATGACCTCCATCGACTCGTCGAAGCGCGCGTCGGCCTCTTCCATCGGCATCGCGAACCCGGCGAACTCGTTGTAGCGATAGCCTTTCCCCACTCCAAAATCGAGCCGTCCGCCCGACAAGAGGTCGAGCGTCGCCGCCTGCTCGGCGAGCAGCACCGGGTTGTGCCAGGGGAGTACCAAAACGGCGGTGCCCAGGCGCAGCGTGGTGGTGCGCGCGCCGAGCCAGGTGAGGAGGTTGAGGCTCGCCGAGACCTGGCCGAAACCGGTGAAATGGTGCTCGACGACAAAGGTCGAGTGGAAGCCCAGAGCCTCAGCCTCGACATTGTTCTCGATCCACTCGCGGAAACCCTGGCTGCTATCGGTCAGCTCGGCGCCCGGCTCGGGGCGTTTCGCCTGGGCGCTGCCGAAGAGTCCAAACCGCATATCCGCGCTCCTCTTGCTTTGGCGCAAAGGTAGGAGCGCCGCGGCGATATTCAAAATGCCGGTTTTCTATCGCGGCTATAGCGGGATGGCATGATGGCGCCGCCCCGCGATCCGGCTTAGCCTAGCCGCAACAAACCCCCGCGGAGGAACCCCATGCTGATCGTCGACTCGCAAATCCACATCTGGGAAAACGGCAAAATGTCGGCGCACCACCGGCAGATCCCGACCTACGACGTCAACGACGCGCTGGCCGAGATGAAGGAGGCCGGGGTCGATGCCGCGGTGCTGCATCCGCCCTCATCGCTGGGCGAGGCGGTCAACGTGCAGGCGGTCGAGGCGGTCAAGGCGTACCCTGATAAGTTCTGCATCCTCGGCCATTTCGATTTGGAGGCGCCGAACAAGGAAGAGATCGTGCGCAACTGGCGTTCGCGGCCGGGCATGCTCGGTTTCCGTTTCACCTTCAACCAGCCGCATCAGAAGCGCTACTGGACCGATGGTTCGCTTGAATGGTTCTGGAGCGCTTGCGAGAAGCAGGGCTACGTTGTCGGGCTCCTGGCCGGCGGCCGTATGAAGGAACTCGGCAAGATCGCCGAGAGCCATCCCGGCCTCAAAATCCATATCGACCATCTCGGCCGCCATGGCGGCGGCGCCGGCGGCACCGACGACGAGGCCTGGGCCGATCTGCCGGAGATGCTGGCGCTCGCCAAGCTGCCTAATGTCGGGGTCAAGATGTCGGGGGCGCCGAGCTATTCGAGCGCGCCGTACCCCTACAAGAACATCCACGGCTACCTGAAGCAGATCTTCGATGCGTTCGGCCCCAACCGCTGTTTCTGGGGCACCGACATCACCCGCATGCCGTGTTCCTACCGGCAATGCGTGACGATGTTCACCGACGAATTGCCGTGGCTGGAGGGCAAGGACAAAGAGCTGGTGATGGGCCGGGCGGTGTGTGAATGGCTCGGCTGGAAGCACCCGGCGCTCGCCTAAACGGATTCGGCGTGTCGGCCGGAGCCGACGAACGGCCCCAACGCCTCGACCCGACGCAGCTTGACGGCTACCGCGAGCTGCGTGTGATCGGGGCTGCCGCCGCCGAGCTCGGCATCGCCGATCCGTTCTTCCGCGTCCATGACGGCATCGCCGGCGCTGAGTCCACAATCGACGGGCGCCGGATCAGCAATTTTGCCTCTTACGACTACCTCGGCTTGAACGGCGATCCGCGCGTGGTCGAGGCGGCGAAGGCTGCGATCGATCGCTATGGCACCACCGTCTCGGCGAGCCGCATGGTGTCGGGCGAGCGCGGCATCCATCGCGAGCTCGAGTCCGAACTCGCCCGGCTCTACGCCGCCGAGGACGCGGTCGCGCTGGTCGGCGGTCATGCCACCAACGTCTCGCTGATCGGGGCGCTGCTCGGACCGGGTGATGTCATCGTTTACGACGCGCTCGCCCATAACAGCATCGTCGAGGGGGCGCGGCTTTCCGGCGCGCGGCGGATGCCGTTCCGCCATCTTGATCCGCATGCCGCCGAGAAGGCCCTTGCTGAGGCGCGGCCGCGCCACGCCAAGGCGCTCATTGTCATCGAGGGTCATTACAGCATGGACGGCGATGCGCCCGACCTCGCCGCCTTTGTCGCCGTCGCCCGGCGGCATCGCGCCTGGCTGATGGTTGATGAGGCACATGCGCTCGGGGTGCTCGGCCACCGCGGCTTCGGTCTCGCCGAGCACGTCGGCATCGACCCCGGCGAGGTCGATATCTGGATGGGAACGCTGAGCAAGAGTCTCGTCTCAACTGGTGGCTACATCGCCGGGAGCGGCGCGCTGATCGGCTATCTGAAGCACACCTTGCCGGGGTTTGTGTTCTCGGTCGGGATCGCGCCGCCGTTAGCCGCGGCCGCGCTCGCGGCGCTGCGCATCCTTCGCGACGAGCCCGAGCGGGTTACCTGTCTCAACCGCAACGCGGCGCTATTCGCTGGGCTGCTACGCGAGGCCGGGCTCGATATTGGCGGCTCGATCGGCGCAGCGATCGTGCCGCTCATCATCGGCAGCTCGATCGGCGCCGGACGCCTCGCCCAGGCGCTCTTCGCCCGCGGCATCAACGCGCCGCCGATCCTCTACCCCGCGGTGCGCGCCGCGCGGCTGCGGTTTTTCGTCACCGCCGGGCACAGCGAGGCGCAGCTGCGCGAAACCGCACGCATCGTCATCGAGGAAGCCGGCGCGCTTCGGTGAGCCCGACGAGGAGGCGGTCGACAATGGCGAAATGCTCGTCCCAGCGCGGCGCTCGCCATTGCGCGAGCCGGGCAAGCTGAGCCTCGCGCCGTGGCGAGTTGGTGGCGTAGTCGAGGATCGCCGTTCGCCATACCGCCGCATCGCCGGGGTCGAGATAGTCAGGGACCCCACTACCGCTTTCGCGCAGCGCCGGCAGGTCGCTGCACAGCACCGGCACGCCGCTCGCCAACGCCTCGATCACCGGGAGCCCGAACCCCTCGGCGAAGGACGGCAACAACAGTGCGCGGGCGCCGCGCAGCAGCGGCCCCAGCGCCCGGTCCGGCAGGTCCGGCCGCTCTTCGACAATCGGGCGAAAGCCGGGCAGGCGCGCGGCGATTTTTTCGCTACCCCAGCCGCGCCGGCCGACCAGCAGCAATCGCGGTGCCTGCTCGCCATGGTCGGCCTTCAGGCGCTGCCAGATATCGAGCAGCAGCGCATGGTTCTTGCGCGGTTCGATCGTGCCGAGACAGACGAAATATGGCCGCTCGGCAGTCGCCGGTTGCTCGGCGGCGAGATCGAGGCCGAGCGGGGCAACCGCGACGGGCAGGTCTCGTTCCAGCCGACGCGTCAGCGCCCTCTGCGTCGCCGCGGAATTGACCACCACCGCGTCGGCGAGCGCGGCGACGTTTGCTGATACGGCGCCGGTGCCGCCTAGTCTGCGCCGGGCTGGTGTATTGCGGGTAGTCCAGCGGGATCAGGTCGTGGATCAGGCAGACGAAGCGCGCGGCCGATGCTCGCTTGAGCCGGGCGATGCCGCGGGCACGGTCGAGATGACTGTGCGACACCAGCAAGTAGACCGGGTTCGTGTCCTCGCGCAGCCGTGTCCGCAATGCCCCAACGGCGAACAACGCGGCACGGCGCAGCCGCCACGCCCGCGCCTTGATCTTCTGCACCTCTTCCGGTGCCGCGCCATCGCGCCACATCGCCTCCAGCGCTTCAACGAACCGCGCGGCTTCCGCCTGCGGCAACGCGGCGATCGCGCCGACCGCATTGATCGCCGCGAAGCGATACTCCTTGCCGCCCGCGAGAAGATGCCGCGCATAGGCGAGCTCAACGCGGTCGATGCCGGTCGGCGTCGCGACGCCGGCGCGCGACAGCAAGCGTGATAGATCGAGCGCGATCATCGCGCCGCTGACGCTCCTAGTGCGTCGCGCTCTTGACCACAGCACCGGTCACCACCGGAGCGGTCAGCGTGTTGATCAGCCCGAGGAATTTCTCCAGCTCGGTCATGTCGGCGTTGGCGGCATAGAGGATGTCCTTATCCTCGATCGGGAACCGCTCGGCGGCGAAATAGGCCTTGGCGTCGCTGAGATCGAGACGGTAGACCAGCGGCACGCGGCCATCCGGGGCGATCTCGCTCGGCTTGCGGCCGAGCGCGGCGACTACTGCCGGGTTCTCGTAGCGAAACAGGAACACGCCGGCCGGGTCCGAGCGGAAATCTTGCAGCCCACCGGCCTTGGCGAGAGCCTCGGCGAGGCTCATTGTCGGGCCGGAAAACCGGATCTCGTTATTCTGACCGGTCGCGCCGAACACAGTGAAGCTTTGCGGCGCTCGCACCAGGGTCAATACGTCGCCGGGTTCGGCGTAGATGTTTTCCCGCGGCTCGGCGACGAGCGACTCCATGGGGATCGTCGCGGTCGCCCCGCGGCGCGACAGCCGCACCGCGATCTCGTAGACCGGGGCGCTGGTGCCCCCGGCCACCGCGATCAGGTCGAGAAGTCGGTTGCCCCTGGGCGACAGTGACACCAGCGCACCCTTGACCACCTCGCCCTCGACGGTCGCCGTGTTGCTGATGCTCTTGTCGACGGTGACGATCGCCTGCGGGTCGAGTGCCTTGCCGGTGAGGCGCTTCTCGACCGCGTGCTGGACGTCGAGCGGCAAATGCCCGGCGACCGCGATGCGCCCTGCAAACGGCACGCTGATCGCGCCGTCGCGGCCGACCAGCTGCGGCGGCAAGGTCACGCTATGCGCGCCGGGGCCATTCGGGGCGTTGGCCGGGCCCGAGAAAAGCCCGCCATCCGCCGCCTCCCAGATGGTGACGACGACGCTGTCGCCGACCCCGATCGTCGGATCGGCCGGCGGGCCCTTCTGGGGAAAGCGGTCGCAGAGGCTCGGTTTTGGCGCGGCGAGCAGGCCGGCCACGACTGCGCTGTCGATGCCGACGATTTCGAAATGGGCGCTGCCGTCACGCGAGCTTTGGTCGATGACTTGGTGGGCGGTGGGGCCGGAAGTCGGCACGAAGCCACAGCCGACGACAAAAAGCCCGACAGCGAGGGTCAAGCCGTCGAGCGTCCGCGTCAGGGGATTTCGCGAGCCGGGGGACATACCCCCGTAGGTTACATAAGACTAATTGTTAAACAACCTGCAATTCGGTCGCGATCGTTCGCGCCGCGTAAACCCCCATCCAACCGTTCGGGTCGAGCCAGCCCTCTTCGTCTCGCGGCGGCTCGATCGCCCTGATATGGGCGTCAGTGATTTCGCGAATATCGTCGATCGGTCGCGGCGGATCGGTTTCAGTTGACCAGAAGAACCGCACCGCCCCGCCGACTTCGTGTTTGGCGACCAGGCAGTTGGGTACGCCGCGCGCCGGGTGATAAAGCCCGACCGCCGAATAGCCATCGCTGTGACTGACGATCATCACCCCTTCAGTGCCGGGAAAGGCATATTTCATCGCCGAGAACCAGCGGTACAGCGCGGCAAGCTCGCCCTCGGTGAACTCATACCCGCTGAGGTTCGGTGAGGTCGACGCCTTGGCGGGCATCGACCTCGACCGGACCCTCAACGGGAACGGTACAACATTCGTCCCGCACAGGTCGCTCACGTCACCCCCACTCCCCGAGTCCTGCTCCGCCGCAGGGCTATCCCCAAGCATCCGAACCGCTTCGCTCAGCCGCATCGAGAGTGCGCCGTGATCGAGCTATGGACTCGCAGGGCCGTGGTCTTGGCTACTATTTTGCCGGCCTGGCCGATCACAGTGCGCACCCGATGCGCATGACCGAAGAATACAATCGAGGCCGGATTTCAAGTCAATTGAGCCCCTGCGGTTTGCAAGTTTTTCTGCCGGGGCGTGGCCTTTCTGTCACAGTTGCAAAAACGCGACAGCTCATGAAACCGCTGGTTTTGTTGGGCTTCACACGGAGGCACGGCGGTAGAGCCGCACTCACCGCGTGAACATGACAGAAGGTTCGAGGTTTGCAGTTTTACTTGGAGGCGTCGGCGACTTCGACTACCCGCTCGACTGACACCGGCACGATCCCGGCGGTCTTCATCGCCAGCTCGTCGGCCGCCCTCGGCGACATATCGATAAGCAGGCGTTCGCTGACCGGGCCGCGGTCGGTAATGCGGACAACGACCGAGCGGCCATTATTGAGATTGGTCACGCGCACCAGCGAATTGAGCGGCAGCGTGCGGTGCGCGGCGGTCGCGTGGGTCTGGTCCAGAAGTTCGCCACTGCTGGTGCGCCGCCCGACATAGCGGCCGCCATACCACGCGGCGCGGCCGAGCAGGCACGGACCAATCGCCTGGACTTTGATAATCTTCCCTCCGACCTCGCCAGTATTGACGAGATTGGCGTGGCTAGCCGGCCGTGCGTTCGCGGCCAGTCTGCTCGGCTTTTCTTTTCCCGCGTGATGACTGGCGGCTTTGGCCGCGACCGTCAGCTTCGGCTGCGGTGCTGGTACGATTGGTGCGACTTCAACCGGTGTCGGTATGAAGATCATCGTCGCAGATGCGATCTGGGCGACCGCTTTGGCGCCCGGGGCGACTTGTATTGGTGCGGTAACGTCTGGAGCTTCAGCAGGAGGCGGGGATAATGACGACAGCTCAGCAGCGAAGGAGCGAGAAAGGGCGGCGCCGCTCGTTAGCGCCAGCGCCGCTGCAACCACACCATAAGTAATCCGCAACTTCATCCGCACCCAACCCCACATTGTTTTATTGTGACGCGCCGCTTGTCGACGGACCTGCGCCGTTCTTCAACCCAAGCGTAAGTGCCGTGTCGATGGGCGCCGTCCCGGATCGTTGAACGCCGTCCGGGTAGGACGGGGGAAATGCAACCACAGCGTAGTTTGTGGCTCGCCAGATTGTCAACCACAAAGCGAGTGAACAGGTTTGACGTCGATAAGTCGGCGCAAGTTATTGGTACGGTTAAAAAGATTCATTCGAACATCAGCTCAACAAGGAACCATGCAGATCAGTACTTATCGATTTACACATCCAGAATAGGATTAGCCAACTCGACGAAGGTATACATAAAACATTCACAGAAATGAGGTCATGGTTTCTACAGTTCTTTGGCTTGGTTATCAAAGTCGTTATAGGTATTGTGCCTGGCGAATGCTCGGCGGAGCTGTACCACTGGCGGAGACGTGGCCGGGTTGGGTCGATATCGGCGTGGGCGGCGAGCCAGTAGCA
>DATNJF010000226.1:0-3205 GCA_035604035.1 Allostellaceae bacterium | reverse complement strand
GCTCGAGCGAGCCATCGGCGTAATCTACCGGCCGGAGACCGAACTGCAAAGTCACTACTTTCAGGCGGATCTGCCCCATCAGTTCGACGAATACATCTGGTTCGATGACACCGAAGCCGTCAGTCCGCTGGAGACCGCGGCGCTCGAGGGGCTTCCAGATACCTATCCATTCGGCCTGTGAGGCAGCCAATGACCGCGCTCATCGACACAGGATATGTCCTCGCCAAGCTGGCTTGGATGCGTGCGGAAAGCATTTGGCCGAATGGACCCAGGTATCTGTGGACGGATGCCTTCGGCCTCGTCCTGCTCGCCTCGCTCTACGCCGAATCAGGGGAGCGCCGATATCTGGATCAGGCGGAATGGGTTGTTGCAGAGGTTGAGCGCGTACTGGGCCGTCCCCGCGGCATTCGAATCGGTGAAGCGCCCGACCGCGATGGCCAATATTTCCATTACCTCACCAAGTGGCTCTTTGCACTTTTCGTCCTCGGCCGCCTTCTTCCGGAATATAGGCACAAGGCAGTGGCGCTCGTGCGTCAGATTCACGATGCTTTTGTTCTGCCGAGCCGTGGCGTCATCTGGAAAATGAGCGAGGACTTGAGTCACCCTTATCCGGGCACTGGGTTCGGCGCGCTTGATGCATTCGACGGCTACGTGGCCTACCGCCTCCTGGACGAGGAGTCTCTGACGCGGGAAATCTCCGACATGCGCATGCTGATCGACCGGTCGGCCCCTGATCTGGTGATCACCCAGGATCTGGGCCTCGGCATGATGCTTTGGATGACCCAGTTCTTTCCCGAAGAAGGCTGGGCGAAGAGGCAAAAGACGCGTTGCCTGAGCATGCTCGACCGGATGTGGGTGGAAGACGGCTATTTTTGCCGCGAGCCCGGTGCTCTCGGAGTGAAGTTTGCCTTCACAAATTACGGTGTCTCGGTCGGATTGCAAGCGGTAAATGCCATGCCGGAACGGGTACTGCGGGTCAACGCGTTTTTCGAGACGTACCGATCGGGAGATGAATACGATCGCGAAGCCATTACCCATGTCATGGCCTGTAGTTCCCATTTTCCTGGCTACCTGGTTCGAGGCTTTGGCTAAGAGGCCCGTCGACAATCGCGTCAACCCGCAGAAAACCGCAGTGATCACTTCACGGCGACGGAATCCTCTGATTTGCAACGCTTTGCGCCGCTAGGAGCCGCGTCGCCGCTCACTGGTGTGCGGCTGCAGGCGCGTGAAAGCCCCCGCGGCGGAGCGGCTTTCCGATTGCTGTTGCTCGTTTTCTACCCCATTATGCAAACACTGCGGTCAGCATGCGGGACTTCGCCGCCTCGCCGAGTGGTTCATCGCTCCAATACCCGGGGGGAACGTGCAAGCCGACCGTGCCGTTTTCGGTCGCTCGACCCCGGCGAGCACCACGGAACGAAGGAGAGTCAATGACCACGGTGGTTCGCAACCACGTTACTGATCTTCGCGGCGCATCCCGCATGGTACTCGATGCGATCGTCGGCATCACCGGGCTCGTTGAGGCGATGCATACCAACATCGCAGAGAAACCGACAAGGCTCGCGGGCGCAATCGTGGGCGGCGTAGTGAACGGCACTACTTCGGTCGTCTACAAGAGCATTCGCGGCCTCACGCGTGTGATCGGCGGAGGTATCGACCTTGCGCTCGGCGCCGTGGCGCCCGCGCTGGGCGCTATCGAGTCCTCCCCCACGCGCGAATCCTGGATCGCGGCGCTGAACGGCGTGCTAGGCGATTACCTCGCCAAAACCGGTAATCCGCTCGCGGTCGCGATGCAGCTGCGCCGCGAGGGGAAGCCGCTCGAGCTTACGCGCGAGGGGCTCGCCGCTGCGATTGAGGTTCCGAGCGCCAAGGCGCTGGTACTCGTGCATGGGCTTTGCCGAAATGACCGGCGCTGGCAGCGCGACGGGCATGACCACGGCGCCCAACTCGCCCGCGATCTGTCCTACACGGCCGCTTATCTGCACTACAACACGGGCCTGCATATCTCGACGAACGGGCGCGCGTTCGCGCAACTTCTCGAAGCTTTGGTCGCCGCCTGGCCCGTCCCGCTCCAGGAGGTGTCCATCCTCGCGCACAGCATGGGTGGTCTCGTGGCACGCAGTGCCCACCACTATGCATCAGCGGCGGGTCACGCGTGGCCCCGCAAGTTGCGCAAACTCGTGTTTCTCGGCACACCGCATCATGGCGTCCCGTTCGAGCGTGCCGGCCATCGGTTCGATCTGCTCTTGCAGCAGACACCCTACACTGCGCCGTTCGCGCTTCTGGGGAAAGTGCGGAGCGCAGGCATCACGGATCTGCGTCACGGCTACGTGCTCGACGAGGACTGGAAGGGGCATGACCGCTTTGCGAATCGCGCCGAGTCGCGCCGCCCCCTGCCGCTCCCCAAACGCGTACAGTGCTACACAGTCGCCGCAACGATCGGGCATGCACCGGCATCCCGCCGCGACCAGCTGATCGGCGACGGGCTCGTTCCCATCCCAAGCGCGCTCGGGGACCATCGTGATTCGCGGCTCAAGCTGACCTTCCCGCGATCACACCAGTGGACGGCCACGGGCACGAGCCATTTGGGCCTGCTGCGGCCGGGCCAAGTGTACCAGCGGATTCGCGGCTGGTTCGACGAGTGACCCACCGGTCCGCGAGGTCGTGACGGTCATGAGTCAGCCTGAATACCAGGCCCCGGACACCGTCGTCGACACTCGTTACTGGCGCTCGCTGCCGGACGGCCGGCTGCAGTGCGACGTATGCCCGCGCGGCTGCCGAATGCACGAAGGCCAGCGCGGCCTGTGTTTCGTCCGCGGCGTCCAGGCCGGGCGCGTCAAGCTCTTCACCTATGGCCGCTCGAGTGGCTTCTGCATCGATCCGATCGAGAAGAAGCCACTGAACCATTTTCTGCCAGGCAGCGCGGTCCTATCGTTTGGAACCGCGGGCTGCAACCTGGCTTGCAAGTTCTGCCAGAACTGGGACATGAGCAAGTCGCGCGAGATGGACACGCTCGCCGATCGCGCGAGCCCGACGGTGCTCGCCGCCGCCGCCGAGCGGCTCGGCTGCGCGAGCGTTGCCTACACCTACAACGATCCGACCGTGTTCATGGAGTACGCGATCGACGTCGCCAAGGCTGCTCGAGAGCGCGGCGTGCGCAGCGTCGCGGTCACCGCCGGGTACATGTGTCCCGAGCCGCGTGCCGAGT
>DATNJF010000225.1:0-11130 GCA_035604035.1 Allostellaceae bacterium | reverse complement strand
TCCGCAGATTTACGCCATTCTTCCAGGACTCTTCCGTCTGAATTTATCCACTAGAAAGCCGTTTCGAAGCGTGAGCAGCACATGCGGGGAAGCTTGGGAATGACTGGAAACACCCGATTGCAACGTCCGAAGCCATCAGCGCGAAGGTCCGCTTGGCGGCATGACCAGACGAAATCGTTCGCCGCATCGAACGGCTGTTGTGGGTCCGATGGCGGACGTAGCCAGCGTAAGGCGGAAAAGCAGAGCGCCTTCCGTTGGCGCCACCCCCGGCCCACGGGTCCGGCCCTTGGCCGGCGGGCCCGCGACATGACCAATCGCATCCGCCCAATTACGAGCCACATGTTTGAGCGAGATGATGTGGCTGTTGCCTGGTAAAGACCACCTTGTGGTCGCGGATCACGTCCAACACCGGCCTCTTGTTGCGCCCAGTAGGCGATCGTTGAATACTGGCGGTGCGACGCGCTCTGGTCGCAAAGCGAATTCACCCCGCTTGTCGATGACGGCGGCGCTTCGATGGCCCGATGGAGGCCCAAGACCCACGCCCAAGGAGGAAGATCGATGTCGTTTTACCGAGGCATGACCTGCGAGAATGTGACCATCAAAGGCGACAAAGGAACACCGATAACGGCTTACGTGGCGAGGCCAGCTGGTCCTGGCCCCTTTCCGGGCGTCGTGCTGATCCACCATCTCCCGGGCTGGAGCGAGCTCTACATCGAGACGACGCGTCGGTTCGCGCATCATGGCTATCTCGCGATCTGCGCCAACCTCTACGAGCGCGAGGGTGGCGGCAGCGACGGCAACCCTGACGATATCGCCGCCAAGGTGCGCGCCGACGGCGGCATTTCCGACGCGCAGATGGTCGGCGATACCGAAGGCGCCGTGAAGTGGATGCGCGCGCAGCCCGATAACAACGGCAAGGTTGGTCTCATCGGTTCCTGCTCGGGCGGCCGGCACGCGTTCATCTATGCCTGCCAGCGCAAGGACATCGATGCCTGCGTCGAACAGTGGGGTGGCCGCGTGGTGATGGGCAAGGAGGAGCTCAATGCCAAGACGCCCGTCGCGCCGATCGATATGACCAAGGACCTCAGCTGCCCGCTGCTCGGCCTGTTCGGTAATGAGGATCGCGCACCGAGCCCCGAGCAGGTGAACCAGCACGAGGCCGAACTCAAGAAGCACGGCAAGAATTATGAGTTCCACCGCTACGACGGTGCCGGCCACGGCTTCTTCTATTGGCACCGGCCGCTCTATCGGCCCGAGCAGGCGATGGATGGCTGGAGCAAGATATGGGCCTTCTTCGGCAAATACCTGGCGAAGTAGGAGGCCTGGATATGTGCACATCCATCATCGAGATCGCCCGCGCCGAGGGCATGGCAAAGCGCGGGGACGAATGGTTCCCGCTATCGCAGGCGGTGGTTGCCTATGACCACGCGCGCCATGCGCCGCTGGGCGACGTCATAACGCTCGACTTCATCAACACGGACCTCGACCCCGGTGCGCGGGCGGGGATCGAGCTGACCCTCGAGACGGCCAAGGAGCTGCGTGCCGCTCTCGACCGGGCGATTGCCGCCGCGGAGTTCGAGGAGGCGGAAGTGCGGGGCAAGGGCGTCGTGCTCAGCGTCGTTCGAGCTGCGTGACGAGTTAGCCTCGGTCACTTCGGGCGGGCGTGTATCTGGCGCTTGGTTTGGCTGCAGAGCCAGGACCTGTTCACGCCCCCTGCCGACCTTTCGTCCGAGCGGCGTCGAAGGAGGGATGCCGATTGCGTTGTACACTGCGGGATCGTCTGGGTTGGCCTCCTCACTGGGCCCGCGTTATGCCACAAGTCATGACGCAGCCGACGCTGCCGCTGGAGTCGTTCGAGGATGTGCCGCCTCTGCCTATCGCGCCGGGCCTTGCTGGCAGCGCCCGCTATTCTACCGTTGGCGTTGGCGCCTGCCCGCGCGGCGATGGCAAGCGACGAGCCGGTCGAGCCGCGCATGCGCCTGGCGAACCCGCCGCCAGGTCGCCTGACGGTTGCGTTGACCCTGGATGCCTGCCCGGGCGCGTTCGATGAGCGGATCGCCTCGGCACTGGTCGAAAGCAGTATCCCCGCGACGATTTTCGTGACCGAGCTTTGGCTGCGTCGCAACCCGGCCGGCCTGGCGTTCCTGTTGGCGCATCGCGATCTGTTCGGCATCGAGAACCACGGCGAGCGACATATCCCGCCCGTCCTCGGCCAGCGCAGTATCTTCGGCATTCCGGTCGCCGGCGATCTTGCCGCGGTGCAGCGCGAGGTCACGGACGGCGGAGCCTCCATCGTCGCCGCGACCGGTATGGCGCCACGCTGGTATCGCGCCGCAGCCGGCTATTACAGCCCATCCGCGATGCCGGCGATCCAGGAGCTTGGCTTCGGCATCGCCGGGTATTCGCTCAACGCCGATGGGGGCGCCTCGCTGCCAGCCCGCAGCGTCACGGACCGCATCGCCAACGCGACGAACGGTGAGGTTATCGTCGCACACATCAATCAACCGGATCGGCCGAGTGGCCCCGGCGTGGTCGCCGGGATCAGGGAGCTGCAACGCCGCGGCGCGAGCTTCCTCCGCCTCGATCAGCTCGCCGCGGCAGATCTCGCCTACGTCTGACCGGCTGGATTTGCGGCGGTCCGCCGGTGCACCGCGCCGACCCTGCGCCGAGCCGTGGTGAACTGGTGGCGAGCGCGCGACGTAAGGCATTCAGCATCCACGCGCGTCACTCGTAGCGCAGCGCCTCGATCGGATCGAGGCGGGCCGCCTTGCGCGCCGGGTAATAGCCGAAGAAGATACCAACCGCGGCGGAGAAGGCGAACCCGCCAAAGATCGCGGTCGGCGATATCGGTGTCGGCCAACCCGCGACGAGAGAGATCGTCTCCGACACACCGACACCGAAGACGATGCCGGCTACGCCCCCGACAAGGCTTAGAAACACGGCTTCGGTGAGGAACTGCAGCAGCACGTGCAGGCGGCGCGCGCCGATCGCCATGCGCAAGCCGATCTCGCGCGTGCGCTCGGTCACCGAGACCAGCAGGATGTTCATAATGCCGATACCGCCGACGAGCAGCGAGATCGACGCCACGGCCGCGAGCAATAGCGCCATAACCTGGCTACTGCCCTCCGCGGCAGTCGCAATTTGGCTAAGGTTACGCACGGCGAAGTCGTTGACGTCCCCTGGCCTTATGCGGTGCCGGCGCACCAATGTCGCGGTCACCTGTGCGAGCGCCGCCTGAACCTGGGTCGGGTCCCGGGCCTGGACATAGATCTGGTTGACGAAGCCGGTCAGGCGCGGCTGGATGTTGTAGGGGTTGGGCTGCGGCAGAAAGATCGCGCTGGTCGTTGCCGTTTGCGTCGGCGCGGCAACGCCCAATACCTTGGCCTCGGCGGTGCTGAACGGCACCATGACGAGGTCGTCCTGATCCTGGCCATAGGTCGATTGGCCTTTGGCGGCAAGTGTGCCGATAACGCGCAGCGGCACGCCCTTGACCAGGATGACGGAACCGATCGGATTGTCCGAGGGCGCAAAAAGATTGCTAAGGACGGTCTGGCCGAGCACCGCCACGAGCGCCGCGTCGCTTTCGTCTTCGGTGCTGATGCCGCGCCCGGCAGCGATCTGCCAATTGGTGATCGGCGGGTAGTTTGGGGTAACGCCCTGGATGGTGGTCGTCCAGTTCTCGCTGGCGAATTCGGTTTGGCCCGACTGCCGGATCAGATAAGCGACCTGCCCGACCGCTTGGTCCTCGCGCTGGATCGTCTGGGCATCGACAACGGTCAAGGTCGAGGCGCTGCCCGTCCCGCCGCGGGCGCCCATGCTCGTCACCGCGCCCGGGACGACGACGAGTAGGTTGGTGCCGAGGCTTGCGAGCTGCTTCGCCACGGCGTCGTTGGCGCCTTGCCCGATCGCCACCATCGCAATCAGCGCGGCGACGCCGATAAAGACGCCGAGCATGGTGAGCGCCGAGCGCATCTTGTTGCGCGCGAGCGCCTGCGCCGCCGCCGCCAGGATCATCAGGCCGAAGGCCCAGGAAAGCGGCGCGCTGGTCGCCATTTCGGCGGGTGAATGCGGGTGAAAGATCGACAAGTCCGTTGCCGCTGGCGGTGGCGCGGGGATACTGGATTGCTTGCGTTCGTCGGTGAGGATGCGGCCATCGCGCATCGTCACAATGCGATTGGCGTAGGCGGCGATGTCGGTTTCGTGCGTCACTAGGACGATCGTGACGCCTTCTTCGCGGTTGAGCTGCGTCAGCGTCTGCATGATCTCGTGCGAGGTGCGCGTGTCGAGATTTCCGGTCGGCTCGTCGGCAAGCAGCAGGCTCGGCGAATTGATCAAGGCGCGCGCGATCGCCACCCGCTGTTGCTGGCCGCCCGAAAGCTGGCTCGGCGTGTTTCCCGCGCGATCGCCGAGCCCGAGACGGTCCAAAGCCTCCTGCGCGCGGCCAAAACGCGTCTTGCTCCCGGACTTTCCGCCATCCGAATAGAGTAGCGGCAAGGCCACGTTCTCCGCCGCGCTCGTGCGCGACAGCAGGTTGAACATCTGGAAGACAAAGCCCAGCCGCTCGCTGCGGATGCGGGCAAGGTCGGGCTCCGGGAGACCCGCGACGTCGATGCCGTCAAGCAGATAGCGTCCGGTGGAGGGACGGTCGAGGCAGCCGAGGATCGACATCAGGGTCGATTTGCCGGAACCGGACGATCCCATGATGGCCACGAACTCGCCGCGCTCGACGGTGAAGTCGACGCCGGCGAGCGCGTGAACGTCGATGTCGCCGACGTGATAGGTTCGGGTCACGCCTTCGATCTGGATGACCGCGTCGGACATTTCCGGTGCCGTCGCGCTACAGCCGCGGCAACGGGACGGCTGGCTTTACATTCCCGCCGCCGCGTTGTTCGGAGAGGATGACCTGATCGCCGACTTTCAGCTCGCCGCCAACGATCTCGGTATAGGTGTCGTCGTCGAGCCCGAGCGTCACGGCAACGCGGACGGGCTTGTCGCCAGTCAATACCCAGAGCGCGCCCATGCGTGTCGTCGGGGCCGCAGGCGGCGCCGCCGCGGTGGCGGGCGCATCGGCAGGCGTATAGCGGAGTGCCTGATCGGGTACCCGAATGACGTTGTCGCGCTGGGCGGTGATGACCCTGGTCGTGGCTGTCATCCCCGGCATCAGCGCTAGGTCGAGGTTGGCGACGTCGACAACGACGTCAAAGGTCACCACGTTCTGCAGCGTCTGTGGCGCCTGCCGCACCTGGACGACACTGCCCGCGAACGTCCGGTCGGGATAGGCCTCGACCGTGAAGGTCGCGGGGTTCTTTTCCTTGACGGTGCCGATGTCGCTTTCGCTGACATTGGTGTCGACTTCCATCTGGGTAAGATCGGTGGCGATCAGGAACAATGTCGGCGTCTGGAGGCTCGCCGCGACCGTCTGCCCTTCCGTCACGTTGCGCGACACCACGGTGCCGTCCACCGGCGAGACGATATCGGTGTAGGCAAGATTGACCTGCGCGCCCTCGAGCAGGGCTTGCCACTGCTGGATCGTCGCTTGGTCGAGCAGGACCTGCGCCTGCCCCTGGTGGTAGGCACTCAGCGACTGGTCCGCAGTGTCTTGAGCGATAGAGTTTTCCCGCGCCAGCAATGCGGTGCGCCCGGAATTGGCCTTGGTGTATTCGAGGTTTGCCTGGTCCTTCGCCAGCTGAGCCTTAGCGACCGCCAGGTTCGCGGTATCCTGGTCGACGACCGCCTGAAAGAGGCGAGGATCGATTTTGGCGCAGACCTGCCCCTTGGTCACTTTTGTGTTGTAGTCGCATGAGAGAGACTGGATGACGCCGGATACGGCGGTGCCGACGATGATCGTGAGCACCGGGTTGATCGTCCCAGTCGCGGTAACGGCACGGGCCACCGTGCCGCTCGTCACTGGCGCCGTCGTGTAGTGCATGGCTGAGCTGCGGCTGGCAATCCACCACCATGCCGCGCCGGCGACGGCGAACAGCAGCAACAAGGCACCCACAAGCAGATAGCGCCGCCGGTGCGATCGAATCTTCGGCGCAAGAGGAGGCGGCTTGCCTTGATGAATATCCGCCGCGGCGATTGTGGCCGCATCATTCATTGTCCGACTCCGGCGAGCTTGCGGAACAGCGGCATGAATGGGGCGCGTACACCCGCGGAGATGAGGGACAGCCGATCATTTGCACCTACTCAACGACGCACTGAGCTTGCTGGACGCTGGAACCGGCGACTTTGATCCATATCAACCGGTTGCAGGGAGGTCTCATTTTGGCTGGGCTTCACAGCCTCAAAGTCGAGGACAGGTCGCTCTAGTAGCCCGGCTACTCGAAGCAACGCTCTTCTATCGTCACGTCTCCTGCCGCAGCGATTATGGCTGTTCGGTCGAGGGGAGCGGACTCGTCGGTGGGGCAACGCCGCCCGGATCGTTGTCCGTAGGGGACGTCGGAGTGGGCGCCGGCTGTGGAGCGGCAGGAGGAGCAGCGGCCGGAGCGGCGTCATGATGCAACTCGGCCTCGCGACGTTGTTGCGCAAGACTTCGCAGCTGCGCGTAAAAATCAAGCGAGTTCTTTTCCAGATCGTCCAGCAGGTCGAGAAGCCGGGCGCGCTGATCGACACCATTGGCAAGCAAGCGGGCCGTGGTTAGCTCGGTTACGCCATGGGCGGCGGCCAGGATCGTGAATGGGTCGGCATACGAATCGACGGCCATGCCGAGCGCGTCGCGCGGGTTGGACGGCCCGAGGATGGGCAGCACAATATAGGGTCCCGACGGAAGTCCCCAGACGAACAGCGTCTGCCCGAAATCAGCCGGCTGACGCTCGATCCCCGATAGGGTGGCGACGTCAATGATGCCGCCGAAACCCACGGTGCTGTTAATCGCAAAGCGACCAAGGCTGATGCCGGCCCGGCCAAACTCCCCCTGCAGTGCGTTGTTAAAGACCAGTGTGGGCTCCTTCATATTGTCGAGCACGTGCCGGATCGCCGCGCGCGCATCTTCGGGAACGGTGAAAACATAGACCTTGGCGGCCGGCCTCAGGAGAATGCGGTCGAGGAACTGATTGGCGTCGAGGACATCGCGGTTGAGCGGTTCGAGCGGGTCGTTTCTCTGCTCGAAAGCGGCGCGGTCGGCCGGGTCGGTGGGCGGCGTCGCACAGGAAGCGAGAGCGGCGATCAGCCACAGAACGGTTCCGCGGCCGAGCGATTTCGCCCAGCGATAGTCACAGATTGCGCTAAACAAGCTTTGTGCCTCGCCAATATGAGCGGTCCATCTGTCGCACTCAAATCAGGCGACCTGATGGCAATGGTCAGCCTGTCGAGGGGGACGGTTAACGCCCGACCGGCGCCCCCCCACCTGCTGAAGCGGCAAATGTCCGATTTGGGTCGAGAGGGGTCGATGGCGAAAGGAATTTTACGGGCGGAAACGGCCTTCATCTCCTCGGCGGCATCCCCGACCGCGCGGTCCTGGCTAGGCGCGAATTGTGCTAGATAAGGGTGGTCGATAAGCGGTCGCGGGCGAAAATAGCGACGGGCGCAGCAGGGAGACGGAACGTGAGAAACGGGCTTCGCATCTATGATTCCGATACCCATGTCCTGCCCGCGGCGGAGGTATTGGAGCGGTATGTCGATCCCGGCTTCCGGCCGCGGCTTGCCGAGTTGGCGCCCTACCGGGTGCCGATCAGGCGCAGCGAGGACGGCGCCGGGGATCTCTACTACTACCGGGTTGCCACCAAATTCTACCGGCGCATTCTCGGCGAGGCGGCGCCGCGCGAAACCCATAGCGGCCGCGAGTCGAATTGGCGGGGCAGCAAGCTCCCGCGTCCAGGGGTGCAGGACGATCTGGCCGCAAACCGGGTCAAGGACATGGATGACGAGGGTGCCGACGTCCATTTCCTGATCCCCAGCTCGTGGGTGAGCGTCGTCGGCCTCGACGACCCCGCGCTCGAAGTCGGTATGATCCGCGCCTACCACCGGCACATGGCCGATTTCTGCGGTCAGGCCCCGACCCGGCTAAAGGGTCTGATCATGGCCCCGGGACACGCGGTCGACGAAGCCGTGCGGGAAATTCGGGAGTGGGGCAACTCCTCGTGGGCGGTCGCGGTCAAGCCATCGCTGGGCCGGGATATCCCGGCTGACCACCCTGACCTCGAACCGGTCTGGCGGGCCGCCGAGGATCATGGCCTGCCGATCGTGCACCATAGCTCGACCTAGAACCCCCCGTACTACCCGGGGTACGAGGACGTCTGGGACAACATCTTTCTGGGCCGCATGGCGTCCCACCCGTGGGGCGCGATGCGCTTTGTCGCCTCGTTTATCGGCGGCGGCATCTTCGATCGCTATCCGACCCTGCGGATGGGCGTGCTCGAATGCGGTTTCGGCTGGCTGCCGTTCTGGGGAAGGCGGATGAACGAGCAGTACGACTATGTCGGCAGCACCGCCACGCTGAAGCACCACCCGGAGGATTACCTAAAGAGCGGGCGTTTCTTCTGCTCGATCGAGCGGCAGGAAGGCGAGGACATGTTTAACAGTGTCACCGGCTTTCTCGGTGACGACGTGCTGATGTACGCCTCCGACTATCCGCATTCGGAATGTCAGTTTCCCGATTCTATCGACAATATCTTGAAATGGTCGACGCTGAAACCAGACACGAGGCGCAAACTCTTTTGGGACAACGCCGCACGCCTCTTCAAGCAAACCTAGGGTCTTGCTTGCGTCCTCTCTGAACTTAGCGGTCCAGCCAGACCGAAGATTGCCGGTCGGGCCAGATGGGCGGCGAAATGTTCCCCATCTCGCTGCACCTGACGCGGATTTCTCCGGTCGCCGGGCTCGTCCACCCGCGGGCCGTGCATAAGCGGTTCCGCCTTACGGCGCTACGGTTCCTCGCGGATTTGGGATAGCGTGCTGCTGCCAACAGGAGGAGAGACGCCATGAAGGTGGTCACGCTGAAAAACATACCGGATTTGCCGGTGGAAGGCGCCGATCGGATCGAAGGGTGGACGGGGCCGGTGTCGCGGTCGCGGCAGACGATCATCGAGGCCGGGGATTCCCCGAATTACAATTGCAGCGTGGTGAATTTCAGCCAGGGCTGCACAACCGGCTGGCACGCTCACAACTGCGACCAGATCCTGGTGGTGACCTCGGGCTCCGGCATGGTCGCGGTCGAGGGTGGCACGCCGCAGGAGATCAATATCGGCGATGTCGTCCACATCAAGGCCGGCGAGCGGCATTGGCACGGCGCCAAGGCCAACACCACGATGGGCCACATCACGATCACCGCGGTCGGTAGCCAGGCGAAGTGGGGATAGGTAATACCTTCTCGATCGTCATTCCGGGTCTCGTCCGTTGGACGATCTCGGAATGACGACTTAAGGCGGTGGATGGCGCCCCGCTTGCGCCGGGCTTATCCACCCCACAGCGGCATGCTAGGCTCGACGCCGCGGAGGAGAACATGGACACGAACACGATCTTCGACGATGCGCGCTTGCCGGTGGATGTCGAGGCGCAGCCGGTGGTGCAGGCGGCCGCGGCGCTGAAGCCGCAGCTGCGCCAATACCACGAACAGCTCGAGCGCGAGCAGCGCTTCCCGAAAGCCTTGGTCGAGCAAATGAAGGCGGCGGGGTTCTACCGAATGACGATCCCGCGCTCGCTGGGCGGACTTCAGGCCGATCCGCTCACCTATTTGCGCGTCGTCGAGCTGATGGCCGAGGGCTGCGGCTCGGTCGGCTGGAACCTCGCCAATAACGGCATCGTCCAGCTCATCTCGCTTGGGCTGCCGGACGAGGGGGTCCACGAGCTCTACGCGGGCGGGGCCAGCACCCCCGGCGCCGGCACGGCGGTGCAGGGCGGCGGGCAGGGCACGGCAGTCGAGGGCGGCTACCGGGTCAGCGGGCGCTGGAGTTTCGGCAGCGGCTCGCCGGAAGCGTCGTGGATGCTGGGCAGCTTCCAGATCCTCGACGACGGCAAGCCGCGCCTCGACGCCGCGGGCAAGCTGGCCTACTGGCGCGGCTATTTCGCTCGCTCCGAGGCCGAGATCGTGCCGGGGAGTTGGGACGTCGCCGGGCTGCGCGGCACCGGGAGCTTCGACTGGACGGTCGAGAACGTGTTCCTGCCGGAGCGGCGGACGATGATCCACGCCGGCGTGCCGCTCGACAACCAGTGGGAGCGCTGGCCGGGCGTGACCTACCAGCTGCCGACGCAATGCTGGATCGGGCCGCACCACAGCGCGGTCATCACCGGCATCGCGCGCGCCGGGATCGACGCGCTGATCGAGCTTGCCGGCGGCAAGACGCCGCGCGGCCGCACCTTCATGCTGTGCGACAACCCGCAGGTGCAGGACGCGGTCGGTCGGGCCGACGCGATCTTGAACGCGGGACGAGCGTACCGCAGCGTGATGCTCACCGAGTTGTGGAACACCATCGCGGCCGGCGGGGAGACGACGCTCGAGCAACGGGCCCGCTGCCGGCTCGCCTCGACCTATGCCGCCGACTGCGCGCGCGAGGCGATGGATTTGATGTATCGCCATGGCGGCAGCACCTCGTTCAAGCGCGAGAGCCGGCTGGCGGAATGCTGGCGCGACCTGCACACGGTCGGGCAGACGGTGACCCTGGCGCCGGAGTGGTACCCGATCGGCGGCCGGGTCTATCTCGGGATGGACCCCGGCTCGCGCATGCGGTAGTCCGCCCCGGGATAGGGCGTTCGCTGGACGGATCGTCCGGCCGCGAGCGGGCGGTTACGGGTGGAATTCGGTCGTTCCCGATTTCTGTCGGCGGTGTTGGCTCTGCGCCGATAGCACCCGTTCGTTGAGCCGCGAGCAGCCCACCGGGTTCGACCCACACAGCCACTTGCGGACCGCGCCCCCGCCGGTTAGTGCGAGTTATTCACTGGGATTGTGTTCCGCCACCGTCACCGACGAGCACGAACGGAGCCCAGAAGATCGGATGCGCGGTTTTGGGATCGTCCATCAGCGCGAGCTGGGCCTTTCGGAGCGCATCTGCCTTACCAAGTAGCGGTTCTTTCGCATAATTGTCGAAGGTCAGGGTCGTCAGACGAACCGTCGCCTCGGACTGGACGGGCCAATGCGTCGCCATCACGCTGCGGCCACCCGCGTAGAAAAACGCCCGGGTCAATCCCGAGAGG
>DATNJF010000224.1:0-40682 GCA_035604035.1 Allostellaceae bacterium | reverse complement strand
ATGCTCGCCCGGGTGATGCGCGCAATGAGCGCGACGTAGACGAAGCCAAGCGCGATGCTCGGCATTACCAGATGCGACAGGAAGGGGCGCAGCCCGTCACTTGGACCGACATAGCCCTGCACCGGCAACAGGTGTGTCGCGATCGAGAAAACGTAGATCAGTATGTAGGCGAGGACGAATACCGGCACCGAAAAGCCGAGTACCGCGAACACCATCACCACGCGGTCGACCCAGGTCCCGGCCTTCGCCGCCGCGAGGATGCCGAGAGGGATCGCCACCAAGACCGAGACGATCAGGGTCGAGACGGTCAGCGCGATCGTCGGCTCGACCCGCTGCCCGATCAGCTTCATCACCGGCAGGTTGGTGAAAATCGAGATGCCGAGATCGCCGTGCAGCAAGCCCCAGGCCCAGCTGGCGAACTGGATATAGAACGGGCGATCAAGCCCGAGCTGGGCGTGGACGCGGGCGATGTCAGTGTCGGTCGCGCTGTCCCCAGCGATGATCGCCGCCGGATCGCCGGGGCTCAAATGCAGGAGTGCGAAGACGAAGATGGCGACCACCACCATCACCGGTATGGTCGCGAGAATGCGCCGCACGACATAGGCGAGCATGCGCTAGCCTCTTGTTCCCGCCCCGGAAGTGGAGCGCCTTCGGATGAGAGCCGGAGGCATCATTTCTTCTCGACGTTCCACAGGAATACGACCGGGGCGATGATGATCCCGCTCACGTTCTTGCGGTAAGCGGTCGGTACCTGAAACAGGCCGGTTGGAACGTAATCGATCTCGTTGGTGTAGGCCTCGACCTGGATGGCGCTGGCCAGCTCCTTTTGCGCCGCGAGATCAGGCGCCTTGAACCATTGATCGATCAGCGCTTCGAGCTTGGGATCGTCGGGCCAGCCGAACCAGGCTTTGGCGCCGTTTGCGCGAAGAGGCCCGTTGAGCGCCGGCGACAGCATGTCCGGCGCCGAGGTCCAGGTGTGGAAGAGGTTCCAACCGCCCTTGTCGATCGGCTCCTTCGAGGCGCGGCGGGTGATCAGCGTGCCCCAATCGTTGGCGTCGACCTGGACGTTGAGCCCGGCCTTGGTCAGCACCGCGTTGGTCACCAACGCTTGAGCATGGACGATCGGCTGATCGGTAGCGTCGAGCAGGACGATCTTCTCGCCCTTGTACCCGGCTTCGGCGATCAGCGCCTTCGCCTTGGCGAAATTGGGCGCGTGTTCGAGCGCATCGGCGCCGGCATCGGTCGCCAGCGGCGTGCCACAAATGAACAGCGCGTAGCACGTCTTCCAGTATTTCGGATCGCCGGCGACGGCCTCCATGTAGTCCTTCTGGTCGACCAGATTCAGCACCGCCTCGCGCATCTTCAAATTGTCGAAGGGCGGTTGCAGCTGGTTGAAACGCAGCACGCCCATATTACCGAGCGGATCGACCGTGGTGACGACGACATCCGGGTTCGTGGCGAAGACCGGCACCAGGTCGGACGGAGGCTGTTCGAACCAATCGGCTTCGCCGGCATTGAGCGCGGCCGATGCGGTCGCGCTATCGGGGATATAGAGCCATTCGACGCGGTCGACTTTCACCACCTTGCCGCCGGCGGCAAAGCTTGGCGGCTCCGCCCGCGGCACATAGTCGGTGTTTTTGACGAACACCGCCTTGTGCCCCGGCTCCCATTCCGCCTTGACGAACTTGAACGGCCCCGAACCGATCGCTTCCGGGATCTGCTGGAACGGGTCGGTCTTGGCGAGCCGCTCCGGCATCATGAACGGGACATTGCTCGACAATTTGCCGAGTGCGTTGAGCATCAGCGGAAACGGTGTCTTGAGCGCGATCGTAAAGGTCTTGTCGTCGTCGGGGGTGATCGATGCAACGGACTCCATCAGCTTCTGACCGAAGGGATCCCGCTTACCCCATCGCTCGATCGAGGCGACGCAATCGGCGGCCCGTACCGGTTGCCCGTCATGCCATTTGAGCCCATCGCGCAGTGTGAAGCGCCAGGTTAGCTGGTCGTTGCTTGCCGACCAGTGATCGACCATTTGCGGCTGCGGCTTCAGATCCTTGTCGAGTGCGAACAAGGTGTCGAAGACCATGTAGCCGAAATTGCGGGTGACATAGGCGGTGGTCCAGATCGGATCGATGCTGCGCAGATCGGCTTGCGGGATGAACCGCAAGGTCGTTTGTTGAGCCTGCGCCCAACCGCAGACCGGCAAAAATAAAGCGGTCAGCATCCCCGCTGCGATCACCGCCCGCACCCCGCGCCGGAGCCTCTTCATGCCGTCTCCCGCTCGCCTTGGTCGTGGCGGCGACCTTACGCTATAGTTTTGCGCACTCACACCGCGAAACGCGGTCATGCTGGGAGGCCACGCAAGAGCTATGCCGGTCACGGAATGGTGCAGTTCTTGCTCGGCGATATCGGACCGCCGTTGGACCGGAGGAATTCGATCATGCGCAATTTGACCCGCCGCGCCTTCAACACCACCGCAGCGTCGGCGGCCTTGCTTGCCGCCGCGCCGCGCGCCCGCGCTCAGAGCAGCGCGGACAAGAAGACCTTGCGCTTCATCGCGCAATCGGATTTGCGCGTGCTCGATCCAATCTGGACCACCGCCTATATCAGCCGCAATCACGGCTATATGGTTTTCGATACGTTGTTCGCGATGGACGCGGAATTCGCGACGCATCCGCAGATGGTCGGCGACTTCTCCGTCTCTCCCGACAAGCTCGCCTATCATTTCACCCTGCGCGACGGGCTCGGCTTCCATGACGGCAGCCCGGTCCGCGGCGCCGATTGCGTCGCCTCGGTGAAGCGCTGGATGGCGCGCGACACCCATGGTCAGTCACTGGCGCTGGTGCTGGACGAGATCAAGCCCGACGGCGAGAAGAGCTTCTCGATCAAACTGAAGGAGCCGTTCTCGCTATTGATCGACGCGCTCGCCAAGGTATCGAGCCTGGCGCCGTTCATGATGCCGGAGCGCCTCGCCAACACCGACCCCTTTACCCAGATCACCGAAGCGATCGGCTCCGGCCCGTTCAAATTCGTCAAGGACGAGTTCCAGCCGGGCCACCTCGTGGTCTATGTCAAGAACACCGACTATGTGCCGCGCAAGGAACCGCCGAGCTGGGCCTCGGGCGGCAAGGTGGTCAAAGTCGACCGGGTCGAGTGGCTCTATATCCCCGATGCGATGACGAAATCTGCCGCGCTCAATGCCGGCGAGGCCGATTGGTGGGAAAACCCGCCAGCCGATGTGCTGCCGGTGCTCACCGCAAACCCCGACATCGTCGTGCAGCCGGCCGACGCGCTTCCCTCACCGATCATGGTCAAGTTCAATCACCTCCAGCCGCCCTTCAATAACGAGAAGCTGCGGCAGGCGGTCATGGCGGTGACCGACCAGGCGGATTTCCTCACCGCGCTCGCCGGGGACAAGGCGAATTGGGAGCTTTGCCCATCGTTCTTCGCCTGCGGCGGGCCGAGCGCCAGCGATGCGGGCTCGCAGGCGCTAACCGGGCCGCGCGACTGGGACAAGGCGAAAAAGATGGTCGCCGACTCCGGGTACAAGGGCGAGAAAATCGTCGTCCTCGACGCCGTCGACCAGCCGGTCTCGCACACTCAGGCGCTCGTCGTCACCGATCTGATGAAAAAGCTCGGCCTCAACGTCGAGGTGCAATCGATGGATTGGGGCACGCTGGTGACCCGTCGCGCCATCAAGGAGCCGCTGGACAAAGGCGGGTGGAGCGTTTTCGCTACTGGCTGGGTCGGCGCGGATCTGCTTGACCCGGCGGAAAACCCAGCGCTGCGCACCAACGGCGAGAAAGGTCATTTCGGCTGGCCCACCGACGACAAGATCGAAGAACTACGAACGAAATGGCTAAACGCGACGAGCCCCGATGAGCGCAAGAAGCTCGCGGACGCGATCCAGTTGCGCGCGTTTGAGGTCGTTCCCTATATCCCGACAGGCCAGTGGCGGCCAAAGACCGCTTTCCGGAAGAACCTGACGGGCGTGCTCACGGCCCCGGCGTTTCTCTTGTGGAATGTCGAGAAGACATAAGCGCGCCAACGCCGTGCCGGCTAGCGAAAGGAGCCCCTGACATGCCCAGCTTCGATGATCATGGCGCTCATATCCATTACGAGGAGTTCGGCAGCGGCTTCCCGATCCTCACCTTCGCGCCGGCCGGGCTGCGCTCGGTAATCGATGTCTGGAGCCAGCCCTCGGCGCCGATCAACCCGACCACCGAATTCGCCGCGAACTATCGCGTCATCGCGATGGATCAGCGCAATGCCGGCGGCCAATCGCGCGCGCCGATATCGGCGCAGGACAATTGGGATACCTACACCGACGACCACATCGCTCTGCTCGACCATCTGCGCATCGACAAATGCCACCTCTACGGCCAATGCATCGGTGGCTCGTTCATCATCAACATGCTGAAGCGGGCCCCCGAGCGGGTCGCGGCGGCGGTGCTGGCGCAGCCGATCGGCCGCGTCGGGCCGATGGCCGGCCGCACCGCCAACTTCAATGGCTGGGTCGAGACCGTTAAGGATCGGCCCGACGTCAACGAGCCGTTGCTCGACGCCTTCAACAACAATCTCTACGCGGCCGGCTTCGTCTATTGCGCCGACCGCGACTTCGTGAAGACGATCAAGGCGCCATGCCTGATCCTTGCCGGCCATGACGAGGCGCATCCCTGGCCGATCTCCGAGGAGCTGTCGAAGCTCATCCCGGGCTGCGAGTTGGTCGTCGAGTGGAAGACCGAGCCGGCGCTGACCGCGGCGAAGGCCAAGGTTCAGGCGTTCCTGGCCAAGCACACGCCCGCGCGCTAGCGATCCACCGGCGGGACGTTCCTCACCCGCGCTGAGAACGCGGCGATCTCGGCGCGGTCGTATTTGAGATGAACTCGCTGGGTCGAAGCCGGCTGATGCGCGAGCAAGACGCCCGGCCGGCGTTCGGTCTTTGGCCGGACCGGGCGCGGCGCAAACCCGCCGCCGCAATTGGGGCAGACGTCGTCAAGCACGTTCTCGACGCAGTCGGCGCAGAACGTGCACTCATAGCTGCAGATCCGCGCGTCCAAGGCATCGGGCGGCAGCTCCTTGTCGCAGCATTCGCAGTTCGGCCGCAGCTGCAGCATCGTCTGACCTCGCTTACCGCGCCGCGAGTCGGGCAGCAGCCTCCTCGACGGCGCTGCACCGTTGCGCCGCCATTCCCATCATGCGCTTGCGTACCCGCGCCAGGATGGCGGGCGGTGCGGTTTCCGGGGTGCCGGCGTCGAAGGGCGGCGCCGGCGCGTATTCGATCCCAAGCTGGATCGCTTGCGCCGTCTCCGGTCCGGCGAGCTCGGCGACGACGCTGAGCGCGAAATCGATCCCGGCGGTGACGCCGCCGCCGGTAATCACATTGCCGTCGCGCACCACCCGGCTGGAATCGGGGGTAGCGCCGAAGGGCACCAGGAGATCGCGCCAGGCCCAATGGGTGGCGGCGCGCTTGCCGCGCAACAGCCCGGCCGCGCCGAGGACCAGGGACCCGGTACACACCGAGGTCACAAACCGCGCCGTCCCGGCGAGCCGGCGCAACTCGCGCAGAAAAGCCTCGTCCTTGATGGCATTGTCCGTGGCGCCGCGCCCGCCCGGTACTATTTCCCTTATTTAATGCCATGCGCACCATCGCCGTCCTGATCTTTCCGGACTTCCAGCTGCTCGACGCGGCCGGCCCCATAACGGCGTTCGAGGCCGCCGGACACGCGACCGCGCCGCCCGCCTACCGGCTGCGGGTAATCGCGCGCGCCGCCGGGCCGGTGACGAGCTCTTCGGGGATGCAGCTGATTGCCGGGGGCTTCACCGCCGACCCGCTCGACACGCTGATTGTCGCTGGCGGCTGGGGCACGCGCGAAGCGTCAGCCGACGCCGAGACTTTGGCGTATGTCCGCGCCGCTGCCGGGCGGGCGCGGCGGGTCGCCAGCGTCTGCTCGGGCGCTTTCGTTCTCGCCGCGGCGGGGTTGCTCGATGGCCGCCGCGCCACGATGTACTGGGCCCGCGCCGCCGAATTTACCCGCGCCTACCCACAACTCCGCGTCGAGCCCGACCGCATCTTCATCCGCGACGGCAACGTGTGGACCTCGGCCGGTATCACCGCTGGGATCGATCTCGCGCTGGCGCTTGTCGCCGAGGATCTCGGCGAGGCCGTCGCCAAGCGGGCGGCACAGCAGCTCGTCGTCTACCACCGCCGCCCGGGCGGGCAATCTCAGTTCTCGGCGCTGCTCGAGGCCGATCGCCCGGGCAGCCGGTTCTCGCCGCTGCTCGCCTGGGCGCGCGAGCGGCTCGACGAACGGCTCCCCGTCGAGCGCTTGGCCGATCGCGCGGCGATGAGCCCGCGCCATTTCGCCCGCGCCTTCGTCGCCGAGACCGGCACGACGCCGGCGAAAGCGATCGAGCGCCTGCGCCTCGAAGCCTCGCGCGAACAGGTGGAGAGTGGCTCCGAGCCGATCGAGCGCGTCGCAGCCGACACCGGCTTCGGCGACCCCGAGAGGATGCGCCGCGCCTTTATCCGCGCTTTCGGCCAGCCGCCGCAGGCGTTGCGGCGGGCTGCCAAGGCCGGCTGATCAGCTGCTAGTCGGTCGGCTGCGGCAGGAAAATCGTCGGGACCCAGGCCGGCGGCGCGCCTTGGCGCCGCGCTTCGCGCTCGGCTTCCGTGTCCGTCGCGTCGTCCTCGCCTTCCGGCGCAGGGGTGGTGTCGTCGGTTTTGTTGGCGTTTTCGATTTGCTCACGCTCGCGGCGCAATTCTTCCAGGCGCTCGCGGATCACCTCGAAATCGTCGGCGGCACGCGGTTGTGTCACCGGACCTCCTTTGGGCGGCAAGCCCAACCTCGGCGACGAATTCGCCATTATGTAGTGTGGATTAGCGCGAGTGCAAATGAGTGTGGCCGCGCGGACACAGCCCATGGCCCCGGCGCGCGCCCTGCGCTATCGTCCCGCCACCGAACAGTGAGGCCAGAGGCCGAAAATGAGCGATCGCCGCACCTTGGCCGTCGATATCGGCGGTACCGGGATTAAACTCGCCGCGCTCGACGATAGCGGGCGAATCGTCGGCCCGCCGGTGCGAGTGCCGACTCCGCCGAAACCGGTCGCCCCCGCAGAGTTGATCCGGGTCATCGATGGCGCCGCACCGCCGCTCGGGCCGTTCGAGCGGGTCTCGGTCGGGTTCCCGGGCATGGTGCGCGGCGGCAAGGTCATCACCGCGCCCAACCTTGGCACCGAGCTCTGGGCCGGGTTCGACTTGCAAGCGGCGCTGGCGAAGCAACTCAAAAAGCCGGTGCGGGTGATGAACGACGCCGATGTCCAGGGCTACGGCGCGATCAAGGGCAAGGGGGTCGAGATGGTGCTGACCCTCGGCACCGGCGCCGGCACGTCGATTTTCGCCGACGGCAAGGCGGTACCGCATCTGGAGCTGGCGCACCACCCGCTGCACGGCAACAAGACCTATGACGATTACATCGGCAACGCCGCGCTCGAGGCCAAGGGCAAGAGAAAGTGGAACAAGCGCGTCGAGCGGGCCCTCGCCGTGCTCCGCACCGTGGTCAATTTCGACCACCTCTATATCGGCGGCGGCAATGCTAAGAAGATCGAGTTCGACCTGCCAAAGGACATCACCATTGTCTCTAACACCGACGGGCTGACCGGCGGCATCCATCTCTGGGATGAGGCTCTGGCGCTCCCGGCGGCCGTTGTGCGGCGCAAACCCGCGCCAGCCAAACCGGCGGCAACACCGGCTGCCCAGCCGGCGGCGAAACCCGCCGCGACGAAGGCGCCGGCTGCGCCCAGACCGGCTCGCGCGGCGGCCCGGCGCACCGCCCGCACGCTCACGCCTTCGCAGCCGAAGACCGCGGTCAATTTTGCTGTGCCGGCCGGTGCCTGCGACTGCCATGTCCATGTTTTCGCCACGGAGGGCGAATTCCCGTTCGTGCCGAGCCGTGGCTATACCCCGCCGCCGGCTGGCCCCGACCTGCTCCTCCAGCTGCAGAACGCGCTACATCTGTCGCGCGTCGTCATCGTCCAGCCGAGCGTCTACGGCGCCGACAATTCCTGCACCCTCGATGGCATGCGCAAACTGGGGCCGGAGCGCGCCCGCGGAGTCGCGGTGATCGACGCCAAGACCACCGACGCGGCGCTCAAGGAAATGCACGCCGCCGGCATCCGCGGCGTCCGGGTCAATCTCGAAACCTCGGGTCAGAGCGATCCGGCGGTGTCGCGCCGCAACCTCGCCGCCGCCATCAAACGCGTCGCACCCTTGGGTTGGCATGTCCAGGTCTACACGCGGCTCTCGGTGGTCGAGGCCGTGCACGATGACGTGCTCAAATCCGACGTGCCGATCGTCTTCGACGATTTCGGCGGCGCGCAGGCTTCGGGCGGCGTCGCCCAGCCGGGTTTCTCGGCGTTGCTTGAGCTGGTCGCCTCGGGCAAGGCCTACGTCAAGATTTCCGGCCACTACCGCAGCTCGGTGAAGGCGCCGGCTTTCGACGATGTCGCGCCGCTGGCGCGGGCGCTGATCGCCGCCAACCCGGACCGCATCGTCTGGGGCACCGATTGGCCGCACCCGCACCACGCTGAGCCGGGCAAGGAATTGTCCGAGCTCACCCCGTCCTTCGACATCGATGACGGGCTCGCGCTCAACCAGGTGGCGCGCTGGGCGCCGACCGCCGCGACCCGCCGCAAGATCCTCGTCGACAATCCCTCCCGGCTCTATGATTTCTAACCTGCGGCGGGTTTTTGCCGCCGCATTGCTGTCGGCGAGTCTCGCCGCCTGCGCCAGCACGCCGTCGGCGCCGCCCGTCCCCGCCGACATCCACATCCCGCCCTTCGCCAAGCGGCCCTACGTGCAATTTTCGCGCGCGGCTGCGGTCGAGATCGCGCTCCGCGAATGGCGCGCTTTCGGCCAGAAGCTCGTCGTCTCGCCACAGGCCGAGGATCCAGACAGCAAGGAGCGCGATGAAGGTCTGTGGCAGCGGGTCGGCGAATATTGGTGGCTCGGCCTCGATTATGGCGCCTCGGAAGGCCGCTGGACCGGCAAGCACGACGCGAACGGCGTCGAGTTCGCGCGCGGCCAGGACGGCGAGTTCGCCTGGTCGGCGGCGTTCATCGATTACGTGATGCGGATGGCCGGCGCCGGGACGCATTTCCCCTATTCGCCAAGCCACAGCGACTATATCAACGCGGCGCGCGAGCGCTCCGACCTCGCCGTCACCGCCCTACCGCTGGCCCAATACGCGCCGCAATTGGGCGATCTCATCTGCATGTGGCGCGCGAGCCACCCGGTGCGCTTCGAGGATTTGCCGGCCGGCCATTTCCCCGGCCATTGCGACATCGTCGTCGCCCAGCGTCCCGGCTCGCTCGATGTGATCGGCGGCAATGTCGACAACACGGTGGCGATGAAGCACGTGCCCGTCGGCGCCGATGGGAGGCTCGTCGGCCCCTCTGGCACGGTGGCCGACACGGATTACCCCTGGTTCGTCGTGCTGCGCGTCGCCTATCTGCGCTAGGTCGCGACCTCAATAAAACGTCTGCACCGGGTGGCGCGCAGATTTTTTAGCGCCGGATCGGCAGTCGGCGGTCGCCAGCGCTGAGGGCCACGGTGACCGCCGTCCTGGATCAGCCGACCGCGCCGCTTAGGACCGGACCGAAGGGAACGTAGCGCTCGCCGTCGAAGCGCCTCATCTGGGCCTGCCGGATCGGCGCGAAATTGGTCGGGCTGGTATTGACCATGATGCCCGGCAGCAGCATCGGGAGTTCAAGATTCTGCAGGCTTGCCGCCTGCTTCATCACGTTCTCGCGGGTCAGGTCGTCGCCGCATTGCTTCAGCATCTGGACGGTCGTCGCGGCAATCGACTGACCGTAGACGTTCTGCTGATCGGTCTTGTCGCCAGTCGGGTAATACTTGTCCATGAAGGCGGACCACGATTTGTAGCCGGCATCGTTCTGCCACTCGGGATCGGTGGGGTCCTTGAAGGAATTGTCGCTAATGATGTCCTTGGCGTTTTCAAGGCCGGCCGGCTTCAACGTCACGCCGACCGACGAGGCGATGCCGTTGAGGATGTGCAGCGGCTTCCAGGCGATTTCGCCCACCTTCTTGATCGCCTGAGCGCCGAATTTGGGAATCGCGACGGTGATGAGGACGTCGCAGCCGGCCGCATGCAACTCCAGGATTTGCGAGTCGACGGTCGTGTCGGTGGTCTCGTAGGACGTCTTCATCTTGATCATCGAAGCCGCCTTGTCGCCGAGCCCGTCGACCACCCCCTTCAGATAGTCCTTGCCGAAATCGTCGTTCTGATAAAGCACGCCTATCTTGGCGTCGGGCTTATTTTGCAAGATATAGGCCGCGTAGATGCGCCCCTCCGCCTGGTAGCTCACAAAGAAGCCCATGGTCCAGGGATGGTCCTTCGGGTCGTCCCATTTGGTCGCGCCGGTGCTGACGAACAATTGCGGCACCTTTTTCTCGTTCATGTAATGCCAGATGGCGCTGTTGGTCGGCGTCCCGAGCTGGCCCGCAGTGAAGAGAACATTGTCGCTCTCGACCAGCTTGCGCGTCATCTCGACGGTCTTGGGCGGCGAATAGCTGTCGTCGTCCGAGATGAAGGTGATCTTGCGTCCGTTGATGCCGCCCTGTTCGTTGATCATCTTGAAATAAGCAGCCATCGATATCGGAATGGGACTGGCGTTCGACAGCGGGCCGCTATAGGGGCCGGTGTTGCCAATTTTGATTTCGCTGTCGGTGACGCCAGGCCCGTAATTCTTAGCTGCGCGAGCGGGCCATGGGGCCAGCAGCGGGCCGCCGAACCCCAATATCGCGGGGGTGGCGGCGAGTATCGTGCGACGTGTCAGATGCTTCATGTTGACCTCCCGTTCGTGAGCCTGCTGTTCAGTTGTTTTTTCGACATTCCCCGGTTCCGGGGATTTGGCACGGCTCCAGGATTGCCCCTTCGCCGGTCTTGGGCAACGCTAAATCGCGCGGCGCCAGGGGTAGAACCCGTCAATTGTCCGCGCCGAGGCGCGCAAGCGCGCTCCACTTTGGCAGCACGCCATCGCTTGCCGCATCTGGCACCGCGCTCCGTGAACCCACGGCCTAGCGGACCCGCCGGAAACTCTCAGCCAGCACAACTTCGCGGCCACGGCCGGTGTCGCGGATGAACAGCGCGAAGGAGGGGTCGGCCTCGGCTACCCGGCGGTATTGCGCGGCGACCGCGGGGACGATCTCGCCATGCCGCCCCAGCGCCGCCTCGCCATGTTCGAGCAGCAGCAAATTGGGCCAGGCGCGCGGGCGCAGCCGGGCGATCTCGGCGAAAATCTCGTCCGCCGACCGTGCCGGGTCGGCCTGCGCCAAGAGCAGCGCCGCCGATGCTGTCGAACGCGAGATGCCGGCATGGCAATGGATGAGGAGATGCGTTTCCGGCCCGGCCGCCATCACCTCACGGCCGAATTCCAAGAGCTGCGCGACATGGCGCACGGTCGGCAGGATGGCGGTGGCGGACACCGGCCCGATCACATCGTGAAAGCGCAGCGCCTCGCGGCGATGCGGCGGGAAATCGTTGAATGCCTCAGGGTCGGGCCAGTCCGGGTCGAGGATCGACAGCACATGCGTCACCCCGGCCTCGCAATGCTCGCCAAGCTCGGGGATGCCGCAAATGGTGATCCGCATCGTGCGCTAACCCTCGCGCCAGGCCTTCATCCCGCCGCGCAGCACCACCACGTCGGAGAGGCCGGCCTCCGCCAGCTGCATCGCCGCGGCAGCCGAGCGTTTGTCGGTGAGGCAAACGCAAACCACCGGCCGCCCGGCAGTGGCTATCTCGCCTTGGTGTGCGCCGAGCTCGGGCAGCAGGATGTTCCGGGCGCCGTCGATATGGCCGAGCGGTCCATCGAACTCGTCGGCGCCGCGGACATCGATTACAAGCGGGGGAGCCGCACTCGCCAGGCGTTGCCGCAGCTCGGCGACCTCGACCCAGCGCGGCTCGGCGGCGGGACGGGCGAACAGGCGGCCGAAAATACCCGCCATTTACGCCGCGCGGGCCGGTGTCGATGGCGGGACACTGGCGGATTGCGACGCTGGCGGCTCGTGCGGCGCTTGGTTCCCGACCATGATCGCCTCGCTGATCTGGCGCGACAGATCAGCCGCCCCGCCCGGCGAATGCGGCAGGAACACGGTGGTGGCGCGGCTCGACGCGCCGATCGCCCGCAGCGTGTCGAAATACTGGGTCAGGATCAGCGTCTTCATCGCCTCTTCCGGCGATACGCCGCCTTCCCTGACCGAGAGCAGCGCGGCGACCGAGTCGCGGATGCCCTCGGCGATGGCGATGCGCTCGGCGGCGATGCCTTCGCCTTGCAATTTCTTGCTTTCTTTCTCGGCTTCCGCGGCCTTGACGGTCTTGATTTTGATCGCTTCGCCCTGCTGCTCGGCGGCTTCGCGCAGCCGGCTCGCGGCGTTGATCTCGTTCATCGCCGCGCGCACCTTTTCGTCCGGGGCGATATCGGTGACCGGCGAGCCGTCGATGTCATAGCCGAAAGCATTGATCTTGGTCTTGAGCCCGGCGCTGACCGCGATTTCGATGTCGCTCTTTTTCTCGAACACGTGGTCGAGCGTCATCGCCGGCACTTGCGAGCGCACCGCGTCGAAGACATGCGCGGTGATCTGCTGCTCGGGGTTGGTGAGCTTATAGAAGGCCTCGAACTCGTGGCCCTCGACGACGTGGTATTGCACCGAGACGACGATATCGACAAAGACGTTGTCGCTGGTCTTGGTCTCGACCTTCACGTTCAGCTGCTGCACCCGCAGGCTGAGCCGGCCGGCCTTCTTCTCGATCATCGGGATCTTCATGTTGAGCCCGGCCCCGGCGGTGCGGGCGAATTTGCCAAAGCGCTCGATGATCGCCACCTGCGCCTGCTCGACCTTGAAGAACGAGCCGCCGAGCACGCTCAGCGCGATGATCACGATGACCAGCAGGAACATCAGCACGAAGACCGTCGAGGGGTCCATGTCCCATCTCCCGGCCGGCTAGTAGAGGCCGGCATCCAATTGCGCTCTGCCAAATTGCGCTCTGGTAGATCAGACCGGGCGCCCCGCGTTTCAAGCAGGGGCCGAGTTGCGTCTAGCTGAGGTCGAGCGCGTATTTCTTCAGCGTGTCGAGCGGCACGATCTCGAGCGTCGCCTCGTGCGTCGCGGCGAGGCGGACGCGCGGCGCATGGCCGGCGTCGAACGCCTCCTTCCAGCGCGCCGCGCACAGGCACCAGCAATCGCCGGGCTTCAATCCCTCGAACCCGGCCTGCGGGATTGGGGTCGAAAGGTCGTTGCCGGCCGCTTTCGAGAAGGTGAGGAAATCGGCGTCGACCCGGGTGCACACCGTGTGGGCGCCGTAATCCTCCGGCCCGGTGTTGCAGCTGCCGTCGCGGTAAAACCCGGTCAGCGGCTTGGTGCAGCATTCGTCGAGCCGCTCGCCGAAGACGTTGCGCGGCGTGTCGCGGCGGCGGCCGGGATCGGAACCGGAAGCATCGGGCATTCGTCGCTCCTCTAAGCTGGCCGTCGCTCCGCCCGGTCGGCGACCTTGGCCTCGATCGCGTCCCAGATTTTGGCGGCGAGATTGTCGTTGTTGAGCCGGCCGATCTCCTGGATGCCGGTCGGCGAGGTGACGTTGATCTCGGTGATGTAGTCGCCGATCACGTCGATGCCGACAAACAAGAGCCCCTGCTCCTTGAGGGTCGGGCCGATCGCCGCGCAGATTTCCAGCTCGCGCGGGGTCAGCTCGGTCTTCACCCCGCGTCCGCCGACATGCAAATTGGCGCGCGCCTCGCCCGCCGCCGGCACGCGCAAGACGCCGCCCGCCGGCTCACCGTCGATCAGGACGATGCGCTTGTCGCCCTGGCGTATCTCGGGAATGTAGCGCTGGGCCATGACCGGCTCGCGGTACATCTGCGCGTACATTTCTAAGAGCGAACTCAGATTGTCGTCGCCGGAGCGCAGATGGACGATGCCGGCGCCGCCATTGCCGAACAGCGGCTTCAGCACGATCTCGCCGTGCTTGTCCCAGAACGCCTTGATCTCGTCCTTGTCGAGCGAAAGGATCGTCGGCGGCATCAGCTCGCGAAAGCGCAGCACGAAGAGCTTTTCGGGCGCGTTGCGCACCGAAGCTGGGTTGTTGACGACCAACGGCCCTTCCGGCGGCAGCAGCTCCAACAAATGCGTCGCGGTGATATAGGCCATGTCGAAGGGCGGGTCCTGGCGCATCAGGATCACGTCGACGCCTTCGAGGTCGAGCTCCTCGTCCTCGCCGAATTTGTGGTGGTCGCCCTGGCGCCGGAAAACTTCGAGCGTGCGGCCCTTGGTGTAGAGCCGTCCGTCGCGCAGGGTCAGCGCGGTCGGCAGGTAATGGAACAGCGCGTGGCCGCGCGCCTGGGCTTCCAATGCCAGCGCGAAGGTCGAGTCGGCGTCGATATTGATCGTGTGGATCGGGTCCATCTGGATCGCCACCGCCAGACCCATGATGCTCTCCTCGTGCTCCGCTCAGGCCTCGATGGTGATCTTGCTGCCCGGCCCGAGCAAGCCCAACAGCGGCACGAGCACCTCGCGCGCCGCCGCGATGCAGCCCTCGGTGCCGGCGAAATCGGGCCGCGCGACATGGAGAAAGATCGCGCTGCCCTTGCCCGGCACGACCGGGTCGGTGTTGTAGCCGACCACGACGATCAGGTCATAGAGCCCGTCATCGCGCCACAGCAGCTCGGCCGAGGCCGGATAGGGCAGCGTGACCAGCGTGTTGTAGTGTGGGTCGTCGGGGGCGTCGCACCAGCCGAAATCAGGCCGCAGCGCCGTCAGCGGCAGATCGGTCTTGGGCCACGCAACCCGGTCGGGGCGATAGAAACCGTAAAGCAGCGGGAAGGTGCCGGCGGGGCTGGCGTGGTCGCCCTCGCGCTTGTCGGCGCGCACCCCACCCAGCCCGCACGCCGCCCGCGCCGATCCGCCCGGCCACGACAGTATCCCGTTCTCGTATGTCAAATCGGCATATCCCATGGCGTTTGCGGCTCGCGACAGCGGCAGGAAGGAAACGGCGGCAAGCACGGTGCGGCGAGAGAAAATCACCATTGCAATATACGCCGGATCGGCGCCCGCAGCAGTGCGTCGGCGTCATCCTAATCTCCATCCCGGCGAAGGCCGGGACCCATATTTCGGCTTCTCGTGCGATTGAAGCATAGGCCCCGGCCTGCGCCGGGGTGGTGCGCTTTATGCCATCCAAGAACCATCCTCATCCTGAGGAGCGGGCACAGCCCGCGTCTCGAAGGACGCACGTCATCGATGCAGTTCCCTCGATTGACCCTCACCCGGCCGGACCATAACCTTCGTGGTCAAAGGAGAACCCGCATGCGCAACAGCCGGATCGAGGTGAAGCCCATCGCCGGGGCGTGCGGCGCCGAGATTTTCGGGCCGGACATCGCCGACGATCTCGACGACGCGGTCATCGCCGAAATCCGCGCAGCGCTGAACGAGCACTGCGTCATCTTCTTTCGCGACCAGGAATTCGACGGCGAGCAACACAAAGCCTTCGCCCGGCGCTTTGGCGAGATTTTCGTCCACCCCAACTACCGCGGCATGCAGGACGACGACGAGATCGTGATGATCCGCCGCGAGCCCGGCGATAAATACATCGTCGGCGAGGATTGGCACGCCGACACCACGATGATGGAGGAGCCGCCGATGGGCGCGATCCTCTATGCGATCGAGGTCCCGCCTTATGGCGGCGACACCATGTTCGCCAACCAGTACCTCGCCTATGACGGCCTGTCAGACGGCATGAAGAAAATGCTCTCCGGCCTGCGCGCGGTGCATTCCGACCGTCTCGTCGCCGGGCCGGTGGGCAACCGCAACGCCTTTCGCGCCACCAAGGTGCGCGGCGACGACAGCTGGCGCGAGACGGTCAATCTCCATCCCGTGGTGCGCACGCACCCCGAAACCGGGCGCAAGCTCCTCAACGTCAATAAGTCGTACACCGTCGGCTTCGAAGGGATGACCGAAACCGAGTCGAAGCCACTGCTCGATTATTTGTTCGAGCAAGGAAATCGCCCCGAATTCACCTGCCGCTTCCGCTGGGAAAAGGGTTCGGTCGCGTTCTGGGACAATCGCGCCGTCAAGCATCTCGCGATCCACGACGCCGGGCCGCATCTCCGGCTGATGCGCCGGGTGCAGATCGCCGGCGACAAGCCGTATGAATGACCCTGGGCGAATGAACGACAAGCCGGGCCTCTACCGCGACCTCGGCCGCCAACTCGCCTCGCTGATCGCCGGCGAGCCCGACCGCATCGCCAACGCCGCCAACATGGCGGCGCTGCTCTATCACGGCCTCCCCGACCTCAATTGGACCGGGTTCTATTTCACCCAAGGGGGCGAGCTGGTGCTCGGTCCGTTTCAGGGTCAACCGGCTTGCGTCCGCATCCAATGGGGCAACGGCGTCTGCGGCACGGCGGCCGCGCGCGGCGAGACCGTGCTCGTGCCCGACGTGCACGACTTCCCTGGCCACATCGCCTGCGATCCGGTCTCACAGTCGGAGCTGGTGGTGCCGCTGATCGAAGACGGTAGGGTCACCGGCGTCCTCGATCTCGACAGCCCACGCCTCAATCGCTTCGACGAGGAGGACCGCGCCGGCTGCGAGCATCTCGTTTCGGTGTTTCTCGGGCGCTGAAGATCGACGGCAAAATCGCCATAATCGTGTGGCACGATTTGTTCTATCGTACGAACGGTGGAAGAGCGGCGCCTGTTAATTTCCAGCAGAATCAGGCTAAACGCTACCGAGCAGTATTATTTTTTTGTGCAGCGGGGAGGCATGACATGGGCGCGATGATCGAATTTTCCCGGCCCGACGGCGGCAAGACCAAGGGCTATCTCGCTACCGCCGGTCAGGGCCGGCCCGGCATCGTGGTGATCCAGGAATGGTGGGGGCTCAACGATCAGATTTGCGGGGTCGCCGACCGTTTCGCCCGCGCCGGCTATAACGCGCTGGCGCCCGATCTCTACAAGGGCCGTCTCACCGCCGTGCCCGATGAGGCCAATCATCTGATGTCGAACCTCAATTTCCCCGACGCGACGCACCAGGACCTACGCGGCGCGACGCTTCATTTGAAATCATTGGGCGGCGGCAAGGTCGCGGTGATGGGGTTCTGCATGGGCGGGGCGCTGACCGTCGCCGCCGCGGTGCATGTGCCCGAGTGTGCGGCGGGCGTATGCTTCTACGGCATCCCGCCCAAGGAATTCGCCGATCCGGCCAAGATCAAGATCCCGTTCCAGGGCCATTTCGCCAACAAGGACGATTGGTGCACCCCGGCGGCGGTCGATGCTTTGGAAACCGCGATGGCGGGATCGAAGCCGGAAATCTACCGCTACGATGCGGCGCACGCTTTCTTCAACGAGCGCAGCGCCGCCTACGACATCGCCTGCGCCACCCAGGCGTGGGACCGTATGGCGGCGTTCTTGAAGGCGAAGCTCGCGTAACTGTCGGTTCGCCGCGCGGAACAGCAATGCAGGTGCAGCCGCCGGCTGCTGAGCGCCGACGCGCGGGCCTCGGGCTTGCGCTGGGCGCGCCGTCCCGCGACACGCTGATCAGGCTGGGCGTGCTTGCAGTGATTGTGGTCGCGGGCCTCTATTTTGCGATCTGGCCCTCTCCCCGTTGGCACCGGGTGCAGTCTCTCGGCGTGGCGTTGGCCGGCGGCATCTATCTCGCCGCTCTGTGCCGCGGCCGGTTGCGCGACACCCTTGCCGTCGTCGCCTCGCTGGTGTTCTGCCTTTTTGCCATCGAAATCTACATCGTTGTCATCGATGTCCCGCGAACGCTTGACGTCACCACCAGTCATACCGTGTCCTGGCCGGTTCTCGGCTGGGGACCGGCGAAGTCCGGCGTGTTCCATCACTCCAAGATCGAGTCCAAGACCGGGCGCGTCGTGTTCGACGTCGATTACACGATCGATGCGCATCTGCATCGCCAAGTCATCTCCGCGGCAGATGCGCCGGCGGTCATTTTTGCCGGCGGCTCGGACACGTTCGGCGAGGGCTTGTCCGACGCCGATACGCTGCCACAGCTGTTCGCCGACGCGACCGGACGCAGCTTCCACGTCGTTAATCTCGGCTACCCCGGTTACGGCCCGCAGCAATTTCTGCGCGGGCTCGAAACCGGCTTGTTCGACGATGTGGTGAGCCAGCCACGGCTCTTTGTCATCGAGGTCACGCCCTGGCAGGTCGACCGCACCTCCTGCCTCGAAAACCAAATCGCCCGCGCGCCTCGCTACGAGATGGAGGACGGAAAACCCATCTTCCACGGCACATGTGAAGAAGGCTGGCCGATCGTGTTTCGGGCCTTGTCGCATGTCAGCTCGATCTACCGCTCGTTCATCTCGCGAGCGTTACAAGGCGCGCGGCCCGACCGGATCGATTTGTTCGTCGCTATCCTGGCGCGCGCGGGCGAGATCACGCGCGCCAAATACGGTGCTCAGACCCTGGTCATCTACCAGCCGAACGAGGGGTATCTGCGGCCGGCCGGCTACACCGACGCGCGGTTGATGCAGCGCTTGCGCGACGCCGGGCTTGCCGTCGTCGACGGTGGATTCGATCCGGCCGCCTTTCCCGGCGAGAATCTGGAAATCGTCGGCGAAGGGCATCCAAGCGCGGTGGCCAACCGGGCGTGGGCGGCATTGGTGCGGGATTATCTTGACGGCTCGCCAGCGCAAAGCCGTTGAGACCGCCGGGTCATGCCTCGCTGAAGAACCGGTGTAGCGCGGCATAGACCTCGTCCGGCTTCTCTTCCGGGATGAAGTGCCCGCTGTCGATGCTGTGGCCGGAAACCTCGTTGGCGTGGTCTCGCCACACTTTGAGGAGGTCGTAGCCGCTGCCCTGACCGCTATGGGTGCCCCACAGGATCAGCATCGGCGCCCTGACTTTTTGCGCCAGATCCGCGCGGTCGTGAACGAGGTCGATCGAGGCGCCGGCGCGGTATTCGTCGCAGGTGGCGCGTATCGTCTCCGGGTTGGAGAAGCAGCGCAAGTACTCCGCCCAGGCCGTGGGCTCGATCGCGCCCTGGTCGCGCAGCAAGGTCCCGAACATATGGCGCAGGAAGAATTCCGGGTCGTTGCCGATCAGCCGTTCCGGCAGCCCGCGTCCCTGGATCAGGAAGAACCAATGCCAGCTGCCGGTCGCGGCCTTCTGGTCGATCGTCTCGAAACGGTAGAGCGTCGGCACGATGTCGAGCGAGGCGGAGCGAGTGATCTTGTCGGGGTGGTCTCGCAGCAGCCGGTGGGTGACGCGCGCGCCGCGGTCGTGCCCGGCAACCGCGAATTTGTCGAAGCCGAGCGCCGCCATCACCTCGACCTGGTCCCGCGCCAGCGCCCGCTTCGAATAGGCGCCGAAGTCGGCCCCGGCCGGCGGCTTCGAGCTGTCGCCGTAGCCGCGCAGATCGGGCACGACGACGGTAAAATCCTGCGCCAGGCGCGGCGCCACCTTGCGCCACATCACATGGGTCTGCGGATAGCCGTGCAGCAGCAACAGCGGCGGGCCGCTGCCGCCGGTCACCAGATTGATCGAGGCGCCGGAGGTCTCAATCCGGCGCTCGGTGAAGCCGGGAAAGAAATCGGGCATGGATTATGCCGCCGCCTCCGGCGGGCCCTTCAGCTCGACGGTGTTGCCGTCGGGGTCGGTGATGTAGACCGACGAGCCGTAGCCCTCGGCGCCATAGCGGCGGCGCACCTCGCCGGCGTCGATGCCGTGCTTCTTGAGGTGCGCGGTCAGCGCCGGCACGTCCATCTTGGCGATGCGCACCGCGTAGTGCTCCATGTTGCGGCCGCCCATCGAAATGCTGGGCGGCTCGTCCGGGCCGCACGGCACCAGGTCGATCATCGAGGTGCCGGCGCGCAATTGCACTAGGCGCGGGGTCTGCAGCTCGCGCTCGACCGGGCAGCCCAGCACCTCGCCGTAGAACTTCATCGCGCGTTCCAGGCTTTTGACGCGCAGGACGACATGGTCGAGGCCGGTGATCGTCAGCGCCGAATTGGCGGCCTGGCTGAGGATTTTCACGTCGTCGGGCATGGCTCCCTCCTTCTCGACAGACTATTGCGGCTCGGTCGTCTTGTGCCGCGCATGGGCGGCGCGATAGGCGGCGATCTCGTCCGGGGTGAGGATGCCGTCATGGTTCACATCCATCGCGTCGAAGCGGGTCGCGGCGCGCTTCTCGGCGGCGTCGCGGGCCTTGGTGATGTAGTCGTCGCGGGTGATCCCTTGTGGCGCGGGCGGCGCTGGCGCGGTGGCTTCGGGCGGTGGTGGCGTCGTCGCGGGAGCCGGGGTGGGGTTTTGCGCCAGCGCCGTCCCGCCGAGCCCGAGCATGATGACAACCGCAAGAGATGGTACGCGCATCGAGCTCGCCTCCGCCGAATAGGATGAGCCTAGCGAACGGCCCGTTTGTGGGCAACTTTTGGCTGCCGCGCCACCGCGCAGCGGCTATGGTTGAGACCCAGCCTGGAGGAAGCGAGATGAAGGCCACCCGCATCGGCAGTTTCGAGATCAACCGCATCTCCGAATATCAGGGTCCGTTCTTCGATCCGGCCGAATTCTTCCCGGATTTCGATCCGGCCGTGGTCAAGGAGCACGCCGATTTGCTCGGCCCGCGCCTGCTCGAGCCGGGCACCGGCAAGCTGATCTTCAGCTTTCACAGCTTCGTCGTGCGCACCGGGCGCCACACGATCCTCATCGATGCCTGCCTTGGCAACGACAAGGAGCGGCCGACAAGGCCGCAATTCCACCGGATACGTACCTCGTTCATCGCCGATCTTGCCCGTGTCGGGGTCAAGCCCGAGGAGATCGATTACGTGATGTGCACGCATCTGCATTGGGACCATGTTGGCTGGAACACGCGGCTGCAGGACGGAAACTGGGTTCCGACTTTCCCCAACGCCAAATACGTGATGGCCAAGAAGGAATACGACCATTGGCGGGATTTTCACGCCAGCGGCGTCGACTCACCCCACGCCCTTGCCTTCGGCGACAGCATCCTGCCGGTGGTCAAGAGCGGGCAGGCGCTATTGGTCGGCGACGACTACGCGCTCGACGACGGGCTGTGGTTCGAATCCTTTCCCGGCCACACGCCGGGCAATGTCGTCATTCATGCGCGCTCGGGCGGCGATCGCGGCGTGTTCATCGGCGATGTGCTGCACCACCCGCTGCAATGCCTGAAGCCGGAATGGTCGACGCTTGCCTGCACCGATCCCGACCTGTCCCGCGTCAGCCGCACCCGGCTGATCGAGGAGCATGCCGACAGCGACAGCTTGATCCTGCCGGCGCATTTCCCCGAGCCGACCGCCGGGCACATCAAGCGGCACAAGAACGCCTTCCGCTTCGATTTCCGCGGATGAGGCGGTAGGAGCCGCGCTCGGGCATAGTGGGGGCGATGCAGCGTTCCGGCCCACCAACCGCTCCGATCACCCAGGACCTCGTGCTGGTCGGCGGCGGGCATGCCCATGTCGCGGTGCTGAAGCGCTTCGGCATGCGGCCGATCCCCGGGGTGCGCGTCACTCTCGTCGCCCGCGATGTCGAAACCCCGTATTCGGGAATGCTGCCCGGCTATGTCGCCGGGCATTACCGGTTCGACGAATGCCACATCGATTTGATGCGGCTCGCGCGCTTCGCCGGGGCGCGTCTCGTTCATGACGAAGCGGTGGGGCTCGACCGCACGCGCCGCGAGGTGCTGTGCCGCGACCGCCCGCCGATCCGCTACGATATCGTGTCGCTCGATATCGGCATCACGCCACGCCGCCACGATGTGCCTGGCGCTGCCGAGCATACGATCGCGGTCAAGCCGATCGATCGTTTCGCCTCACGCTGGGAAGCGCTGCTCGAGCGGGCCAAAGGCCTCGACCGGTTGCGCCTGGCGGTGGTTGGCGGCGGCGCTGGCGGGGTCGAGCTGACATTGTCGGCTCATCATCGGCTGAGCGGCCTGCTGGCGAACGCGCCCCAAATCACCCTCGTTACGCGCGAGGCGCTGCTTCCATCGCACAACGCCGCCGTCCGCCGGCGCTTCGACACCATTTTCGGCGAGCGCGGCATCCGCTTGGTCGCTGGCGACCCAGTCGCTCGGATCGAGTCGGGCAAGCTGATCCTGGCGAGCGGCGCGACGGTCGAATTCGACGAAGCGCTGTGGGTGACCGAAGCGGCGGCAGCGCCGTGGCTCGTTGAGACCGGGCTCGCGCTCGACGCGGGCGGTTTTGTCGAAGTCGACGAATACCTGCGCTCGCCCAATGACGAGGCGGTCTTTGCTGCTGGCGACGTCGCGGCGATGCGCGGGCACCCGCGCGAAAAATCCGGGGTCTACGCGGTGCGCGCCGGGCCGAAGCTGGCCGAGAATTTGCGCCGCGCTCTTGCTGGCCAGCCGCTTCGTCGCGCGGTGCCACAGCGCCGCGCCTTGGCGCTGATTGGCACCGGCGACGGCAGGGCCGTGACCTCGCGCGGGCGGCACCAGGCCTACGGCGCGATGTTGTGGCGGCTCAAACAATGGATCGACCGGCGCTGGATGCGCGGCTACACCGAGCTGCCGGTGATGACCGCCGCCGCGGCCGAGATGCGCTGCGGCGGCTGCGCCGCCAAGGTGCCGGCCGATGTGCTGGGCCGCGTCATGGCGCGGCTGGCTCCAACCGGAAGCGACAAGGTCGAGATCGGCCTCGCCGCGCCCGACGATGCGGCGCTGATCTCCTTTCCTGGCGCGCCGCCGCTCTTGCAGACCGTCGATTTCTTCCGAGCGCTGGTCGACGATCCTTATCTGTTCGGCCGCATCGCCGCGACCCATGCGTTGGGCGACATCTACGCAATGGGCGGTGTGCCCGAAACGGCGCTCGCCATCGCGACCTTACCGCGGGCGCACCCCGCAATCACCGAGCATGACCTGTTCCATATGCTGAAGGGCGGCGTAGCGGTGCTGGACGCGGCCGGCGCGACGCTGATTGGCGGCCACAGCGCGGAGGGCGCCGAGACGGGCCTCGGTTTCGCGGTGACCGGACGCACCCGGCCCGGCCGGCTGCTGCGCAAAGGCGGGTTGAAGCCCGGCGACCGGCTGATTCTGACCAAGCCGCTCGGCACCGGCGCGATCCTCGCCGCCGAGATGCGCGGCCAGGCGCGAGCGCGCGTGGTCGAAGGCGCGATCGAGACGATGCTGCAATCTGCTGCCGCGGCCTCGGCGATTTTTGCCAGCCACGCCGCCACCGCTTGCACCGATGTGACCGGGTTCGGCCTGCTCGGTCATCTGCTGGAGATGCTGTCGGCCTCCTCTGCCGACGCGCGGCTCGATCCCGGTGAGATCCCGGCGCTCGATGGCGCGCTCGACATCATCGCGGCGGGGGTGACCAGCTCGCTGCACGCGAGCAATTTGTCAGCACTGGGCTCGCTTGCCGATGCCGATCCGGGATCGCCGCTGGCTGCGCTGCTGGTCGACCCGCAGACGGCCGGCGGTCTGCTCGCCGGGGTTCCCGCCGGGCGGGCCGACGCTTGCCTCGCCGAGTTGCGTGTTTCGGGCTACCGCGCCGCCACGGTGATCGGCGTGGTCGAAACGATGGCGGGAGTCGCGCCGCGCGTTCGCATCGACCCTGGCTGCCTTACCGCTCCAGCGGTGATGGAGGCGGCATCGTGAGTACGGCTCAGCGTCAGGGCCGCGCGGCGCTGCCCTCGGTCGATCGCGTGTTGCGCGGCGCTGGGGTTCTCACCGACCGCCATGGCCGCGCCCTCGTCACCGAGGCGGTGCGTGAGGCGCTCGCTCAGCGGCGCAAGAACGGCGAGGCGGCGGCGGTCGAGACCATCCTCGCCGAGTGCGAGGCCTCGCTCGCCCGGCTCACCCGGAAATCGCAGCGTCGCGTCTTTAACCTCACCGGCACGGTGTTGCACACCAATCTCGGCCGCTCACCCCTGCCCGAAGAAGCGATCGAGGCGGCGGTCGAGGCGATGCGCGAGCCGACGACGCTCGAATACGAGGTGGACGGCGGCAAACGCGGCGAGCGCGACGACCATGTCGCCGGCTGGCTCAAGCGATTGACCGGGGCCGAGGCGGCGCTGGCGGTCAACAACAATGCCGGGGCGCTGGTGCTGGTGCTCAACGCACTCGCCGCCGGCAAGGAGACCATCGTCTCGCGCGGCGAGCTGATCGAGATCGGTGGCGCGTTCCGTCTGCCCGATATCATGGCCCGCGCTGGGACGACGCTGCGCGAGGTAGGCACCACCAACCGCACGCATTTGCGCGACTTCGCTGCGGCGATCGGGCCGCAGACCGGCCTCATCCTCAAGGTCCATACCAGCAACTATGCGGTGCAAGGTTTTACCGCCGCGGCCCCGACCCCCGAGCTCGCCGCTCTGGCGCACAAGCACGGATTGCCGCTGGTCGAGGATCTCGGCAGCGGCACTTTGGTCGATCTCGAAACCTGGGGCCTGTCGCACGAGCCGACCGTCGCCGAGGCGCTCAAAACCGGCGCCGATCTCGTCACCTTCAGCGGCGACAAGCTGCTGGGCGGACCGCAGGCCGGGCTCGTCGTCGGCCGCGCCGATCTGATCGCGACGCTGGCGAAGAACCCGCTCAAGCGCGCGCTGCGCCTCGACAAGATCCGCCTCGCCGCGCTCGAAGCGGTGCTGCGGCTCTACGCCGATCCCGACCGGCTCACCCAGCGGCTGCCGGCCTTGCGGCTGCTGACGCGGTCGAAGGACGAGATCGTGGCGCTGGCGGAGCGCCTGTTGCCCGCGGTAGCGACGGCGCTCGCGGGCATTGCCTCGACCGAAATCGTCGAAACGAAGAGCCAGATCGGCAGCGGCGCGCTGCCGATCTCGCTGCTGCCCAGCGCCGGCCTGGCGCTGCGCCCGCTCTCGCCGTCGGGCAAGGCGGTCGAGCGCCTGGCGCAATCGTTTCGCGACCTGCCAATCCCAATCATCGGCCATATCGCGGGCGGCGCGTTGGTGCTCGACCTGCGCTGTCTGGAGGACGAGGCCGGGTTTCTCGCGCAGCTTGGGGCGCTCAAGGCGCGATGATCCTCGCCACCGCCGGGCATATCGATCACGGCAAGACCGCGCTGGTACGCGCGCTCACCGGGGTCGACGCCGACCGCCTGCCCGAGGAGAAGCGGCGCGGCCTGACGATCGATCTCGGCTTCGCCTACACCACCCTGCCCGACGGCACCGAACTCGGCTTTGTCGACGTGCCCGGCCACGAGCGCTTCCTGCCCAACATGCTGGCCGGGGTGTTGTCGATCGACCGGGTGCTGCTGATCGTCGCCGCCGATGACGGGCCCCGGCCGCAGACCCTCGAGCATCTCGACATTCTCGAACTGATCGGCATTCGCGAGGTCACGGGCGTCGTCACCAAAATCGACCGGGTCGATGCCGAGCGTCGTGATGCGGTGGTCGCCGAGGTCGCTGGGCTGCTGGCGACCGCAGGCTATGCTGGCGCGCCGATCTTCACCGTATCGAGCCGCACCGGCGACGGGATACCGGCGCTCGCCGCTCATCTTGCCGAGCGCGCCGCCGTCGCCGATGCCGAGCGCGCGGCGCAGACGCCGCAGGGCGGTTTCCGCCTGCCGATCGACCGCGTCTTCTCGCTCGCCGGCATCGGCATGGTCGTGACCGGCACCGCGGCCAGCGGCACCGTCGCTTCCGGCGACCGGCTGATGCTGAGCCCGCGCGGGATCGAGGTCAGGGTGCGCGGCGTCCATGCCCAAAACCGCGCGGTCGAGCGCGCGGTCGCCGGCGAACGCTGCGCCCTCAATATTGCCGGCAACTTCCCAGACGGTGCCGAGCCTGGCCGCGGCGACTGGCTGCTGGCGCCGCCGCTGCACGCGCCGACCGGGCGCATCGACGTCGCGCTCAAAATCTCGCGCGCCGCGCCGGTGCCGCTCAAGCCCGGCTTGCCGGTGCATGTCCATCTTGGCACCGAGGATCAGGTCGGGCGGGTCGCGATGCTGGGCCGGAACACCCTCGCGGCGGGCGAGGAAGGGCTGGTCCAGCTGCATCTCGATCGGCCGATCGGCGCACTGTGGGGCGACCGGGTGGTACTGCGCGATCACGGCGCGATCAACACGCTCGCCGGCGGCCGCGTCATCGACCCGTTCCCGCCGCGGCGCGGGCGGGCCAAGCCTGAGCGGCTGGCGGCACTGGCGGCGATGCGGGAGGCGGACGCCGGCACCGCGCTCGAGCGGCTGGTCGACGCCGTCGGCTTTGTCGATCTGCCACCACTCGCGCTGACCCGCAATCTTTCGCTCGAAGCCGTCGTCGAGCTGGCCACTGCCGGCGGGCTTGCCTGCTTCGGCGAGCGCCGCGCGCCGTATGCGGCGAGCCCGTCGTTCCTCGCCGAGCTTGGCGAGCAGCTGGTGTCTGCGCTCGCCGAACGGCATCGCGCCGAGCCGGACACGCTCGGTGTCCCGCGCTCCGCGCTGATCCGTCGGGTGCGCGGCCTGGCGCCCGAGGCGGTGCTCGATGCCGCGCTCGCGGCGGCGATCGAGGCCGGCCAGATTGCGCGCGACGGGGCGGTGTTGCGCTTGCCCGCGCATCAGCCCCGCCTCACCCGCGACGACGAGAAACTTTGGCGGCGGGTCGAGCCGCTACTCGCGGTTGACGATCTGCGGCCACCGCGGGTGCGCGAGTTGGCCGAGGCGCTCGGTATCGAACCGGAGGCGGCGATCCGTCATTTGAAGCGGCTGGAGCGCTTCGGCCGGGTCGCGCCGGTCGCTAGCAACCGCTATTTCCTGCCCGAGACCGTGGCACGGCTCGCCGATCTGGCGCGCGAGCTGGCTGAGTCTGACCCCGACGGTACTTTCACCGCCACGTTGTTCAAGGATCGCTCAGGCACCGGCCGCAATCTCACGATCGAGATCCTCGAATATCTCGACCGCATCGGTGTCACTCGCCGAGTCGGCGACGCGCGTACCGTGCTGCGCAGCAGCGACGCCGCGTTCGGTTGATTCCTCAAACAAAACGGGCCGGGGCGTGAACCGGCCCGCTTCGTCCGAAATGCAGGGTCAGGGCTGGTCGGGAACCAGCGGCGGTGCGCCGTCGACCTCGTCCCAGATCTTAATCTCATGCGTCGGCTTCCGCATGAAGCCGAGGCTGACGATGACGCCGAGTGTCGCGACCGCCATCGGATAGAACAAGCCGCCGAGAGCGATGCCTGTTGCCTGGGTGATGGCCGTACCGATAAACGGTACCCCGCCACCGAACCACCCATTGCCGATGTGATACGGCATCGACATCGAACTGTAGCGGATTTTCGCAGGGAATAGCTCGACCAGGAAGGCGGCGATCGGCCCGTACACCATCGTCACCAGAATCACCAGGTAGAGCACCAGCAGGCAGAGGACGAACGGATTATCCCTAAACGTGGTGAACCACGTGAATACCGGCCAGTAGGTGATCACCGCTAAGGCGAACCCGGCCGTCATGATGTTGCGCCGCCCGATCTGGTCCGACAGCCAGCCGAAGAACAGAAATCCGACCGAGCCAACCGTCAGTGCGATCATCATGATGACGTAGACGGTGACAAAGTTGATCTTGAGAACCGCGGTCATGTAGATCAGCGCATAGAACTGCCCCGTGTACCAGACGACGCCCTCGGGCGCGGTAGCGCCGAACAGCGCGATCGCCATGAGGCCCCAGTTGCGCCCGCTGCTGTAGGTTTCTTTGATCGGATTGGCGGAGGATTTGCCCTGTTCCTTTAGCCGCGCATAAAGCGGTGCTTCGGCGAGCCGCAGCCGGATATACCCGGACAGCACGACGAGGATCGCCGAGATCCAGAAAGGAATGCGCCATCCCCAAAGGTCAAAATCCTCGGCACTGAGCGACAGCCGGCAGATCAGCACGACCAGGAGCGCCAGCACGATGCCCAGCGTCGCGGTGGTCTGGATCCACGACGTGTAGAGGCCGCGCTTCCCGTCGGGTGCGTGCTCGGCGATATAGGTCGCCGCGCCGCCATACTCGCCACCCAACGCCAGGCCTTGCATCGCGCGCATCAGCAGGATCAGAACGGGTGCGAGGGCGCCCCAGCTGTCGTAGCTCGGGATGCAGCCGACAAGAAAGGTCGCCGCGCCCATCATGCCGAGCGTCAGCATGAACGTGAACTTTCGGCCGATCAGATCGCCGATATGCCCGAACAAGAGCGCGCCGAAGGGGCGCAGAATGAAGCCGAACCAAAACACCGCCAGGCTCGCCAGCAACGCCAAGTTCGCGTTTCCCTTTGGGAAGAAATGCGTGGCGAATACGGCCGCGAGGACACCGTAGATGTAGAAGTCGTACCACTCGATCAGCGTACCGACCGAGGAAGCGCCGATAATGAACGGTAGATTCTGCACCGCCGCACCGGGGCCGCCGGCCCGCGCCGTCACTGCTGCCATTAGGTCGTCCCTCCCCTATGCGCGCCGGTGAGCCGGGCTGCGCCATCGGGGAAACTATCCGAAAAGGCGAGAAAACAAAACGTCGCAGGTGCGGCGCGGTTTTGCGTGCAGCCGTACAAGCATTTGGCCGTCACGTAGTCCCGCCGGGATCGGCGAATCCGAGGATCAGGCCGGCTCGATCGGCGATACCTGGCGAGCGGCGTTGGCGTGTTTCGCCTCGTCGCGAATGGCTCGGACATAATCCTCGAGCTGACGTCGCGCGGCGTCAAACGCGTCGCGTACCGCGACATGCGCATCTTCGTGCGAATGGTCGAAGGCGTGGTTGCGCCCGGCGACCAGCTGCGAGCCAGGTACGCTTAAATCGATGTGGACCTCAAACAAATTGCCCTGGTGCCGGTGCCGATGACGGCTCTCGACCACCACTCGGCATGCGGTGATGCGGTCGAAAAATTGCTCGAGTTCGGCGGCCCTGTGCCGAATCCGTGTTTCAAGCGCGGGCGAGGGGTCCATGTGGCGGAAGGTGATCTGGAGCGGCAAGGGCATCGCATGCCTCCTGAAGTCGACGTCGCATTATAGGCAACGTCGCGTGCGCCGTGATTGATCCAGCGCAATGCCAAGCGGCGCTTCAGCTCTGCATCAGCTCGATGCTGACCCCGTCCGGGGCGGCGACGTAGCACAACAGACTGCCGTTGACGCCGCGTTTTAGCTCGACCGGGAGGACGACACCTTTGGCGCGCAGCTCATCGCACAGCGCCTCGAGGTCGCCCTCGTACATGAACCCGAAATGATCCGTACCCCAGGCGTTGTGGCTCGAAAAGTCCGCATACGGGCGGATCGGCCGCGCCGGAGCTGGCTCCTCACCGGGCGGGCCGCCGGCCGCGGATGAGGATCGTCATGCCGCCGAGCCCGACAAAGATCTGCGGCGCACCGCGCGCCACTGTGTCGGCGGCGATGGTGGCGCCGAACATCTCGACATACCACTGGGCCGAAGCGTGCGGGTTCTCGCTGATGATGTGGACGTGATCGAACTTGAACGCCGGATTGCTCATCGCTGAGTTCCTTCCTTGGGGAAGAAGCGATTCTCCGGGCGCGGCAGGCCGAGGTTCTCGCGCAGCGTCTTGCCCTCGTATTCGCGGCGAAAGAGGCCGCGTCGCTGGAGTTCCGGCACGACCTGGTCGACGAACTCGTCGAGCCCACCCGGAACCCAGGGGAACATGATGTTGAACCCGTCGCAGGCATCGCCGTAGAGCCACTCTTCCATCTGGTCGGCGATCGTGCGTGGCGTGCCGACCATCGCGAGGCCGCCATAGCTGCCGGCGATCTGCGCCAGCTGCCGCACGGTCAGGTTATCGCGCCGGGCGCGGGCGATCACCCGCTCGCGGCCGCTCTTCGAGGCGTTGCTCTCGGGGATATCGGGAAGCGGGGCATCGAGGTCGAAGACCGAGGCGTCGTGGCCCAGCGCGATCGACAGCGAGGCGATGCCGCTATCCGGGTGCACCCGGCTGTCGAGGAGCGCGCGCTTCGCTTTCGCCTCTTCGACCGTGTCGCCGACGACCACCAGGCAGCCGGGGAGGATTTTGATGTGGTCGGGGTCGCGCCCGGCGGCCTTCCCACGGCCCTTGATGTCGGCGTAGAGCTTCTTGCCCTCGGAAATACCGCCGCCACCGCCGGCGAACACCATCTCGGCGGTCTCGCCGGCGAGCTGGCGGCCGGCATCCGACGCGCCGGCCTGGACGATCACCGGCCAGCCCTGGATCGGCCGGGAGATATTGAGCGGTCCGCGCACCGACAGAAACTCGCCCTGGTGGTCGAGCACATGCATCCGGTCGGGGTCGAAATAAAGGCCCTCCTCGACATCGCGGACAAAGGCGTCCTCGGCCCAGCTGTCCCACAGGCCGGTGACGACGTCGTAGAACTCACGAGCGCGCCGGTACCGCTCGCCGTGCTCCATGTGCTCGATGAGGCCAAAATTGAGCGCCGCGTCGGGGTTCGACGTGGTGACCAGGTTCCACCCGGCGCGGCCGCCACTGATATGGTCGAGCGAGGCAAAACGCCGGGCGATCATGTAGGCCGGCTCGAACGTGGTCGAAGCAGTAGCGATGAGTCCCAAATGCTCGGTGAACATCGCCAGTGCCGGCAGCAGGGTCAGCGGATCGAACGAGGTCACCGTCGCGCTGCGCTTCAGCGCCGCCATCGGCATGTTGAGGACGGCCAGATGGTCGGCCATGAACCACGCGTCGAACCGCCCCTGTTCGAGCTTCTTCGCGAAGCGGATCAGGTGCTGAAGGTTGAAGTTGGCGTCTGTATAGGCGCCGGGATAGCGCCACCAGCCGGTATGAATGCCGACCGGACGCATAAACGCGCCGAGACGCAATTGCCGTGATGCCATGGTTTCCCGCCGCCGCTTGGGTGCAACCCTGCAATGTTACCCGTCCCGGGCCGGTTCGCGCATGCTAGAATTGCCGGCGGAGAGAGGGAGAAGCGCATGAGTGCCGCACGCCGCCAGATGCATATGGGGGTGTTCGTCCTCGGCACCGGCAATCATTCCGCCGGTTGGCGCTACGAGGGCGCGTTCCGCACCCATATGGAATTGCCGGTAATGCAGGAGATCGCCCGCATCGCCGAGCGCGGCAAGTTCGACCTCCTGTTCATCTCCGACTCGATGGTGATGGACCCGACCGACCACCCCTCATTCCTGTGCCGATTCGAGCCGACAACGCTGATCACCGCGCTGAGCCAGACCACCACCCATATTGGCCTCGGCGCGACCGTCTCCACGAGCTTCAACGAGCCGTTCAATGTTGCCCGCATCTTCGGCTCGATCGATCATCTGAGCGGCGGGCGCGCGGCGTGGAACGTGGTCACCAGCTCCAACGCCAAAGCAGCTCAGAACTTCAATCTCGACGAGCACCTCGACCACGAGCTGCGCTATGCCCGCGCCGAGGAGTTCGTCGATGTCGTGCGTGGGTTGTGGGATTGCTGGGATGACGGTGCGATCGTCGCCGACCCGGCGACCGGCCAGTTCGTCGATGCCGACAAGGTGTGCCCGCTGAATCACAAGGGCAGGTTCTTCCAGGTCAAGGGCCCCATAAACATGGCGCGCTGCCCACAGGGGCATCCGGTCATCATCCAGGCCGGCGGCTCGCCGAGCGGGCTCGAGCTGGCGGCGCGCACCGCCGATGTCGTGTTCTCGGTGGTGCAGGAGCTGGAGCCGGCCAAGGCTGCTTATGCCGACCTCAAAGGCCGCATGGCCAAATACGGCCGCTCGCCCGACGAGATCGCGGTGCTGCCGGGAGTGATGCCGATCGTCGGCGCGACCGAGGAAGAGGCGCGCGCCAAGCTGGCGAAACTGCAGAGCTTCATCAGCCCCACCAACGCACTGACCCTGGTCGCCAGCCGCATTGGCTACGATGTGTCCGGCCACGACCTCGACGGACCGGTGCCGCCGCCGCCGCCGTTCCAGGGCAGCCGCACTTTTACTCATGTGCTCTACGAGATGGCGAAGCGCGAGAAGATAACCCTGCGCGACCTCTACAACCTGACCGCGGCGGCGCGCGGCCATTGGGTGTTGTGCGGCACGGTGCGGAAGATCGCCGATACGCTGGAACAGTGGTTTGTCGAGGGCGCCGCCGACGGGTTCAACATACTGCCGGCCTATTTCCCCGGCGGGTTCGCCGATTTTGTCGACCGAGTGATCCCGGAATTGCAACGCCGCGGCTTGTTTCGCCGCGACTACGAGGGCAACACTCTGCGCGACCATTTCGGGCTGGCCCCCGTGCCGTCGCCGGCGCGGCAGCTTCAGGCGGGAGAGTGACGGGTGGCCGACGGCGCGCCTTTGTTGATGATTGTCGGCGCGGCGACGCCGCCTGGCCGCCTGGCCGCGGCGGTTTCGTTTGCGGCTGGAGCGGCGAGCGCCGAAATCGCCATCGAGATACTCAGTCTGGCCGAGGAGCAGATCGAGATCTGTGACGGCCGGCCGCTCGACAAATACAATGACAGCACCCGCCGGGCCGTTGAACGGATCATCGGCGCGGCGGCGGTACTGATCGCGGCCCCGGTCTACCGCGCCAGCTATCCCGGGGTGCTGAAAAACCTGCTCGACCTCGCCCCGGTCGAGGCGCTGCAGGCGAAGCCAGTCGGCATCGTGGCGATGGGCGGCTCACCGCATCACTTTCTTGGCGTCGATTGGCAGTTGCGCGAGGTGTTGACCTGGTTTGGCGCCCTGGTCGCGCCGGCCAGCGTCTATATCACCGGCGGTGACTTCAAGGACGGCCAGCTCGCGTCGGAAAGCGCTCGCCAGGATCTGACGGCGCTCTGCGGCACGCTGCTGACCTTGAGCCGGCTCGATCCGACCTCGCTCGGTCCGAAGCCGCTCGCCGCCAAGTTCACTTGATTGGATCGACGCCATGACGCGGCAATTGCACCTCAACCTGTTCATCCACAGCCGCGGGCACCATGAGGCGTCGTGGCGACATCCGAATTCGTCGCCACTGCCGCTGACCGATATCCGCTATTACATCGACCTCGCGCAGCGCGCCGAGGCGGCGAAGTTCGACTCGATCTTCCTCGCCGACCAGCTAGCGCTCGGCGGCGACGTGGCGCAGGCCGCGCGCACCTGGCTCGAACCGATCACCGTATTAGCCGCGGTCGCGGTGTCGACGCAGCGGATCGGCCTGATCGCCACGTGCTCGACGACCTATACCGAGCCGTTCAACCTGGCGCGGCAGTTCGCCTCGATCGATCACATCAGCAACGGCCGCGCCGCGTGGAACATCGTCACCTCGTGGCTTGCGTCGGCGGCAAGCAATTTCGGTGGCGACGGCCAGGTCAGCCACGCCGATCGCTACACCCGCGGCGAAGAATTTATGACCGTGGTCAAGTCGCTGTGGGACAGCTGGACCGATGACGCGGTGCTCGACGACCGCGCGGCGGGCATCTACGCCAAGGCCGACCGCATTCGGCCGATCGATCATCGCGGCGATTTCTATCGGGTGGCCGGCCCGCTCAACATGCCGCGCTGCCCGCAAGGTCGGCCGGTGCTAGTGCAGGCGGGGTCGTCGGATACCGGCCGCGGCTTTGCCGCGCGTCATGCGGAAGCCGTGTTTACCGCCCATGTCGAGAAGGCGACCGCGCAGGAATTTTACGCCGACCTCAAGAAACGGATCGCCGCCGAAGGCCGCCACCCCGATCACGTGCTGATCCTGCCGGGGCTGAGCCCGATGATCGCCGGAACCGAGGCCGAGGCAATGCGCTTGGCGCGCGAGGTCAACGAGCTGACCGACCCCGAGGTCGGCCGCAGGCGGCTCTCCAATCGGTTCGGCGGCCACGATTTCTCGCATCTGCCGCTTGATCGCCCATTGACCCCGGAGGACTTCCCCGACCCGGATACCGTGCAGGCGGCGCGCAGCCGCACCGAGGTCATCATCAACTATGTGCGTCGTGAGAACGCCACGCTGCGGCAATTGCTCGGCTACCTCGCTGGCGCGCGCGGCCATTTCACCAGCGCCGGGACGCCCGAGCAGATCGCCGACCTCATTGAAGATTGGTTCACCGACGGCGCGGCGGACGGCTTCAACATCATGCCGCCTCTGCTGCCGGTGCAGCTCGACATCTTCGCCGCGGAGGTGATCCCGCTGTTACAGCGGCGCGGCCTGTTCCGCACCGACTACGAAGGCCTCACATTGCGCGAGCATTACGGGTTGTCCTGGCCAGAGAGCGCCTTCGCCGTGGAGGCGCGCGCCAGCGAGGCGGCGGCCGCGAAGTAGCGCCGATGCGGGTCGCGATTTGCGGCGGTGGGGTGATCGGCGCATCGACCGCCTATTTCCTCAGCCGCCGCGGGATCGTTGCAACGGTCATCGAAAGCAACGGCATTGCCTGCGCCGCGTCCGGCAAGTCGGGCGGGTTCCTGGCGCGCGACTGGTGCGACGGTTCGCCATTAGCGGCGCTCGCTCATCGCAGTTTCGATCTGCATGCGCAACTCGCCGCCGATCTGCCGGGAGATTGGGGCTACCGGCGGCTGGACACTTACGGCGGGTTCGCGGGTATACCGAGCCGCGGCCGCGCCTACGAGCTCGGCTGGCTGTCGCCCGACGTGACCATTGGCCAGGCGCTGGGCTCGCCGGAGACCACCGCGCAGGTGCATCCCGCCCGTTTCACCGCCGCGATGATGCGTGCCGCCGAGGGGTTGGGCGCGGAGCTGCGGCTTGGCCGCGTCATCGGCCTGGCGCGAGAGGAAAACCCACTGCGTGTCACCGGCGTCGAGATCGACGGCGGTGAGGTCGTCGAGGCAGACGCGGTGGTGATCGCGATGGGCCCGTGGTCGATCCTCGCCGCGCTGTGGCTGCCGCTGCCCGCGGTGTTCGGTCTCAAGGGCCATAGCCTCGTGTTCGACACGGTGCGCAAGTCCCGGCCGAAGCGGCATTCCTGGAGTACCGGGAGCCGGGCGGCGCGGTATTGACCCCCGAACTGTTTCCGCGCACCGACGGCACGACCTATGTCTGCGGGATTTCCGGCGAGGAAGTCTTGCCGATCGATCCGGCGCGCGTGACCCCCGACGGTGGCGCGATCTACCGGCTCGAAGCGATGTGCCGCGCGATCTCGCCGGTGCTGCGCTCGGCCAAAATCCTCGCGCGCCAAGCGTGCTATCGCCCCGTGACCCGCGACGGCTTACCGCTGATCGGCCCGGCGCCCGGCGTCGCCGGCGCCTATATCGCCACCGGGCACAGCGTCTGGGGTATCCTCAACGCGCCGGCGACCGGCGAGGCGATGGCCGAGCTGATCGTCGATGGCGCCGCCCGCGGCGTCGATCTGGCGCCATTCGACCCCGGCCGCCTGCCGGCGCTCGACCCGGCCCGGCTGCGGCGGTGAGAAAGCGGGGCAAAACTGGCGGAGAGGGAGGGATTCGAACCCTCGGTCCCCCGTAAGAGGGACAACGGTTTTCGAGACCGCCCCGATCGACCGCTCCGGCACCTCTCCGTCTGAGCGGGGCGACGGACTTAGCACGCAACCCCTATTGCATCAACCGGACAGCGGCGCCCGGCCCGAGGCTGCGGCGACGCAGCGCGCGCGCCGGCACTTCTCGCAATCAATCCGTTGGGCTATCGTGCCTCTGACGGTCGGGGATGGGCGGCAATTCCGGCAAATTATCGGTTAAGGAAATTCCGGTAGTGATCGTCGCTCGGACGGCCGCGTCATGCTGCCGGCGCGATCGGTGAGGGCATGGATCAGGTTGAGCGGATGGCGCCGGTGGCCGCGAGCGGAGACAAAGGCGAGGCCGCGTTCGACGTTCGTCTGATCGCGTTCTATCTGCCGCAATTCCATCCGGTCGTGGAGAACGACCGTTGGTGGGGGCCGGGCTTCACCGACTGGCGCAATGTCGTGCGCGCCACCCCGCTCTTTGAAGGCCATTACCAGCCGCGCCTGCCGGGTGAGCTGGGGTTTTATGATTTGCGCATCGACGAGGTGCGGCGGCGCCAGGTCGAGCTGGCCCGCGCCTATGGCATTCACGGGTTTTGCTACTACTATTACTGGTTCAACGGCCGCCGCATTCTCGAGCACCCGCTTGAGCGCTACGTCACCGACAAGTCGATCGATTTCCCGTTCTGCATCTGCTGGGCGAACGAGAATTGGAGCCGCCGCTGGGACGGCGGCAACCGCGAGGTGCTGCTCGTGCAGGAACACGACACCGCCTCGGACATGAAATTCATCCGCGACGTCATCCCGCTGTTTAAGGACCCGCGCTATATCCGCGTCAATGGAATGCCGCTCCTGGTGCTCTACCGTGCCGACCTGTTGAAGTTTCCGGCGGAGACCGCAGCCGGCTGGCGCGAGGAATGCGAGAAAGCCGGACTGCCCGGCATCCATCTCTGCGCGGCACAGACCTTCGATATCTCCGACCCGCGGCCGTTCGGCTTTGATTCGGCGTGCGAATTCCCGCCGCACCGGCATGCCGTCGGCCAGATCACCGAGGGATTGCCGGGCCTGCCCGACGGCTTCAAGGGATGGGTCTGCGACTACGAGCTGGTGGCGCGTCATTCGCTGACCGCGCCGGTGCCCGACTACCCGCTTTATCGCGGGCTGTTTCCCAGCTGGGACAACTCCTCGCGCAAGCGCGACCAGGCGCTGATCTTCCACAACGCCGACCCGCACCGCTACGAATACTGGCTGCGCGGGCTGGTCGAATCCACCCGGCAGAACCTCGTCGGCGACCAGCGCATCATCTTTATCAACGCCTGGAACGAATGGGCCGAGGGTGCCCATCTCGAGCCCGATCTGAAATATGGGGCGGCCTATCTCGAGGCGACCTTGCGAGCCTTGAGCGGGCAGACCGATCCCGAACAGCTGTTCGGCCTCCTGGTGGACGAAATCCGCCTGATCGGTAATCCCGATCTGCGCGAGCGCATCGGCGGCTACGCGCGGGAAATGCGCGCCCAGCTTCAGCATCTCGGCCGTACCGTCGACTACTTCACCCGCGAGCGGCAGATGGTCGAGCGTCTGCGCCAGGAGCGCGAAGCGACCGTCTTCTACAGACAAAGCCTCGACGAGCTGTTCGGCGAGGAAGGCGGCGCCGACATCGAGGGCTGGTTCGAGCGGATCAACGGCCGCGTCATCAAGAACGATGTGATCGTCGATGTCCGCACCACGGCGCATTTCGAAGGCTGGATGTTGAGCCCTGGGGTTGTCCCCGACGCGGAAAACACTGGCCGTTTCATCCTCCTGAAGAATGTTGTCAGCGACGCCACTTATGCCGCGCAGATTTATCAGTACTGGGCACGTCAGGACGTTTCGAACGCCCGGCCGCACCTCGATGCCGTCTATACCGTCAATTCAGGCTTCGGTTCGCTGTTCTCGTTGTCGAAAGTACCTCCCGGCACCTATCAGCTCGGTAGCGGTGTCAAGAACAGCACCAAGTCCGCCTTCGCCTGGTCCGATTACCGCGTTCAGCTGATGAGCGCCGACCGGCGCCGCGGCGGCACGCGCGACCCTAGCCGCCGGCGCCGTTCGGTCGAGCGTCAGGACGCCTGATCGCACGGGATTTCGAGGGACCGGACACAGGCTCTTGCATGGACTCGCGGCGCCGCCCAAAGCGGCCAGCTCGACAGACAAGCGATATCGCTGGGCTCGCGGGACCGCCGCTGGCGGCAAGCCTGCGCGAGCCATCCCCGGTCCTGCCGGCGGCGCTCGCCCCCGCTGTCGGCTTTGCCGAGCCTGTTGCGGATGGCAAGCGCTTTAACACGATCGGCGCCCTTGACGGCCTGATCGGCGGGTCGATCTTCGGCTGGGCCTATGACCGCGATTTCGGCCGCCGCCGCGTCAAGATCACGATGTATGTCGACGGCAAGCTGGCCGCCGAGACGACCGCCAACGGCCTGCGCCGCGAGCTCGCCGGCAAAGGCAACCACGACGGCTTTAGCGGCTTTGTCTGCACCATACCGCCGGAGAAGTTCGTCGCTGGAGCCTCGGTACGCCTCTTTGCCGACGGCAACGAACTGACCGTCGCGCCGTTGATCCTCGGGCCAAAGCAGATCGACGGCATCTTCGAGCCGATCGACGGCATCGTCGCCGGCGGCTGGGTGCGTGAGCGCACTCGCGAGCCGACCCGCGCGATGCTCGACATGAGCGTCGACGGCAAAATCGTCCGCGCGATTACCGCTGACCGACTGCGTGAGGAGCTGAAGGCACACGGCGTCGGCGATGGTTGTTTTGGCTTCGCCGAGCCACTGCCTGCCTCGTGCCTCGATGGCGCCGAGCACGAGATCAGCTTTGTCCACCGCATCTCCGGTACCACTGTTGCGCCCGGACCGCGCCGCTTTCGCGCCGCCTATGTCGGGGCGCTGGAGCGGCTTGACCAATATGGTGGTGGCGGTTGGGTTCACTGCCGTGAAACCCCGGGCCGGCCAATCGCGCTCGATATCGTCGTCAATAGCGAGCGGATTGCCGCCGTCGCCGACCGGCCGCGCCCCGATATCCGCGCCGCGCGCGGGTTTGAGGCGCGCGGCTTCGAGTTCCGCATCCCCGATACCGTCTCCCGCCATCGCGAGATCGCGGTCGAGGTTTTCGTAGCCGGCACCGCCATCCCGGTGATGCCCGGGCCCTCCCGCTTCACTCCGATGTCGCGGGTCATCGAACAACTCGAAGCCGTTGCCGCCGGGATCGGGCAGGACGAACCCGCGTCTCGCGGCGGGGACCGAACGCACTCGGTGATATGCGACGCGATCCTGCCCGGTGTCGTGGCCGCGCTGCGCTCCTATGATCGGGGCGCCGGCCCTGTCGAGGTGACGCTGCGGATCGATGCGCCGCAATTTCAGGCGCCCGCGGCGCGGGTCTCCGACATGGTCGATGTCGTCATTCCGGCTTACACCGGGTACGACGAGACCATCGCCTGCATCCAATCGGTGATCCGCTCGGCCAATTCCACGCGGTGCGAGATCGTCCTTGTCGATGATTGCTCACCAGACCCCAAGCTGCGCGCGGCGCTGCGGAATTTCGAGCGCGCTGGTTCGATCACGTTGATCACCAACCCGACCAATCTCGGCTTTCCCGGCGCGGCCAATGCCGGCATGGCGCTGCACCCCGACCGCGACGTCATCCTGCTCAACGCCGACACGCTGGTGCCGCGCGGCTGGATCGACCGGCTTCGCGGCGCAGCCTATCGCTCGGGCAATACCGGGTCGGTGACGCCGCTCTCCAATCGGGCGACGATTTGCTCCTACCCAGAGATCAACAAGGACAACGACCTGCCGGCCGATATCGGCTGGGAAGCGCTCGACCAGCTCTCCGCCGCGGTCAATAACGCGATCGCGGTCGAGCTGCCGACCGCGGTCGGGTTCTGCACCTATCTGAAGCGGGCGATGCTCCGCGAAGTCGGACTGTTCAATGCCGAGCGCTGGAAGCGCGGGTACGGCGAGGAGAACGAGCTGTGCATTCTAGCCGCTTCGCACGGCTGGAAGCATCTGCTCGCCGCCAATGTCTTCGTCGTCCATCACGGCGCGGTGTCGTTCGGTACCAACGCTCGGCGGGCTCTGCTCGAAGCCAATCTCGATACGCTCAACCGGCTCTACCCCGACTACTTCCCGCGGGTGATGGAGTTTCTGCGCGAGGATCCGGTAGCAGCGGCGCGCCGGGCGATCGACTGGGCCCGCCTGCGTCGGCTCAGCACCCGGTTCATGCTCTTCGTCTCGCACCGCTACGGCGGCGGCGGCGAGGTTCATGCCGACGAGATGGCGCGGCGTTTGGCTCGTGAGGATTGTCATGTGCTGATCCTCGAGGCCAACAACGACAACCGCGGCATGGTGACGATCCGCAACCTCGCCATCGGCACCAGGAGCGTCTATGCGCTGCCGAGAGAAGCCGAGGCTCTGCTTGCCGATCTGCGAGCGGGTGGCATCTGGCACATCCATTTTCACCAGATCATGGGCGGCGAACGCTGGGCGAAGCTGCCCGACGAGCTTGGCTGCCCATATGACGTGACGGTCCATGATTATTCGTATTTCTGCCCGCGCATCGATTTGATCGACGAGCGGCGCCAGTATTGCGGCGAGCCCGCGGTCGAGGTTTGCGAGCGGTGCATCGCGCTCAACCAGCCGCACCCGCAGCTCCACGATGCGTTCTGCGACCGCGGGGGGCTGAGCGAATGGCTCCGGTTTCATGGCGCGTTGCTGGGCGGCGCGCGGCGGGTCTTCGCGCCGAGCCATGACGTCGCGGCGCGCATGCAGCGGCACATGCCGGGGGTCAAGTACACCGTCCACTACCACCCCGAGCCGGCGCGCTCGGTGACGATCCGCCGGCCGGGTTCGGGTGTCGCCGCCCGGGTCGCGGTGATCGGCGCCATCGGGCCCAACAAGGGCTACGATCTACTGCTTGGCTGCGCGCGCGACGCGCTGAAGCAAGGCCTGCCGATCGAGTTCAACCTGTTCGGCTACAGTGAAGACGAGACGCCGCTGCGGCAACTCGCCAATGTGCGGCTGCTCGGGGAGTACGCGCGCGCGGACCTGCCGCGCCTTCTCGCGGAAAATCCCTGCGATGTCGCGCTGTTCTTGAGCATCTGGCCGGAAACCTATTGCTACGCGCTGTCGGACGCCTATGCGCTGGGCCTCTACCCGATTGCGCTTGGCTTTGGCGCGCTCGAAGAGCGCATCGCCGCCAGCGGGGTCGGCGCGCTGCTGCCGCTCGCGAGCACGCCCGCAGAGATCAACGCGGCAATCTTAGCCGAGTTGGCCCGCGCCGACACGTGGCCGGAAGCGGTCGCGGTCGGCGAGGAGAGCGACGACATTCTCGCCGATTATTACGGATTG
>DATNJF010000223.1:0-4847 GCA_035604035.1 Allostellaceae bacterium | reverse complement strand
CGGGTCGCCGGCTCCGCCGCCGCGCTGGGCCGCGACGCCACGGTCGCCTGGAACTACGTCGATTTGCGGTTCCGGCCGCGCGATCCGCTGCGGATCGAAGCGCGGCTGACGCGAGACGATCTGGTTATCCGGTTCCGTAGACAGCAGGGCGCCGCTTCGCCGCCGTCCGGCTCAGGCACCGAGGCCACCGCGCCGCAGCCGATCGCGCGAACCTGCGCTTCTTGCGGCGAGGTCTCGTGCTTCCGCCACGAACACCACGCGACGCATACGGTCGAGGCCGGCCGCACCGCCTATCTCGTCGACGAAAACTGGCCGGAATTTCAGGATTACGTGGCGGGGGTTCATCACCCGGAGGATGTGCTCGGGCGACCGATCGACGGCGCCCGCTGGCGTCTGCCGCGCTACGACTGGCGGGTGCGAGGTTTCGCCCGCGCCGGCGCGGCGCCGATCCAGTCATTGAGGCGGATGATAGAGATGCGCCGGGCCCCGGCGCAGGGCCCGGCGCGCCGGTTCGCCGAGCTCAAAGGCGCCGAGCGGATCGCTGCGTCTCTGGCGCGTCTGCTGACCCCCGGGGTCACCCGCGTTTGCGTCGCACAATCGCTGCTACCCTATCTGTGGCGCGATGGACATCTCGGCGGTCGCGAGGTCACGGTGTTGATGACGCGGCTGCCGATGAGCGAATTGCACACGCGGCTCGGCGAGGCATTCGCCGCGCATCCCGACCGGCCGACGCTCGGCGATTTCCGCGCATCCGCCGAGCTGGTCGAAGCCGAGGCCGAGGCACTCGCCTACGCGGCGCATATCGTTACCCCGCACCGCGACATCGCTCGTGTGTTTCCCGATAAGGCAATGATCCTCGACTGGAAGCTGCCGGCCAGCGGCAGGGTCGAGCGCGATGCCAAGCCGCGGCAGATCGCTTTCCCGGGTCCGACGATCGCGCGCAAAGGCGCCTACGAGCTGCGCGAGGTAGCCCGGGCGCTTGGGTTGGAGATCGTTCTGCTGGGCAGCGAACTCGAAGGCCCGGATTTCTGGCGCGGTCTTACCGTCGAGAAACCGAATTCCAGCAGCGAATGGCTGGCCGATGTCGCCGCCGTCGTTCAACCGGCGCTTATCGAGGAGCGGCCGCGACACCTGCTGGCCGCGCTGGCGACCGGGGTGCCGGTCATCGCCACTCCAGCCTGCGGTCTCGCAGCCCAGAAGGGCATGACGCTGGTGCCGCCGAACGATCCGGCGGCGCTGATCGCAGCGCTTAACGCGATGCTTGGTTAGAGGAGAAACCGGCTAGGCCGCCGCTTCCTCTTCCTCGTCCTCGCGTTCGGGCAACGGGCCGGAATCCAGGCCCTTGGCATCGGGATCGCGGTCGACCAGCTCGATCACCGCCATCGCGGCGTTGTCGCCATAGCGGTAGCCGGCCTTGATGATGCGGGTATAGCCGCCGGGCCGGGTCTTGTAGCGCTCGGCCAGGGTCGTCAGCAGCTTGTCGGCGAGCGCCTCATCGTTGAGCGTGGCAATCGCCTGACGGCGGACATGCAGCCCGCCCCGGCGCCCGGCGGTGATCAGGCGCTCGACGACCGGGCGCAAATCCTTGGCCTTGGGTAGCGTCGTTTTGATCTGCTCGTGCTTGATCAGCGCCGCAGCGAGGTTCTCGAACATCGCCTTGCGGTGAGCCGAATGGCGCCTGAAGGCGCGTCCGTGCATGCCGTGGCGCATGTCCTAAGTCTCCCCTACTCCGCTCGACCGCTTAATAAGGCTCGTCGATGCGCTTGGCCAGGTCTTCGATGTTCTCGGGCGGCCAATTCTGGATCTCCATCCCGAGATGGAGCCCCATGTTGGCCAGCACTTCCTTGATCTCGTTCAAGGATTTGCGGCCAAAATTCGGCGTGCGCAGCATCTCGGCCTCGGTCTTCTGCACGAGGTCGCCGATGTAGACGATATTGTCGTTTTTCAAGCAGTTAGCCGAGCGAACCGAAAGCTCAAGCTCATCAACCTTGCGCAGCAGGTTCTTGTTGATGAGCGGCTCGCCGGTCGCTTCCTTCTCGACCGCGCGGCTCGGCTCCTCGAAATTGATGAAGAGCTGGAGCTGGTCCTGGAGGATGCGCGCGGCCAACGCCACCGCGTCCTCGGGAGTCACGGCGCCGTTGGTCTCGACCCGCATCGACAGGCTGTCATAGTCGGTCACCTGCCCGACGCGGGTGTTTTCGACCCGGTACGACACCTTGCGCACCGGGCTGAACAGCGCGTCGACCGGAATGAGCCCGATCGGCGCATCCTCCGGCCGGTTCGATGTCGCCGGAACGTAGCCCTTGCCGATCTCGACTGTAAATTCCATCGTAATCCGCGCGCCGTTATCGAGCGTGCAGATCACCAGATCGGGGTTCAAAACCTCGATGTCGTGGCCGGTCTCAATCGCGCCGGCCTTGACCTCGCCCGGGCCGGTGGCGCGCAGGCGCATCCGCTTCGGCCCCTCGCCATGCATGCGAAGGCCGATGCTCTTCACGTTGAGGACGATATCGGTGACGTCCTCGAGCACGCCGGGGATCGAGGAGAATTCATGCAGCACGCCCTCGATCTGCATCGAGGTGACGGCGGCGCCCTGCAGCGACGACAGCAGCACGCGACGCAGCGCATTCCCGAGCGTCAGGCCAAAGCCGCGCTCGAGCGGCTCGGCGGTGACCGTCGCGGCGCGCGCCGGGTCCTCGCCGGGCTCGACCGCGAGCTGCTTCGGCTTGATGAGGGTTTGCCAATTGCGCTGGATCACAAAGACATCGGTCATCGAGGTTTTATCCTATTGGCATCCCTAACCGGCAAACCGGCGGAATTTATGTTGCGGCACGCGGGAAGGCGCGCCGAAGGCGCAGCGTCAGACGCGGCGCCGCTTGGGAGGGCGGCAGCCGTTATGCGGGATCGCCGTAACGTCACGAATTGAAGTGATCGCGAAACCGACGCTTTGCAAGGCGCGCAAGGCTGACTCGCGTCCCGAGCCCGGCCCTTTGACCTCGATGTCGAGCGTCCGCATGCCGTGCTCCATCGCCTTGCGGCCGGCATCCTCGGCCGCCATCTGCGCCGCGTAGGGGGTCGATTTGCGCGAGCCCTTGAAGCCCTGGCTGCCCGACGAGGACCAGGCGATCGCGTTGCCCTGAGCATCGGTGATCGTGATCATCGTGTTGTTGAACGTCGCGTTCACGTGGGCGGTGCCCGAGGTGATGTTCTTGCGCTCGCGCCGGCGCAGTCGCGGCGCTGCCGCAGTTCTTGCCATTTAGCTGTCCCGCGTTTGGGTTGTGCCGGTCAAATGAGGCTATTTCTTCTTTCCGGCGATCGGCCGGGCCGGGCCCTTGCGGGTGCGCGCATTGGTGTGCGTGCGCTGACCGCGAACCGGCAGGCCCTTGCGATGCCGCAGGCCGCGATAGCAGCCGAGATCCATCAGCCGCTTGACGTTCATCGCGACGGTGCGGCGCAGATCGCCCTCGACCATGTATTCGCGGTCGATCAGCTCACGCACCTTCAGCACTTCGTCGTCGGTCATGTCGTTGGCCCGCCGATCGAGCGGGATGCCGACCCGGTTGCAGATTTCGAGCGCCTTGGTGCGCCCGATGCCATGGATATAAGTAAGCGCGATCGGCACGCGCTTCTGGTTCGGGATATTTACGCCGGCAATTCGCGCCACCTGCGCATCTCCTCAGAATCGGGCATAGCGATGGGAGCGGGGATCGCTCCCACGCGAACGGCGGATTATACGGATCGCCAGCACCCCGTCAACCGGCCCGGATGAGAATCTCAGCCAGCGATCACCGCTTCGATCTGGCGAGTGACGTCGTCCATCTCACCCATGCCGTCGATGGTGGAAAGGACACCCTTGCGCCGGTAGTACGGCAGGATCGGCGCGGTCTGCTGACGATAGACCTCAAAGCGGGTCTTGACCGCCTCCGGCCGGTCGTCGGGCCGGTGCACGAAGTCGGCGGCGCCGCAAGCGTCGCACGCGCCTTCGCGTTTCGGGCGGTGATAGCGCTCGTGGTAGCTGGCGCCGCATTTACGACAGCTGAAGCGGCCGGCGAGCCGGTCGACAAGCGCCGCCTCGTCGACCTCCATCAGGATCACGCGATCGAGCTTGAGGCCGTGTCGCGCCAGCATCGCGTCCAATGCCTCGGCCTGCGCCACATTGCGCGGAAACCCGTCGAGGATGACGCCGTTCTTGGCCTCGGGCGAAGCGATGCGGCGCTCGATCGTCTCGATGACGATATCGTCGGAAACCAGCGCTCCGGAATCCATCACCGCCTTGATCCGGCGGCCAAGCTCGCTGCTGGAGGCAGTCTCGGCGCGCAGCATATCTCCCGTCGCAAGCTGAACCAGCCCATGCGCCTGCTCGAGGCGCTTGGCCTGCGTCCCCTTGCCGGCGCCTGGCGGCCCCAGCAGGATCAAATTCATCCTCGGCGTCCCCTCAGCCGCGCCTTTTTGATCAGACCTTCGTACTGATGCGCGAGCAGGTGCGAGTGGATTTGCGCCACCGTGTCCATGGTAACGCTGACGACGATCAAGAGACTGGTGCCGCCGAAATAGAACGGCACCGAATATTGCGAGATCAGGATCTCGGGCAGGATGCACACCGCCGAGAGATAGGCGGCGCCGACCACGGTCAGCCGGGTCAGCACATAATCGAGGTGGTCGGCGGTGTTCTTGCCCGGCCGAATGCCCGGAATGAACCCGCCATATTTGCGCAGATTGTCGGCGGTCTCGGCCGGATTAAAGACCAGTGCCGTGTAGAAGAAGCAGAAGAACACGATCAGCGCGATATAGAGGATCATATAAGCGGGCCGACCATGGCCGAAATAGGCGGTGATCGTGCCAAGCCA
>DATNJF010000222.1:0-18823 GCA_035604035.1 Allostellaceae bacterium | reverse complement strand
AGCGAGCCGCAAATCGTCCGCCACTTCACTCGCCTGTCGCAAAAGAACTACGCGATCGATAGCGGCTTTTACCCGCTCGGTTCGTGCACCATGAAGCATAACCCCAGGCTCAACGAGAAACTGGCGCGGTTGCCAGGCTTCGCCGACGTTCACCCACTGCAGCCCGAAGCGACAATCCAGGGTGCGCTCGAGCTGGTCGAGACGCTGGCGCATTGGCTGCGCACCCTGACCGGCATGCCCGCGGTGGCCTTGTCGCCGGCCGCGGGCGCGCATGGCGAGCTGTGCGGCATGATGGCGATCCGCGCCGCGCTGACCGCGCGGGGCGACCCGCGCCAGCGCATCCTGGTGCCGGAATCGGCGCACGGCACCAACCCGGCAACAGCGGCCACTTGCGGCTATGCGATCGACCCGATCGCAGCCAATCCGCGCGGCCGGGTCGATCTCGCCGCGCTCAAAGCAAAGCTCGGGTCTGACGTCGCGGCGCTGATGCTGACCAACCCTAATACTTGCGGCCTCTTCGAGGATGAGATTTTGGAGATCGCCGCCGCGGTCCATGCGGCGGGCGCATTCTTTTATTGCGACGGGGCCAATTTCAACGCGATCGTCGGGCGGGTGCGGCCGGCCGATCTCGGCATCGACGCCTTGCACCTCAATCTGCACAAGACCTTTTCGACCCCGCATGGCGGCGGCGGGCCGGGTAGTGGTCCGGTGGCGCTCGCCGCTTCGCTCGCGCCGTACGCACCGGTGCCGTGGATCGTCCACGCTGAAGGCGGCCGCGCGCTGGTCGAGCATGTCGAAGGGCCAGCGGCAAATTCGATCGGCCGGCTCAAGGGCTTCCACGGCCAAATGGGCATGTTCGTGCGCACGCTCGGCTACATGATGAGCCACGGCGCCGACGGCCTCAAACAGGTCGCCGAAGATGCGGTGCTCAACGCCAATTATCTGCGGGTGCGGCTTGCGGGAGCATTGAGCCAGTCCTATCCCGGCATCTGCATGCATGAGGTGCTGTTCGACGACCGCTTCTTGAAGGACACCGGGGTTACCACGCTCGATTTCGCCAAGGCGCTGATCGACGAGGGCTTTCATCCGATGACGATGTATTTCCCACTGATCGTCCACGGGGCGCTGCTGATCGAGCCGACCGAGACCGAAAGCAAGGCCTCGCTCGACCAATTCGCCGACACGGTCAACGCGCTGGCCGCGCGCGCCAAGACGGATGCTGCGGGCTTCCATGCCGCGCCGCGCCTGACCCCACGCCGCCGGCTCGACGAGACCGCGGCGGCGCGCAAACCGCTGCTGCGCTGGCGTCCCGAGTCGGGGCAGAGGGAAGCCGCCGAATAGACAGTTAGTTAATGTTATTTAATATTTATTGACAGTTTGTATTTGCAAAATATGCTGCGCCAATTCCACTGGGCAAGTTCGTACTGTCTTGAGCCTGTCATCGATCCGGCCATGCCTTATCAAGAGATCGTCTGCGGCGATCCGAAAATCATACAGGCGAGGCTCTTCAACGGAGGGTTTGACCATGTCGCTGCGCATCAATGACGAAGCGCCGAACTTCACCACCGAGACCACCCAGGGCATGATCGATTTCCACGACTGGATCGGCAATGGCTGGGCGATCCTGTTCTCGCATCCCAAGGATTTCACCCCGGTCTGCACCACCGAACTTGGCTACATGGCCGGGCTGAAGCCGGAATTCGACAAGCGTGGCTGCAAGATCGTCGGTCTCAGCGTCGATCCGGTCGGGGACCATACCCGCTGGCAGAAGGATATCGAGGAGACCCAGGGGCACGCGGTCACCTATCCCTTGATCGGCGATCCCGAACTGAAGGTCGCCAAGCTCTACGACATGCTCCCGGCCGAGGCGGGCAACACCTCGCAGGGCCGCACCGCCGCGACCAACGCCACCGTGCGCTCAGTCTTCGTCATCGGGCCGGACAAGAAGGTCAAGGCGATGCTTACCTATCCGATGTCAACCGGGCGCAATTTCGACGAGGTGCTGCGGATTCTAGACTCGGTTCAGCTCACCTCGCGCCACACCGTGGCGACGCCGGTCAACTGGAAGCCGGGCGAGGATGTCATCGTCGCACCGGCGGTGTCGAGCGACGAAGCCAAGCAGAAATACCCGTCAGGCTTCCGCGAGGTGAAGCCCTATCTGCGCTACGTCCACCAGCCGCGGTAACGGCCGAACCCGCCGTTACTTCGGCATCAGGTAAGACGGGGTCGTCGTCGGCATCTGGGGCAGCGTCATGCCGCCACGGCCCGGTGGCGCGTTGCCAGGTGCGATCCCGGTGCCACCCAACGGCAGATCGGCGAGATGCGGCGTGTCGCTCGCCGGGATTCCAGCGGTTTTGGCGATCGCGTCGATCTGCTTGTCGGTCAGAGTGATGCCATAGAACTTGTCGTAGAAATCCTGCGCTAGCGAGCGCACATCGCTCTGGTTAGCGCTGGGGTAGAGCAGCACTGACAGCCAATACAGCCCGATCAGCCGGTTGACCCCCGGCGGGTCGTCGATCCAACCGAACGGAGCTTGTGGTTCGAGATAGACGTGCTTGTCGCGCACCGCCGCGAGGGTTCGCCAGCCCGGATCATGCAGCAGCGAATTATAAAAGGCCGGGCTCTCGGCGATGATGATGTCGGGGTTCCATTCCTGGATCTGCTGGCGGGTCACCGCGACCGGACCGGCGGCGCTCGGCAGCGCGGCGACGTTGATCGCGCCGGCATCCTCGATCGCCGCCGCGGCCGGCGACCCCGGCAGCGCCGGCTCGAGCCCGTTCGTGCCGAGGCCGTAATAGACGCGGGGGCGGTTCACCGCCGAATCGATCAGAAGCTGCCCGCGCAATGAATTGATCGCGTGCTCGGCCGAGCCGGCGAGGTCGTCGCCGCGGTCGGCGACGCCGAGCAGGCGTCCGGCGACCCGCAGCATCGTCGCCATCCGGTCGAAGCTCCCATCGAGCAGGATGTAGGGCGTGCCGGTTGCTTGGGTCACCTGGTCGGCGAAGGCTGCGCGGTCGGGCGTTACCTCGCCGACATCGATGATGACATCGGGCTTTAGCCGGGTGATCGTCGCGGTCGCCCCTGGATCGGCGATCGGGCCGATCAGCGGCACATGCTTGGCGTGCGGTGGCAGCGCGCCGCTCGGCGTCTGTGCCCAGCCGACCAGCTTGTCAGGCGCAAGCACAAAGACCAGCACTTCGGCGCTCATGTCCGCCGCCATGGCGCGGTCGATGTGATCCGGCAACATCAGGCGACGGCCGGCCGCGTCGGTGAACTCGCCCGCGAACGCCGGCGTTGCGACCAGCCCGGCAACCAAAATTCCCGCAAGACGCGCGGCGAACGGTCGAAGCGGCATCGGCGCCCTCGATGAAACGGAAACTACTCCGAACTATAGACCGGGCGACTGGTCTGGCAAGCGCGTGCCGGTCGCCCCACGGTTGGATCAGCCGATGGCGGCTTCGGCGTCCGAGTGTGGGCCGGGGCAGGGCTGCACTTCAACCGTGACGTGGCTCAAGCTCGCGATGCCCGCGAGCCGGGCTTTGTAGGCCTGCGGCGGCTCAGGCTTATCCGCGACCAGCGATACCACTGCCGCATGGTGGCCAGGCCCGACGCGCCAGATATGAAGATCGGCGACTCGGTCGCCGCCCGCCTCGAGCCGGTGGCGCATCTCCTCCGCCATCCCGCCTTCGGGGCGCATATCGACCAGCACCGCGCCGGCGGCGCGCAACAGCCCCCACGACCAGTTGGCGATGACGAGCGCGCCGACGATCCCCATCGCCGGGTCCATCCACACCCAGCCGAGCGCGTAGCCGGTGCTGAGGCCGACAACCGCCAGCACCGAGACCGCGGCATCCGCCAGGACATGGATATAAGCCGCGCGCAGGTTAAGGTCCTCGCTGTGGTGATGGTGGTGCTGGTGTCCGTGCCCCTGTGCGTGGTCGTGGTGGTGATGATGTTCGCTATGGCCCTCGCGCAACAGCCAGGCGCTGACCAGATTGACCGCGAGGCCGAGCGCGGCGAGCGGGATCGCCTCGGCGAAGGCGATCCGCACGGGGTAGACGAGGCGCAGCACGCTCTCGGCGCCGATCGCGAGCGCGATCATCGCCAGCACGACGGCGCTGGAAAACGCCGCGAGCTCGCCCAGCTTGCCGGTGCCGAAGGCGAAACGCTCGTCGCGCGCATGGCGCCGGGCATAGGCGTAGGCGCAGGCGGCGATGACGAGAGCGCCGGCATGGGTCGACATATGCAACCCGTCCGCGATCAGCGCCATCGAGCCGGAAAGAACTCCACCGACGATCTCTGCCGCCATCATCGCGCCGCAGACCGCGACCACCGCCCAGCTGCGTCGCTCGTTGCGGGCATGGTCGGCGCCGAGGAAGACGTGGTCGTGACGCCAGTCGTCGATCGAGTGCGCGTGCATCGCGTCCCCCTCGCCGCAGATTGGGCTACCACTCTACCACAGACCATCATTCCCGCCCCGTGCTAGGATTAGCGGGCGCTGAAGAAGAGGCTGGCCGCGGCGATGGATTTTTCCGGCACCACCATCTTGTGCCTGGGCGACATCATGCTCGACCGCTTCGCCTATTGCGGGATCGAGCGCATCTCGCCAGAAGCTCCGGTGCCGGTGCTGCTGCTCGAGCGGGTCGAGAGCATGCTGGGCGGCGCCGGCAACGTCGCCCGCAACGTCGCCGCGCTGGGCGGCAACGCGGTGCTGATGGGGTTGCTTGGTGACGATGCGGTGGGCGCCGAGATACGCGGCGTGATCGCCGCGACCCCGCGTATTGTCGATGCGCATGTCTCCAGCCAGTCGCGGCAGACCACCTGCAAGACGCGCTACCTTGCCGCACATCAACAGATCGTGCGGGTCGACGAGGAGCATATCCACGAGCTCGAACCGGATGAGGAGCAGCACCTCATCGCCGCGATCGCCGCCGCGCTGCCCGGCGTCGGTGCGGTGATCCTCTCCGACTACGGCAAGGGCGTGCTCGGGCCGGGCATTGTCGAGTTCGCCATCGATCAAGCTCGCGCGCGCGGCATCCCCGTCTTTGTCGATCCGAAGAGCGAGGACTATCGCCAGTATCGCGGCGCTACCTGCATCACCCCAAACCAGGCCGAGCTGGCGCGCGCCACCCGGCTCAAGACCGGCAGTGAGAAGGAGGTCGTCGCCGCCGCGAAGCGGGTGCTGAAGGAGGCTAAGGCCGAGGCGATCCTCGCCAAGCGCTCGGACAAGGGCATGGTGCTGGTCGAAGCCTCCGGCGCCGTGCATGTCGAGCCGGCGCGGGCACGCGAAGTCTTTGACGTGACCGGCGCCGGCGACACGGTGATCGCAGTGCTGGCGCTCGCCCATGCCAGCGGCCGCGTACTGCCCGATGCCATGCGCCTCGCCAACGCCGCTGCCGGCATCGTCGTCTCCAAGCTCGGCACCGCTACCGTCGAACTCGACGAGTTGATGCTCGAGCTCGCCCGCGACGACCAGGTCTCGCGGCTCGGCAAGGTTTACAGCCTCGGCGAGGCCGAGACGCTGGTGCGCCAGTGGAAGGGCCGCGGCCTTTCCGTGGGCTTCACCAATGGCTGCTTCGACATTCTTCATCCCGGCCATGTCGCGCTGCTGGCGGCAGCGCGCGGGCAATGCGACCGGCTGATCGTCGCGCTCAACAGCGATGCCAGTACGCGGCGGCTCAAGGGCCCGGACCGGCCGGTCAATGCCCTTCCCAACCGCGCCGCGGTGATCGCCGCTCTCGAGTCGGTCGATGCGGTCACCAGCTTCGATGAGGACACGCCGCTCGACCTCATCGTGCGGCTCCGGCCCGATGTGCTGATCAAGGGCGCCGACTACACATTTGAAACCACGGTCGGCGCCGCCGAAGTCACTGCCGCCGGTGGTCGGGTCGCGCTGATTGACCTGATCGACGGCCACTCGACGACCGCGACGATCGGCCGGCTGCGGCGGAACGCAGCGCCCAAGATCGCCGCCGACGGCGAGGGCTGAGGCCCGCGGGCGATGCTGGTCATCACCGGAGGCGGCGGGTTTATCGGCTCGGTGCTCGCCTGGGCGCTCAACGAGGCGGGCCGCGGCGATCTCGTCATCGTCGACCGCTTCGGCCATGACGAGAAATGGCGCAACATCGCCAAACGCGATTTTTTCGAGATCGTCACCATCGAAGGCCTGCCGGCCTGGCTCGACCGTTTCGGCGGCGAGGTCGAGGCGGTGTTTCATCTCGGCGCCAATTCCTCGACCACCGAAACCAACGCCGACCTCGTCATCGACACCAACCTCAATTCCTCGATCGCGGTGTGGCGCTGGTGCGCCGCGCACGGGAAACCCCTGATCTACGCCTCGTCCGCCGCGACCTACGGCGATGGCACGCAGGGCTTCAATGATTCGAATGATATCAAATATTTAAAGCGCCTGAGGCCGATGAACCTTTACGGCTGGTCGAAACACGCTTTCGACCTGTGGGCGCTGCGCGAGGCGGCGAAGGGTCACGGTCCGCCGGCGTGGTTCGGGCTCAAGTTCTTCAACGTCTTTGGGCCCAACGAATACCACAAGGGCGAGATGATGAGCCTCGTCGCCAAGAACTACGTCAGGATCGTCGCGGGCGAGACGATCCGCTTGTTTAAATCGCACCGGGAAGGCATCGCCGACGGTGAGCAGAGCCGCGACTTCATCTACGTCAAGGACTGCGCCGCGGCGATGCTGTGGCTGTGGCGGCAGAAACCGGCGAGCGGCATCTACAATCTCGGCACCGGGGCGGCGAGCAGCTTTCGCGCGCTGATGGAGGCGACGGGAGCGGTATGCGGCGGCCCGCCCAAGATCGAATACGTCGACACGCCGGAGGCAATCCGGCCGAATTACCAGTACAAGACCGAGGCGAGGATAGAGCGGCTGCGCGCACTCGGCTACAACGCGCCGTTCACCCCGCTCGAAGAAGCGGTGGAGGATTTCGTGGTCAATTACCTCGCGAATCCCGACCCATATCTCTAGGGAGGTTCTGATGAGCGACAACAGGCATTGGGTCGGCACCTGGACCGCCGCGCCGGCGCCGGCGGAGGGCGCGGCCTTCGCCAACCATACGCTGCGCATGATGCCGCGCGTCAGCATTGGCGGCAGCATAGTCCGGGTGCGCATTTCGAACGCTTATGGCGTCCGGCCGCTGCAGATCGGTGCGGCGCGCCTGGGCTTGCGCGACAAAGGACCCGCTATCGTGCCCGGCTCCGATCGCCAGCTGACCTTCGGCGGCGAGGCTGGCACGGTCATCGCCGCCGGCGCCGTGCTGTTGAGCGATCCGGTCGGGCTCGACGTCCCGGCGCTCGCCGATGTCGCGGTCAGCTTCCATCTGCCGCAGGAGCTGCCGGCGAGTTTCGGGATCACCGGCCGCTACGCGCGCCAGACCAACTATATCTCGCCGCCGGGCGATTTCACCGCCGAGGCCAGCATGCCGGTCGGCAAATTGACCGATGATTGGTATTTCCTCTGCGGTGTCGATGTCGTCGCGCCGAAGGAGACGTTGAGTATCGTCGCGGTCGGCGACTCGCTGACCGACGCCAATATCTCGACCCATGACGGGCATCACGGCTGGCCGTCGCAGTTGGCCCGGCGCCTCATCGCCCGCGGCGGAAGGCCGGCCGCGGTGATGAACCAGGGGCTCGGCGGCAACCGTATCCTCCACGATGTGCGCGGCGACAGCGGGTTGAAGCGCTTCGATCGCGACGTGCTCGCCCAGCCTGGCGTCACCCACGCGATCATCATGCTTGGCACCAACGATCTGCGGAACCGCAGCGCCAAGCCCGAGGAGGAGGTCGGCGCGGCGCAGATGATCGCCGGGCTCAGGCAACTCGCGCTGCGCGGCCAGGTCAAGGGCGTCAAGATGATCGGTTGCACCCTGACCCCGTTCGGCTACGAGACCTTCCTCCCCGGCGCGTGGAACCCACGGCGCGAGGCGGTGCGCGAGGCGGTCAACGCCTGGATGCGCGAGGGCGGCGCGTTCGACGCGCTGGTCGATTTCGACCAGGCGCTGCGCGACCCGGAGAACCCGGTCAACATGATCCCGCGCTTCGATTGCGGCGACCGGCTGCACCCGTCCGATCTCGGCTACCGCGCGATGGGCGACGCGATCGACCTCGCGCTGTTCGATTAGGGGAGACCGGCGATGACCTTACGCGTGCCGATGGTCTCGGCGGAGCGAGCCCGCGAGATCGGCGAGACCCTGGGGATGCCGGCGCGGCGTACGCAAAGCGAGGCGTTTCGCGTCGTCGCCAACAATCCTGGCGTCGCCCGGGTCGCGTTCAGCCAATTGATGCAGCTGCTGGAGAACAACAAGTTCGACATCCGTCTCCGGGAGCTGATGATCATGCGCATCGGCTGGGTCACCGGCTCGGCCTATGAATGGACCAACCATTGGCGGGTCGCGACCACCGCCGGCATCCCGCCCGAGGACATCCTCGCGGTGCGCGACTGGCGAAACTCCGGCCGGCTCAACGCGGCCGACAAGGCGATCCTCGCCGCCACCGACGAATGCCTCGCCGGCAAATCGATTTCCGACGCCGCCTGGGCCGAAGTGGCGAAACATGTCACCGACCCGGCGCAGCAGGTCGAGTTCATCATCGCCATGGGCAACTGGCTGATGTTCTCGATGCTCTTCCGCAATTTGCGCATTCCGCTCGCCGAGGGGGTCACGGTCTGGCCGCCCGACGGCGTGGCGTCCCCGGCGGCGGACGGATGGGGTTAGGCCCCGCGCAGCCGCTTATCGGCCTCCGCCAATAATCGCGCCATTCGCCGTGCCCACGCGGCTTGGCCGGCACCGTCGGCGATCAAATCCTGCCTGATCTCGATCTCGACATGGTCGAGGCCGCGACCCTCGCCGTGCACCGGCACCGTGTAGTCGCTGTCGCCGGTGATCGCGTAGGGCTCGTTGGCGCCGACCGCGAGATTTCCCTCCGCCCGCAACAGCTCCAGCATGATGCGCGAGAGCGGCGTCTCGTGATGATAGAGCACGCCGATTTCGATGTTCCGCGCGACGCTCTTGAACACCGGGGTGAAGCTGTGCATCGCGATTAGAACAGAGCGTTGTTTGGCGGCTTCGCGCGCATCGAGCAACCCGGCAATCGCCGCGTGATAAGGGTCGAAGATTGCCCTTCGCCGCGTCGCGCGATCCGCTTCCGATATCCCTTCGTTACCGGGAACCCGCGTCAATTCGCTAACCGTCGGGATCGAGGTCGGGTGATCCAGCGCCCGGTTACAGTCGATCACCAGACGCGAATAGGTCTGCAGCACCGCGGTGGCGTCGAGCAATTCCGACAGCGTCTCCGTCACCGTGGCGATGCCGATATCCCAGGCGATGTGCCGCGTGAGATCGCTCTCGGCGACCCCGAGCCGACCGAGCGTGCGTGGGATCAATCGCCCGGCGTGGTCGGCGGCGAGGACGAGGTCGGAGGTTCCCCGCGGCCGCAGCACGCGAACCGGCGGTGGCTCATCACGGGCAAGCAGGCTTGAAACGGGCGAAATCATCGCCCGATCTTGCCATGAATCAGTAGATTTCCGCGTATTTGGTGCAGATATCTGCCGGGCTCAGCCCTTCGACGGCGCGCAATTCCGCGCGTTTGAAGCGCAGGTAGCAGTCGAAGAACTCTTCGCCGAACCAGTCGCGCGCGGCTTTGCTGTCGGCCAGCAGTGCCAGCGATTCGTCGAGCGAGCGCGGCAAGGGCTTCGCGCCGGTCTCGCGGCGTTCGGCGTCGCTCATGTCCCAAAAGCTGCGGTCGCTCTCCAGCGGCAGGGTCAGCTTGCGGCGGATGCCGTCGAGCCCGGCCCAGACCAGCGCGCCGAGCGCCAGGTAAGGGCTCGCGGTGGCGTCGGCGGCGCGATATTCGAGGTTGAAGTTATGCGCCGCCGGGGGTCCGAAGATCGGGCAGACGCGCAAGCTCGCACCGCGGTCCTGCACGCCGAGATTGGCCCAGGTCGGCGCCCAGCGGTTGGGCCGCAGCCGAAAATAGGACGCGACCGAAGGCGCGGTGATCGCCGTCAGCAGCGGCATGTTGTCGAGAACTCCCGCGACAAAAGCCTCACCCTCCCTGGCGATCCGCCACGGCCGATCGGGATTGTAGAGCACCGGCTTTTCGGCGCTGTCGCGCAGGCTGAAATGGATATGGGTGCCGTTGCCGATGCCATCCGGATCGAGGATCGGCGCGAAGATCGCGCGATGGCCGAGGCGATAGGCAACCGCGCGCGCCAGCTCGCGGGAGATCACCGCTTCGTCGGCGGCGCGCAGACCGCGGGCCGGGCCAATCGTCATCTCATACTGGCGCGGCCCGTATTCCGGAAGAAACGTGTCGGGGACGAGGCCAGCTGTGCGCAGCGCCGCGATAAGATGCTCACCGAACCTGCCCTGACGGCGCCAGGCGTCGAGCGAATAGGTCGCGCCGGGCCGCTCCTCCACCCCGGTATAGGTGAATTCCTGCTCGAACGCGGCGACCATGGTGAGGCCGGCCTCGCGCTCCAGCGATTCCAGTGCGCGACGCAGGAAGTGACGCGGGCAGCAGGCCCAGAACTGGCCGAAGATGTTGGTGATGTCGCCGAGATAAAACCGCTCGGCGGCGCCGCCGTCAAACTCGACCTCGACAAAGGTGCTGGAGTCCGGCACCAGCATCAAGTCGCCCTCGGTCCCGTAGGGCGTGTCAAGGATCGGCCCGAACGGCGACATCATGATGTTGCTGGGCGCAAGCCCGACGCCTTCACGTAGGCGCAGCGACAATTCGGTCTGCGCGAACCCCTTGCCGCGGACCAGTCCGGCCAGGTCGCATGTGCCGACGAAAATGAGCGGTTCGCTTTCCACGATCAGGCCCCAACCGACAAACGCAGGCGATTATTCACGCCGGATGGTTAATTTTTCTACACGATCTCGCTCAGGCGCCGATGGTTTCCCGCTCGCGTCCCGGCATGTCCCTGGGCAGATCGATGCGGAACCCGCCCGATTGCCGCCGCCACAGCGCCGCGTAGGCTCCGCCGCGATCGAGCAGCTGCTCGTGCGTGCCTTCTTCGACGATGCGGCCGCGATCGAGCACGACGAGACGGTCCATCCGGCAGATCGTCGATAGGCGGTGGGCGATGGCGATCACCGTGCGCCCCTCCATCAGCGCGTCCAATTGCTCCTGAATCGCCGCCTCGACCTCGGAATCGAGCGCCGAGGTCGCCTCGTCGAGCACCAGGATCGGCGCGTCCTTGAGGATGACCCGGGCGAGCGCGATGCGCTGGCGCTGGCCGCCGGACAATTTGACCCCGCGCTCGCCGACATGGGCGTCGAACGCCTTGCGGCCGTGCCAGTCCTCGAGCCCCTCGATGAACTCGCTCGCGTGCGCGCGCCGCGCCGCATCCTCGATCTCAACCTCGCTGGCCTCGGGACGCCCGTAGCTTATGTTGTCGCGGATCGAGCGATGCAGCAGCGAGGTGTCCTGCGTCACCATGCCGATCTGCGCTCTGAGGCTCTCCTGCGTGAGCCCGGCGATATCGCTTCCGTCGACGAGGATGCGCCCCTGCTCCGGCCGATAGAAGCCCAAGAGCAGGTGCACGAGCGTCGACTTGCCGGCGCCGGAGCGGCCGACGAGGCCGACCCGCTCGCCTGGTGCGACATCGATATCGAGCCCGCGCAGCACGCCGCCACGGCGCGGGCTGCGGCCATAATCGAAATGCAAATTCTCGAAGCGCACCGCGCCAAGCGCGCGCGGCAGCTCCGTGGCGCCCGGCTCGTCGGGCATCTGCCGCGGCACCGCGATCGAGCGCATGCCGTCCTGCACCTGGCCGATATTGTCGAAGATGTTGGCGATCTGCTGCGCCACCCAGCCGGCGATGTTGCCGATCTGCCAGGCCATCGGGATCGCCATCGCCACCGTGCCGACCGGCACGCTCCCGTTCGCCCACAGCGCGATCGCCAGCCCGCCGGTGCCGGTCAATAGTGCGGCGTTCATCAGGATCAGCGAAATGCCCCAGGCCGAGGTCATGCGCAGCTGGCGGCGATAGGCGTCGGTGTGCTCGTCGACCGCTTCGCGGACGAAGGCGTCCTCGTCGCGGGCGCGGGCGAAGAGCTTCACCGTCAGGATGTTGGTATAGCTATCGACGACGCGGCCGGTGACCTCGGAGCGCATCTCCGACATCCGGCGCGAACGCTCGCGCATGCGCGGCAGGAACATCCGCAGCACCGCGGCGTAGGTCGCGAACCACAGGAGGGTCGGCACCGCCAGCCGCCAATCCGCCCGGCCAAGCAGCAGCGCCGCGCTGCTGCCGTAGACCAGGATGTACCAGACAGCATTGATGCTCGAGACGACGCTTTCCCTGAGCGCCGGGCCGGTCTGCATCACCCGGTTGGCGATGCGTCCGGCGAAATCGTTCTGAAAATAGGTCCAGCCCTGGCGCACGACATGCCAATGGCTTTGCCAGCGCGTCAAATTGGTGAGGCCGGGGATCAGCGCCTGGTTGGTCACTAAGGCCGAGGCGAAATGGGCGATCGGCCGCAACACCAGCAGCAGCACCGCCATGCCGAGCAGCTGCCAGCGGGCAGTCGCCCAGATCATCTCCGGCGTTTGCGAGGTCACCAGCGTGACGATGCGGCCGATAAAGACCGGGATCGCCGCGTCGAGCAGCGCGACGATAAAGCCGGTGACGAACAGCGCCGCGAGCAGCCCCGGCACTTGGCGGACGAAATGCCAGTAGAAGCGGATGAGCGCGTGCGGGCTGCCGAGCTCGGGCGGCGGCGTATCGGGCGGCTTTTCAGTCGGCTCGATTAGGCGTTCGAAGAAGCGAAACATATGAGTCCTAAATGACCGTCGACCGTCCCGGGGTCAACGGGTCTGCATCATTTTAGGGCAGCGCCGGGATGGAGCCCCCTACCGCAGCTCCGGGAAATCCTCTTCCCAGAATTCGGCGGGATTGCGGCCGCCCGACGCGCGGCGCTCGGCCTCGGCGCCGCGCAGCTCGACCCGCCTGATCTTGCCCGAGATGGTCTTCGGCAGCTCGGCGAACTCGATCCGGCGTATCCGTTTGTACGGCGCGAGATGCGCGCGCACGTGGCGAAAGATGTCGAGCGCGGTCTCGCGGTTGGGGATGTGGTTGCCGGCGAGCGCGACAAAGGCCTTCGGCACCGCGAGGCGCACCGGGTCGGGCGACGGCACCACCGCCGCCTCGGCGACCGCGATGTGCTCGATCAGCGCGCTCTCCAGCTCGAACGGGCTGATCCGGTAGTCCGAGGCTTTGAACACGTCGTCGGCGCGGCCGACATAGGTGAAGTAGCCGTCGGCGTCGCGCATCGCCACGTCGCAGGTGCGATAGGCGTTGCCCGCAACCGGCACCACGCTCCCGTCCTCGCCCTGGTAACCCTGCATCAGCCCCAGCGGCGGCGGGTCGAGCGTCAGCGAGATTTCCGCCTCGTCTTGCTCGGCGCCCTCCGGATCGAGCAGCTTGACGCGATAGCCCGGCGCCGGCTTGCCGACCGCGCCGGGTTTGACTGTTTGTCCGGGGAAATTGGCGAGCTGCAACGTCGTCTCGGTCTGACCATAGCCGTCGCGGATGGTGAGGCCCCAGGCCGCTCGCACCTGCTCGATGATCTCGGGGTTGAGCGGCTCGCCGGCACCGACGACCTCCTTCAGCGACACCTTCCAGGATTTCAAATCCTCCTGGATCAGCATGCGCCACACCGTCGGCGGCGCGCAGAAGGTCGTGACCCCGCAACGCGCTATGGTGTCGAGAAGGGCTTTCGCGTTGAAGCGCGGCTGGTTCAGCATGAAGACGCAGGCTTCGGCGATCCACGGCGTGAAGACGCAGCTCCACGCGTGCTTGGCCCAACCGGGCGAGGAAATGTTGAGGTGGATGTCGCCGGGTCTGAGGCCGATCCAGTACATCGTCGACAGCGACCCGACCGGGTAGCTCTGGTGGCTGTGCAGCACAAGCTTCGGTTTCGCGGTGGTGCCCGAGGTGAAATAGAGCAATAGGGGGTCGGTGGCGCGGGTCTCGCCGTCCGGCTCGAACCGGGCAGGCGCCTTGGCAGCCTCGGCATAGTCATGCCAACCCGGAGCGGGCCCGCCGGTGACAATGCGCGTGTAATCGCCGGGGATGTCGACGAACTTGGCGACGTGCTCGGGGCTGGTGACCACGTGACGGGCGCGGCCGCGATCGAAGCGATCGATGAGGTCGTCGCGGGTTAGCAGGGTCGAAGCGGGGATCGTCACCGCGCCCAGTTTCATCGCCGCGAGCATCACCTCCCACAGCGGCACGACATTGCCGAGCATCAGCAGGACGCGATCGCCGCGCTTGACCCCGAGCCCGCGCAAGTAATTGGCGACCCGGCTCGACCGCTCGGCCATTTCGGCGAACGAGATTTTCGCTTCGCTAATGTCCCCTGGGCCGCCTTCGTTGACGATCCACAGCGCCGGCCGGTCGTTGCCGTAGGCCATGCGGTCGAAATAATCGAGCGCCCAGTTGAATTTATCGAGCACCGGCCAGCGGAACCCGCGGTAGGCGGTGTCGTAGTCGGTCCGGTGCGCGAGGAGGAAATCGCGGGCTTTGAGGAATGCTTCTGCCGACATGCGACGCCTCCCCGAGGTGGTGGCTCCTATGCTCGGACAAGCGCGCGCGCCTGTCGAGACCGCTGCGAACCGCCGCGTGCGAAGACCGCAGCGGTCTTGTGCGCGAGGAAGCCGTCTACAGGAACCCGATCGACAGCCAGGGTATTGCGGCGACGATCAACAGCGAGACGATCAGCGCCCCGATATACGGCCAGATGCGCCATAGCGAGTCGTTGGGGTTGGTGCGGCCGATCGCGCAGGCGCTGAAGAACCCGACCCCGAACGGCGGCGCGAAGAGGCCGATCCCCATCGCCAGGATCACCACCATCGCGTAATGCACCTCATGCACCCCCATCGTCTTGGCGACCGGGAACAGGAGCGGCCCGAACAGCACGATCGCCGGCAGTCCTTCGAGCACGCTGCCGAGGATGATGAAGGCAACGATCGTGATCGCGAGGAAACCCCAGCTGCCGCCCGGCACCGCCGCCATCACCGACACCAGCCAGAGCGAAAAGCCAGATTGGGTCAGCGCCCAAGCCATCGCCGTCGCGGTAGCGATGATCATCATCACCGCGCCGGTCAGCGACACGGTCTCGATGAGGATCGGGTAGATGCGTCGCCAATCGAACTGACGGTAGATGACGAGGCCGAGGAGCGCGGTGTAGACGACGCCGATGGTCGATACCTCGGTCGCGGTGGCAACGCCCTTGATGACCGTGTAGCGGATCACGAACGGTAGGCTCAGCCCAGGAAGGGCGATGATCAGGGTCTTGGCCATGACCGATAGCGGCGCGCGCTCGCCGGCGCCCTTGTCTTCCTTGCGTGCGCGCCACCACGCGACGATGACCAGCGCCAGCGCCGCGACGACGGCCGGCAAGAGGCCGCCGGTGAACAATGCGGCGATCGACAGCCCTGGCACCACCGAGCCGATGGTGATCAGCACCAGGCTCGGCGGGATCGTCTCAGACATCGCGCTCGAGGTCGCGAGCAGTGAGGACAGCTCGCCGGGATGGCTGCCGCGTTTCAGCATCTCGGGGAAGAGGATCGGCGCCACAGCAGCCATGTCGGCGGCTTTCGATCCCGAAATCCCCGACACCAAGTACATCGCGCCGAGCAGCACGTAGGAAAGCCCGCCCTTTACATGGCCGACGAGGGCGGCGAGGAAATTGACCATCACCCGCGCAATCCCGGTCATCTCCATCAACAGGCCGAGAAAGACGAACATCGGCACCGCCAACAGCAGCAGGTTCGAGATGCCGTCGTCCATGCGGTTGATGACGATCGTCGCCGGCATGTGCGTCGTCAGACTCAGATAGGACAGGGTGGCGATGCCGAAGGTGAAGGCGATCGGCACGCCGATAAAGACGCACACCGCGACGATGACGACGAAGAACAGCACCAGGCTGCCGGTACCCATCGCTACCAGCAGCGGTTGCGCCAGCCACAGGCCGCCGGCAATCGCGCCGACCACGAGCAGCGCTGACAGGAAGCCGCGCAGATTGGTGGTTTCGAGGAGCCGCAGCAGCGCCACGATCGAGATCAGCCCAGTCCCGACGAGCAACGCCACCGCCCGATACCAGTCCGAGATATGCAGCGTGATCAGCTCGGTGGACGCCTGCACCTTCAAATAGGCCGTGATCGGTACGATGATCTCGAGCACGAAGGCGATGACCACGAGCTCGGCCACCGTGCCGAGCCAATTGCCCCAGCCGGGTCCGCACCAGCTGACGAACGTCGTCAGCCGCATATGCCCGTCGTGGCGCAGCGCGACGACCGCGCCGAACATCGCCAGCCACAGGAAAAGGAACGTGGCGAGCTCGTCGGTCCACATGATCGGGCTGTTGAAGACGTAGCGCGAGACCACGCCGGCGAAAAGGATGCAGGTCTCGGCGAGCACGAGTGCGGCGCCGATAAGTTCGGAGACGCGGCCGATCAGCATGTCGATCAGAAAGGCGGCGCGGCGCACGCCGCCCCACGACATGCCAGTCGGCGCAGTTTCGGCGATTTCCTGGCTCACTCGCGAGCCCTCTCCATCATCCGGCCGTCCAGCCTCACGCGAGCGAACCCGTGTACTTCTCCAGCAAGCCCCAGGCTTCGTCGCCCATCTGCTTCTTGACGTCGGGGTAGAAGCCGGATTTGCGCAGCGCTTCCTGGAACGGCTTGGTGTCGGGATTGCTGAAAACCAACCCCGCCTTGGACATTTTGTCGATCTCGGTCTTGTCCATGATCTGCCAGTCGGCGCGCTCGTTGATCGCGGCGGCGCTGAAGTGCTTGTGCGCCAGCTCCTGCAGATCCGGCGGCAGCCGCTTCCAGGCATCCGGGTTGAACGAGATGTGCAGCCCGACCCAGATGTGGTTGGTCATGCTGCAGTATTTCTGCACCTCGTAGAGCTTGGCGGTGTCGATCAGGATCAGCGGGTTTTCCTGACCGTCGACGAGCCCCGTCTGCAGCGCGCTATAGACTTCGCCGAAGTTGATTGGCGTCGGCGAGGCGCCCAGATGCTGGAACAGCGAGATGAAGAGCGGCGCCACCGGCAGGCGGATCTTCATCCCCTTGAGGTCGTCCGGCGTGTTGATCGGCTTCGCTTTGCTGGTGATCTCGCGGAAGCCGTGGTCGAACGCCTTATCCAGGCAGTAGAGGCCCGCCTTTTCCGAGAGGCCGCGGCAGTAATTGCCAAGATCGCCGTCCATCGCCTTCCACGCGGTGTCGTAGTTCGGAAAGGCGAACCCGACCCCGAAGATCGCCGCGGGCGGGCTCTTCTGCGCCAGGATGTCAAACGACATGCCGTAGATTTCGAGCGCGCCGGCGATCGCCTGCGACATCATCGCGGTGTCCTGGCCGAGCACGCTGCTCGGATAGAGCGTGATGTCGAACTTGCCGTTGCTCTCTTCTTTGATCTTGGCCGCCGCCTCCTTGGAGCGGATGACCATCGGATGGCCCTCGGGCAGGGCGGTCCCGTATTTGTAAGCGAATTCGGCCGCGTTGGCCGGCCAATGCAGGATCGAGGGCGAAGCGACGGCGCCGGCGGCGGCCAGTGAAGCGCGCGTCAATACGGTGCGGCGAGTGAGGTTCATCGGTGGTTCCTCCCAAGTTTTCTTGCCAATGGCAGCGCAAAAGGCGCCGCCCGCCATCAGCGAGCCAAGCGATCTAGACGAAATCTCCCCTGTTGTATTCCGGTTTCGGTCGCGTCCGCGCCTGCCCCCGACGGGCTTTGCCCCATCTTAGACGCGAATTCGCCACTGATCGCAATCGCCGGTACTGCGGGGCACATTTGCCGCTCGCGCAACCGTCCTCGGCCAAGGCAGACTAGTCACAGCAAGGAGGAATTTCATGCAATTCGGTTTTAACCTGCCGAACAGCGGCGCGTTGGCCGATCCGGGGATCATGACCCGGATCGCGCTGGAGGGCGAAGCCCTCGGCTTTGACTACCTGACCGTCACCGACCACGTCACGCTCCCCGACATGGCCGAGCCCGGCTATCCCTATTCCGAGAGCGGCGCTTTTTATTCAACCGACAGCGCCTACCGCCACGAGATGCTGACCCTTGCCGCTTATCTGGCCGCGGTCACCAAGCGGCTGCGCTTGGTGCTGGCGGTGCTGGTGGTGCCGCACCGCCCGGCGGTGTTGGCGGCCAAGCAGTTGTCGACGATCGACGTGCTGTCGGGCGGCAGGCTCACCGTCGGCATCGGCGCCGGCTGGCTCAAGGCCGAGTTCGACGCGGTGGTGACGACGCCCTTTGCCGAGCGCGGCGCGGTCACCGATGAATACGTCGCCGCGTTCAAGACCTTGTGGACCGAGAAGAAGCCGACCATCGCCGGCAAATACGTGCATTACGACCGGCTGCTGCTGGAGCCGAAGCCGATACAGAACCCGCTGCCGATCTGGGTCGGCGGCGAGAGCGGCCCGTCGCTGCGCCGCGCCGCGCGGCTCGGCGACGCCTGGTACCCGATCGGCACCAACAACGCGCATCTGCTCGACAGCCTGCCGCGCTACAAGGCCGGCGTTGCGCGGTTGCGCCAGCTGACCGCCCAGGCCGGGCGCAGTCCCGACGCGGTGGCGCTGACCTATCGGATCAAGCGCTATGGCGCCGATCTGCCCGACCGCGCGTCCGACGGCGAACGCCGGCTCTTCTCCGGCAGCGATGCCGACCTCGTCGGCGACATCCACGCGCTCGAAGATCTTGGCGTCACCGCGCTCGACTTCGATTTCGAGCGGCCGCGCGAGGAAGCTGTCATCGCCGAGATGCGTAGCTTCCGCGAGCGGGTGCTGGCGCGGG
>DATNJF010000221.1:0-3699 GCA_035604035.1 Allostellaceae bacterium | reverse complement strand
CGGGCGGCATCCTTAAGGTGCAGCACTGGGACAGCCCAGCGAGCATGTCCATCCTCGAGGAGGCGACCTACTCGACCGTCGTGCCGATGATGGGGGTGATGAGCAACCTCGTCATCTACAAGCAGGACGTCGCCCAGAACCGCCTCGCCAACATCATTCCCGATCTCGCCGACAGCTGGGAGTGGGGCGAGGACGGCAAGGAGCTGATTTTCAAGCTCCACCAGGGCGTCAAGTGGCATGACGGCAAGCCCTTCACCGCCGCCGATGTCAAATGCACCTTCGATCTGCTGGCCGGGAAGGGCGAGGCGAAGCTGCGCGTCAACCCGCGCAAGGAATGGTGGCAGAACGTCGTCGAGGTTACCGCCAATGGCGATTATGAGGCGGTGTTCCATCTGGAGCGGCCGCAGCCGGCGCTACTGACGCTGCTCGCCTCGGGCTATTCGCCGATCTATCCCTGCCATGTGTCGCCAAACGAGATGCGCCTGCATCCGATCGGCACCGGCCCGTTCAAATTCGTCGAGTTCAAGCCCAACGAATACATCAAGGTGACCCGCAACCCGGACTACTGGAAGTCGGGACGGCCCTATCTCGACGGCATCGAGTACGACATCGTCACCAATCGCTCGACCGCGATCCTCGGCTTTATCGCCGGCCAATTCGATATGACCTGGCCCTATAGCGTCACACCGCCGCTGGAGCGCGACATCGCCACTCAGGCGCCAAACGCCAAATGCGTGACCGCGACCAATAACGGCACCACCAACCTGCTGATCAACCGCGACAAACCGCCCTTCGACAGCGCCGATCTGCGTAAGGCCCTGGCGCTGACGATCGACCGCAAATCGTTCATCGACATCATGACCGAGGGCAAGGCCAAGATCGGCGGCGCGATGCTGCCCCCGCCCGAAGGGCTGTGGGGCATGCCGCCGGAGATGTTGGCGACAATCCCCGGATACGGCCCCGACGTGCAGAAGAACCGCGCCACGGCGCGCGAAATCATGCAAAAGCTTGGCTACGGGCCGGACAAGCGGATGCAGCTCACGGTATCGACCCGCAACGTCGCCACCTTCCGCGACCCCGCGGTGATCCTGATCGACCAGCTGAAGGAGATTTACGTCGACGCCGTGCTCGAGACGATCGAGACCGCCAACTGGCACGCCAAGGTGACGCGCAAGGACTACACCGTCGCGCTCAACGCCACCGGCAGCGGCGTCGACGACCCCGATCAGCAATTCTTCGAGAACTACGCCTGCGGTTCGCTGCGCAACTACAGCGGTTACTGCAACCATGACCTCGATAAGAAATTCGTCGAGCAGTCGGCGATGACCGATCAGGAGGCACGCAAGGAGCTCGTCTGGGAGATCGACCGGAAACTGCAGGAAGACGGCGCCCGGCCGATCATCTTCCATGCCGTCAACGCCACCTGTATGCAGCCTGCGGTCAGGGGGCTGACGATCATGGTCAACAGCATCTACAACGGCTGGAAGATGGAAGACGTCTGGCTCGACCGATAATGGCGCCAAGCCCGCCGAAATAATAAAGTTCAGGGAGGCAACATGATCCGAATGCGGCACCTTTGTGCAGCGGCTGCCCTCGCGCTCCTGGCCGCGGCCGCGCCGGCGATGGCGCAAAAATCGGGCGGCATCCTGAGGCTGTCGCATTTCGACAGCCCGGCCAGCATGTCGATCCTCGAAGAGGCGACGCGCGCCACCGTGCAGCCGATGATGGGGGTGTTCAACAACCTCGTCATCTACGATCAGCACGTCGCGCAATCGAGCCTCGATACCATCGTCCCCGATCTGGCGACGAAGTGGAGCTGGAGCGACGACGGCAAGACGCTGACCTTCGCCCTGCACGACGGCGTCAAGTGGCATGACGGCAAGCCGTTCACCAGCGCCGACGTCAAATGCACCTGGGATTTGCTGATGGGCCTCAGCACCGACAAGCTGCGCGTGAACCCGCGCAAATCCTGGTACAACAATGTCGAAGCGGTGGCGACGAACGGTGATTACGAAGTCGTCTTTCATCTAAAGCAACCGCAGCCGGCGCTGCTCGCCCTCCTGGCCTCGGGATGGTCGCCGATCTATCCGTGCCACATCCCGGCGGCGCAGATGCGCCAGCATCCGATTGGCACCGGCCCGTTCAAATTCGTGAACTTCAAGCCTAACGAATCGATCACCGTGACCCGCAACCCGGACTACTGGAAACCGGGCCGGCCCTATCTCGACGGCATCGAGTACACGATCATGCGCGAAAACGGCCCGCGCGATCTCGCCTTCTTTGGCGGGCGGTTCGACATGGGTACGCCGTTCGGGGTCACGATTCCGACCATGAAGGATTTCAAGTCGCAGGCGCCGCAGGCGATCTGCGAGATCTCGCAGGTCAACGTTCCGCGCACGATGCTGATCAACCCGGCCGCCCCGCCATTCGACAATCCCGAACTGCGGCGGGCGATGGCCCTGGCGCTCGATCGTAAGGCCTTCAATGACATCCTAAACGAGGGGGCCGGTCGTCTCGGCGGCAACATGATGCCGCCGCCGGAAGGTGTGTGGGGCATGCCGCCGGAAGTGCTGCAAACCCTGCCCGGTTACGGCCCTGACGTTGAGAAGAACCGCGCCGAGGCCCGCGCGATCATGCAAAAGCTCGGCTACGGCCCGGACAAGCACCTCGACATAAAGGTGTCGACGCGCAACTTCCCCGGCTGGCGGGACTTCGCCGTGATCATGATCTCGCATTTTAAGGAGATCTGGATCGACGGCGAACTCGACCTGGTCGACACCGCGCTCTGGTATCCCAAGGTCGCGCGCAAGGATTACACGGTCGGCGCGGTGCCGATGGAGAGCGGCGTCGACGACCCCGACCAGATGTACTTCGAAAATTACGTCTGCGGCGCGGCGCGAAACTACACCGGCTACTGCAACCCCGATCTCGATAAGCTGATCAACCAGCAGTCGATGGAGAGCAACCACGACAAGCGCAAGGCCATCGTGTGGCAGATCGAACGCGTCCTGGCGGAGGCCGGTATCCGGCCGGTACTGTTCTATCCGGCCGGCGTCTCGTGCCGGCAACCCTGGGTCAAAGGCCTGACGATCATGACCAACAGCATCTACAACGAATGGCGCATGGAAGACGTGTGGCTCGACAAATGACGGCGCAGCCGTCATCCCGGCGAAAGCCGGGATCCACCGGCGGATAGGAAGTCGCTTGTCGCTGTGGCGCCGGGATACGCTTTATCAAAGCGATACGTTACAATCGCGCGTGCGCTATCTCTCGACCCGCGACGCCGGCCCGAAGCCCGCGACCCATTCCTTCGAGGACGTGCTGTTGGCCGGGCTCGCCGAGGATGGTGGGCTTTTTGTGCCCGAGACCGTGCCGTCGCTCGACTTCGCGCAGCTCAAGGGACTGCCCTACCCTGACCTCGCGGCCCGGATTGTCGGCCTCTTCGCCGGCGACAGCTTCGGCCACGGCGAATTACGGCGGCTCACCGAAGCCGCCTATGCCGGATTTCGCCATGAGGCGGTGACCCCGCTGGTCCAGCTCGACGAGAGGCTGTGGCTCTTGGAGCTGTTCCACGGGCCCACGCTCGCGTTCAAGGACCTAGCGCTGCAGCTTCTCGGACAGCTTTTCGACGCGGCGCTGGCGCGGCGCGGCGAGCATGTGACGATCGTCGGCGCCACCTCGGGCGACACCGGCTCGGCC
>DATNJF010000220.1:0-2168 GCA_035604035.1 Allostellaceae bacterium | reverse complement strand
CACCCCCATTCTCATCCTCTCCGGCCTGGTTGAGCTCGACCACAAGATCAAAGGCCTCGGCTTCGGCGCCGACGATTTCCTCACCAAGCCGTTCGACCGCCGCGAGTTGATCGCCCGCATCCAGGCGATCGTCCGGCGCTCCAAGGGCCACCCCGAGTCGACGATTCGCACCGGCAAGCTGCTGGTCAATCTCGATAGTCGCGTCGTCAGCGTCGACCAGAACCCGCTGCACCTCACCGCCAAGGAATACGGCATCCTCGAGCTGTTGAGCCTGCGCAAGGGCACAACCCTGACCAAGGAGATGTTCCTCAATCATCTCTACGGCGGCATGGATGAGCCGGAGCTCAAGATCATCGACGTGTTCGTCTGCAAGTTGCGCAAGAAACTCGCGCAGGCGACTGGCGGCGAGCATTACATCGAGACGGTGTGGGGCCGCGGCTATGTGCTGCGCGACCCGGTCGAGGGCATGGCCGAACTCAAAACGGCCTGATATCGCGAGAACCCAGGGCTGATGAAGCGGGCGCCTAGGCGCCCGCTTCGCATTTTACGTGAAATCGGCCCGGCTCAGCCGTGAGCACCAGCCGCCGGCCGAGTCCTTCGGCCAGCAATCCGGCGAAATAGGCGCAGACGCTTCGCGCGGTTAGTTCGGCGACCGGAGCGATCCGCGTCAGCGCGTCGCGGCTTTCCGCCGGTAGACCGTCGCCCGCTCCAGCCCCCGTCAGCATCAGCCCATCGGGAGCTGCGGCCAAGGTCAGGCGGCCACCGCGTGGCAACCCATCGGCGCCGACAAACAACAGGCCGCAGGCCAATCTCTGCCACTCGGGCTCGAGTTCGCGTACCGCATCGGGGTAGTCGCACTCGATCGCTGACCCGGCAAAATACTCGCTGGCCAACGCATGCGGCGGCGGGCCGGCATGGGCGCCGCGGCTAAATCCGAAGACATAGCGGAAGAGTTGCAGGCGCTTAGCCGCGGTGCGGGCGCTGTCGCCGATCAGAGTGGCCGCCTCGAGGGCGAAATCAGGATCGTCATCGCCGAGCAGCTCGGCGCCGTTGGCGATCGCCGCGACCGGGCCTGCCATGTCGTGGCACAACCGGGCGGCGAGCAATTCGCAGACGCGCATGTCAATCATCGTCGGCATCGCCTTCATCGTGGCACGAGAGCGAGGATGCGACAACCTGACCGCTATGGGCTCATCTTGTTTAATCAAATATCGGAATAACAACGACTCCAATCCGACTGTGTCAGCTTACCGCTCATAGAGAAAACACATTTGAGCGAGTTGACAGTCAAATGCAGCCGAAATAATGATCGCGTCCCTTGCGCCAAAGAAGTGGCCAAGGCCGCCAGCGTAACTGCAACAGCAGCGCTTGGCGGAATTAAGCCACGTTGAACGGGAGGGGACGTGCCAGCCACATCATTCCTTGCGCGCGAGCGCACCATCGCCGCGCCCGGTTACAGCCGCTGGCTCATCCCGCCGGCGGCGCTGTGCATCCACCTGTGCATCGGCCAGGCTTACGCGTTCAGCGTCTTCAACTTGCCGCTGAGCAAGCTGATCGGGATCAGCCAGTCAGCGCCCGACGATTGGAAGCTGACCGATCTCGGCTGGATCTTCAGCATCGGCATCTTTTTCCTCGGCGCCTCCGCGGCGCTGCTCGGCCGCTGGGTCGAGGAAGGTGGACCGCGCCGCGCGATGTTCACCGCCGCGCTGTGCTGGTCGGGTGGGTTCTTGGTCTCGGCGGTCGGCGTCTACATCCACACGCTGTGGCTCATCTACCTCGGCTATGGCGTGCTCGGCGGCTTCGGCCTCGGTATAGGCTACATCTCGCCGGTCTCGACCTTGATCAAATGGTTCCCCGACCGACCCGGCATGGCGACGGGCATGGCGATCATGGGGTTCGGCGGCGGCGCATTCATCGCCTCGCCGCTGTCGGTATGGTTGATGGCGCAATTCTCGACAGCGACCCATGTCGGGGTCGCCGAGGCATGGATCTGCATGGGTCTGATCTATTTCTGCTTCATGATGGTCGGTGCGGCGATCGTGCGAGTCCCGCCTGACGGCTGGGTGCCGGAAGGCTATGTCGCGCCGGCCCAGTCGTCGCGGCTGGTGACGAGGGAAAATGTCTACGTCTACGAAGCGCTGAAGACGCCGCAATTCTGGCTGATCTGG
>DATNJF010000219.1:0-5352 GCA_035604035.1 Allostellaceae bacterium | reverse complement strand
AAACTAGCACGATACCGGAACCTAATCGCCCACAGCCCCGTCATGTTTCGTGGCGAGATGAAGGGGAAATCCATTCAAATGGTCCCTCATTTTGCTGGCGATGGCACCAGACCGGAACACCGGGAGCGCCTTGCTCTCATTCACGGCCTCAAATTCTGGCGAGCATTGCGCGATGACCTGCTGGACCTCCGCGATTATGTCTTCGCTACAACTCAGCAAGTGCGCCGGATGGATGCCAAAAGCCGCGGCGCGGAGCTTATAGGCGTGCCTCAGTCATGGCCGCATAAACCTCGATTACGATTGCCCTTGCGTCATCGCGAGATAGAAAAAAATCTTGCTGCGGCAGTTCCCAGGCCAAAACGGCGCATCCGGCGGCGATCATCTCGTCTGTAATTTCTTTCCGAGCGTTTCGTCGGCCGGATGCCTCCTTATGGCTAGCTATGCTGGGATTGCCGCGTTCGCGCGCCACTTGTGCCATAATGATTCTGCTTTGTGAACGGGATAATTGCCCCAACGAAGGTACCCTTGAATCTGCAACAGCCCGTATCGTGAGGCAATCTCCGTTACGGCGTCTTTCTTGAATCCCGGCGGGTTCAAGAGCCAATGGAGGCAGCCAAACGACTGAACCACCGACGTAAGCGGTTGCTGGCACAGGTAGCAAATACCCGCACGAAAGTTATCTTGAAATTCTTTGTGCTCTTTGATCGCCCTGCGGCGCTCAATTTCATTGCCCTTAATTCGTTCGCTTTCAGGCAACGACTCTAAGAACTTGGCAAATGCCCGCCCCTCGGCCCTTATTGCATCGCTCACCTAAGCTCTCCACACCCCCAAACCCCGACCTCTCGCGGAACCATCACAGATAGTGGCTCCGAACCTAGATTAGTAGAGGTAAGACCCGCCATTGACATGGAGGGTATGCCCGGTGACGAAACTTGCCGCGTCCGAGGCGAGGTAGAGCGCGGCCTGGGCGATATCCTCGGGCTGGGCGATGCGGCCCAAGGGATTGGCGGCGGCCATCGCGGCGATCTCCGCCTCGCTGCTGCCGTAGCGCGGCTGGGCGGTATCGGTGAGGCCGGGAGCGATGGCGTTGACCCGGATGCGATGCGGCGCCAGCTCCAATGCCATCTGCCGGGTCATCGAGACGACGCCGCCCTTGCTGGCGACGTAATGGACGCCGCGCGGCGAGCCGCGAAAGGCGGCGCCCGAGGTGATATTGACGATCGCGCCGGGCTTGCCGGCGGCGGCCATCGCCTTGGCCGCGGCCTGCGCGCAGAACGCGGAGCCCTTGAGGTTGACGTCGTGGACGAAATCCCAGTCGGCTTCGGTCATCGCCAGAAAATCGACGCGCGGGAACACACCGGCATTGTTGACGAGGATGTCGATCCCGCCGAACTCGGCGACCACTGCGTCGACCATCTCGCGCACCTCGTCGAGCCGCGCCATGTCGGCCTGGATCGTCAGCGCGCGGCGATTGTGACCGGAGACGGCGGTCGCGACCTCGCGCGCGGCGGCCTCATCGTCGAGCCAGTTGATCGCGACATCGGCCCCGGCCTCGGCAAAGGCGAGCGCGATGCCGCGGCCGATCCCTTGTTGCGCGCCGGTGACCAGCGCCGTCTTGCCGCTGAGTTGCATTACCAATCTCCCATCAACTTTCCAGCAAGCAAAGAGCACAGACATCGATAAGAAACGAGGTCAACCAAACAGATCGGAGAGAATTTCCGCCGCGTTGCGCAAAACGTCGCTATATTCGCCCACGGAAGTACTGGAATTAATTTGCGTCGGGGGACGTGGTTCCAGATATGTGGCCGCGCTCGCTTGTGGCCTGCTGTTGGGGAATGTCGATGCGGCGTGGACTGTCTCAGGGGTTGCTTGGCGGCGGGTTGGCGGCGCTGCTGCTATGCGCGCCGGCCACCGTGATCTTGGCCCAGACCCCGCTGGCGAGCCCCATCACAGCCCTGCCGATCACAAAATCCGCTCCGCCGCCCGCGGCGGCCAAACCCACCGCGAAAACCGCCGACAAACACACTGCGCCGGCTCATCCGACCAAGGTCGCGGCGAAGGCGAAAGCGCCGGGCAAGAAAATTGCCTCGGCGAAGAGCAAGCCGGCGCCCAAGCTTGCCGCGAAGAAGCCCGAGCCGGTGAAACAGGCCACCACTCAGGCTCCGCCCTCCTACACGATCACGACGACGCGCGATCACGTCGCCTATACGACGACGCAGGTCGTCCCGGTCGCGCCGCCGGGAACACCGGCCGAGAAGGCTGCCGCGGTGACGCCAAAGCCGGTGACGCCGCGCGTCGAGCCAAAGCCCGCCCCACCACCGGCTCAGGTGGCGGCGACGACGGCGCAAGCCGCCGCGACAACGCCGCAAACTCTCAGCCCGCCGGGCGGCGCAGCGGCGGCGCCGACGCAAGCCGCGGCGACAACGCCGGCCGCATCCTTTCTTTCCGCCTTTCTCGGCAAGGCCTTCGGCATCGCCCGCGACAACAACATGACGCCGCTGCAGCGTCGCGCCCTGCTCGCCGATTTGTTCGCGAATAGGATGGATGTGAGCCGCATCGCCGGCTTCACCACCAGCGACAAGCTGACCGGCGAGCCGACCGATTTTCAGCGGCGCTTCAAGACGATCCTGATCAGCTATCTGGTCGAGACCTATTACCCGCGGATAGAGCTCGCTGCCGATCCGTCGATCAAGGTGGATGTCACCGCGGCAAGCTCGCTGCCGGACGGTACGGCGGTGGTGTGGACCACCTTCACCAAATCCGACTGGGTGTCGCAATCGGTCAAATGGCACCTCGTGCCCGAGGACGGCGGGTTCAAAATCGTCGATATCCTCAGCAGCGGCGCGAGCCTGGTGCAAATGGAACGCGACACCTTCCTCTCGGTGATGCGCGACGGCGGGCTGCCGCAGCTGATGGCGAAGCTCGACGCGCGCACCAAAGCGTTGGCGAGCGCCGCGCCTTAACGACCCTTCAGTTCGTCACCCCTGCGTGATCCCCGGGTCACCCCGCGTAGGCGGGGCCCCAGGGTGGACGACGAGTGGTTGCCCTGGATTCCCGCCGTCGCGGGAATGACGGTGAGTCCCTTTACTCCGCGATCCCCAGAAGCTTCGCCGCGGTGCCACCGAGGATGGCGATCTTGTCGGCGTCGGTGATGTCCGGGATCGACAGGATGTGATCGACCGGCGCGGTGTTCCACGGGAACGGGTAATCGGTGCCCATCACCACGTTCTCGACACCCATCTCGTTGATCAGGTGCTTCACCGCCTCGCCGGTGAACATGATCGTATCGGCCAGAATCTGACCGTTGCGCAGGTATTCGGTCGGCTTTTTCTTGGGCGGCGTGCCGACCCGATTCGGGAAGACCTTGAGCACCGCGTCGGAGCGATGAGCGTAGCTGGCGAGGAAGCCGGCGCCGTGCGCCGCGCAAATCTTGAGGCCAGGGAAGCGGTCGAGCGTGCCCTCGAAGATCAGATGCGACAGCGCGATCGTGGTTTCGAGCGGGTTGCCGATGGTGTTGGTGAGAAGCCCGTTCCCCTTGAGCCGGCCGCTCGGCTCCAGCTCGCGGGTGCCGAGCGGGTGCATGAACACCAGCACCCCAAGCTCTTCGCATTTCTGCCAGAACGGGTGGAATTTCGGGTCGGCGAGGTCTTGCCCGGCGCAGGAGCCGGCAACGCCGACACCGCGGAAGCCCATGGTCTTGACCGCATGCTCGATCTGCTGCGCGGCGAGGTCGGGGAATTGCAGCGCAGCGGTAGCGAAGCCGACAAAGCGGTCGGGATTGCCGGCGCAGAATTGGGCGAGCGTCTCGTTCTGGACCTTGATTAGCTCGGCGGCGGCATCGCGTTCGGCGCGGTACCAGAAGGGATTGATGCTGAGCGCCTCGACATCGACCCCGGACTTGTCCATGTGCGCGAGACGGGTGCCGACATCCGACCATAAGAGGGCCGGCGCCTCGAGCGGATGGTTGATCACCTTCGCCGCGTCGGGGACGATGCAATGGGCATGGACATCGACGGTCTTGATGCGCTTGCCGGCGATCACGACCTCCCAGCGCTTGGCGTGGGCATGCGCGTGCCCCGCATGGCCCGATCCGCCCCCGGAACTGGCAGCGGCGCCGGCAGAAATTTCGCAGCCGGTGAAGATGAGCCCGCCGCTGGCGGTGAGGTCGGGGGTGATCGACATGGGGGTCCTCCCTGAATGGATTGCCGTTGGGTCGCGGCAAACCTACTCGGGCTTGACGCGCCGGGCCAAACCGAATCTGCTCTCGTGCGTCATCCGGCTTCGCGCAGTGCGCGGAGCCCCGCCAAGGAGGGAACGAAATGGCCTTTGAGATCGGACATGTCCACCTGAAATGCGCCGACCCGAAAAAGACCACCGACTATTACATCAACAATTTTGGCGGCAAGCTGTTGGCTGAAATCCCGGGCCGCGGCTTCCGGGTCGATCTGCACGGGCTGCAACTCAACATCACGGTGAAGATCGACAGCCAGAATCACGCGCAGTATCTCGGGATCGAGCACCTCGCGGTGCAGACCGACAACTACGCCTCGACGATGGCGACGGTCCGCAAGAACGGGGTCAAGGTGCTCGAGGAACTCAACAATAACGGCCGTCACGTTGCCTTCCTCGAAGCCCCCGACGGTGCGCAGATGGAAGTGATCGAGAAGGTGTGATTTTGGTCGACTAAGTCGTCAGCCCGGGCCTGTCCCGGGAATCCGCGTTGATGGTCGGGACAAACCCGGCCACCAACGACTGAGGTTATCGCCGCAAAAACTCCAGTAGCAGCTCGGTGACCTTGGCCGCCTGCTCCTGCTGCACCCAATGGCCGGCGCCGTCGAGGAGATGGACCCCGGTCATCTTGGTGCAGGCGCCGCCGTTCATGCGCGCGACCGCGCCGGAGCGCTGGTAAACGCCCCAATCCGATTTGCCCGAGATGAAGATCGACGGCACGTCGATCGTCTTGCCGGAAAATAACTGCAATTCGGCTTCGAACGTGCCGCCGGTGCGCGAGCGGTACCAGTTGAGCCCGCCCTGAAAGCCATTGCGTTGGTATTCACCGGCATAGACCGCGAGCTCGCTGTCAGGCAGCCACTGGCAGGCGGCGATCTCGGCGGCTGACGGCATCTCCTTCGCCACGCCGGCGGCCATGTCGTCGGCCAAATCCATGATGTAGTAGGTCGGCATCTTGGCAAGCTCGGTCGCGCTCCAGCCGGCGAGCTCGTGCGGCTTGTTGGCTTTCCAGTCGGCGCTCTTGTGGTGGAAATAGGCGCGCAGGAAGTCGCGGACGCCCTGCTTGCAGCGCCACATCGCGTCATTGGCCGGCCGGGTCGAGTACCACCACTGGTAATGCTT
>DATNJF010000218.1:0-18216 GCA_035604035.1 Allostellaceae bacterium | reverse complement strand
CCGCCCAATCGAGCTGATCACCGAAGACGACGAGTCGAAACCCGATGTCGGCCGCCGCAAGGTCGAGAAGCTGCTCGTCGAGGACAAGATCGACGCCCATGTCGGCGGCGTCTTGTCCAATATCTGTCTTGCTTGCATGCCGACCTTTGACGACCACCAGGTCGTCAACATGATCAGCGTGTGTCTCGACACGACGATCACCGGCAGCAAGTGCAGCCGCTACAGCTTTCGCCCCTTCGACTATGCCCCGGCGCAGGCCGTCGCGTTTGCCCCGTATCTGGTCAACAGTTTGGGCAAGAAGTGGCACATCATCTTTGCCGACTATTCGTGGGGTCAATCGACTCGCGATGCCTATGCCGCCCAAATCAAGAAGCTCGGCGGTGACGTCGTCGGCTCTACCGGCATCCCGATCGGCACCGCCGACATGACCCCGTTCCTGTCCAAGATCAGCGGCGATTTCGACGGGTTGTTCGCCATCTTTTTCGGTGCCGATGGGGTAACGATCGGCAACCAGGCTTTCGATCTCGGCCTGACCAAGAAATACAAATGGGCCGGCGACGGCGCGATCAGCGAATCGACCAACCTACCGGGCCTCGGCCACAAGATCGATGGGTTCACCGGCATCAACCGCTATATCCCCGTCTCCGATGCGCCGCTCAACACTCCCTACGCCAAAGCATTTTTCGACGACGCGGTGGCTCGGCTGAAGAAGATCGACTCCTCCGGGCCGCTGCCCGACCGCTATGTCCAATCGAATTTCGAGGCGATGAATTGCCTCAAGCTCGGCATCGAGAAGTCCGGCTTCCAGGGCCGTGATGACACGATGAAGCTCATCGAGGCGCTGGAAGGGCTGGAGATGAAGGAGGGCTACGACTTCCCGCAAGGCGACAAGACGCTGCGCAAGGAAGATCACCAGGCCTTCGTGCGCGAGTTCATCTACGAGGTCAGCGACGGCACCTACCACATCAAGGACGTCGTCGCTAAAGACAAGACGATCGTGCCGCCGGCCTGCCAATTCGCCGCCTAAGTGTAAGTGACCGCGGAACCACTGGTCGCCGCGCCGTCGCCGGCCGACAATGCCCCGGACGGCGCCGCGGGCTCGCTGCTGCGCACGGAAGGACTGACTGTCCGGTTCGGCGGGCTGACCGCGCTCAACAACGTGGATTTCGCCGTCGCCCGCGAAGAAATTCGCGCGATCATCGGGCCGAACGGAGCCGGAAAAAGCACCTTTTTTAACTGCCTGACCGGCGTGCTGCGTCCCTCTTCGGGGGCGATCCTGTTTGACGGCGCGGACGTTACGGGATTGCCCCCGAACCGCATCTCGCGAAGAGGCATCGCCCGGTCGTATCAGATCACCAACATCCTGCCCAACGCGACGACGCTCGAAAACGTCCGCATCGCCGCGCAGTCGCGCCGGCATGGCTGGAGCATGCTCAGCCATCACCGCGCCTATCGCGACATCATCGAAAAGGCTGAGTCGGCGCTCGACTCTGTAGGTTTGCTCGGCAAGGCGGCGGAGCTGGCCGCCAATTTGTCGCACGGTGAGCAGCGCACGCTCGAGATCGCGATCGCGCTGGCGACCGAGCCGCAACTGCTCTGTCTCGACGAACCGACCGCGGGGATGAGCGCAGCGGAGACCCACGAGACGATGATGCTGGTCCGCCGCATCGCTCAGCACCTGACGATCCTCATCGTCGAGCACGACATGCAGGTGGTCATGGAGCTCGCCCACCGGATCACGGTGCTCCATTACGGCGAGATCCTGGCTGAAGGGACACCCGCGGAAATTCAGGAAGATCCACGGGTCATGGACGTCTATCTCAAGACATGAGCATCGACGCGATCATCGGTCCCGCCCCGGCCCCGCCCCTTGCACGGCAACCCGAGGAGCCGCTGCTCAAGGTTGAAGGCGTCCACACCTATTACGGCAAGAGCCATATCCTCGACGGTGTCTCGCTCGAAGTCGGCCGCGGCGAGGTGGTCGGGCTTCTCGGCCGCAACGGTGTCGGCAAGAGCACGACCTTGAAGGCGATCGCCGGCCTTGTCCACCCGAGCCAAGGCGAGGTGCTGTTCGAAGGGAGCTCGATCGTCCACCTTCCGCCCCACCGGGTGGCGCGGGTCGGCATCGCCTACGTTCCCGAGGAACGCCGCATCTTCCCGCTATTGACGGTGCTCGAAAATCTCCGCACCGGGCTCGATCGGGGCGGGATCACCAAGGCGAGAAAGACCGAACTTCTCGACAAGGTCTACGCCTATTTCCCGGTCTTGGCGGAGCGGCGCAATCAGGCTGGCGGTACGCTCTCGGGCGGCGAGCAGCAGATGCTCGCGATCGCCCGCGCGATGATGCTCGAACCCAAGATCATCCTGCTGGACGAGCCGACCGAAGGTCTGATGCCGCGCATGGTTTCGCAAATCCTGGAAATCATCGGCGTATTGCGAGGCGAGGGGGTTGCCGTCCTCCTCGTCGAGCAAAACGTGCCGCTGACCCTCGAAGCGAGCCGGCGGATCTATTTCATCGAGAAGGGCGTGGTGCGTCATCATGCCTTGGCCTCGGAACTGCAAGTGAACGATCCGGTGATCCACCAGTATCTCGGTGTGTGACATGGAGATCCCGCTCGACCAGATCCTGATCCAGACGATCAACGGCATCGTCACCGGCATGATCCTGGCGTTGGTCGCCTCCGGCTTGACCTTGATCTTCGGCATCATGGATGTCGTCAATTTCGCCCACGGCGAACTGTTCATGCTCGGCGCTTACGTCGGGGTATTAACTCTGGCGGCCACCGGCGATTTCTGGATCGCGCTCATCGTCGCCACCCTGGCGATCGCGCTTCTGGGCGCGCTGATCTATCTGACGACGCTGCGGCCGCTGATCGGCCGCGATCCGTTGACCACGATTCTTGCGACGTTTGGGGTCTCGCTGGTCCTGCAAAACTTCGCGCTGTGGCAGTTCGGCCCGGTCGCTCGCAAGATCCAGGAGCCGATCACTGGACACTTCCAGCTGTTTTATCTTGACTACCCGTATTACCGGCTGGCGATAGCCGGGCTCGCTGCGGCGATCATCGGCGGGCTGTGGCTGTTCCTTAAATTCGGCACTTACGGCATCTGGATCCGCGCCACCACGCAGGACCGCGTGATGGCTCAGGCGATGGGGATCCCGGTGCCGTGGGTGCTAACCGCGGTGTTCGCGATCGGCTCGGGCATGGCCGCCGCCAGCGGGGTGCTGTTCGGTCCGCTGGTCGGGGTCAATTCGCAGATGGGGACCAGCTGGGTGTTGCGCGCCTTTATCGTCGTCGTGGTCGGCGGCATGGGCAGCCTCAGCGGCTCGATCGCGGCCGCGATCTTCATCAGTCTCCTGGAAGCCTACGCATCGCTCTGGGTGAGCCCGGCCCAGGCGGTCATCGTCTCGTTCATCGTGCTGATCCTGACCCTGCTGTTCCGGCCGACCGGGCTGTTCGTGCCGACCGCGAGATGAACGAGCGCCGGCTGCTGGTCTATTGGGTGGGGTTCACGGTCATCCTTGCCCTGCTGATTGTGGCGCCACTGGCGCTGCCTGAGTTCTGGCAGCGGTTCCTCACCGAGATCCTGATCTGGGGCCTCTTGGCGATGTCGTCCGACATCCTCATTGGCTACACCGGTATGGTGTCGTTCGGGCACTCGGCGTTTTTCGGGCTCGGAATGTACGGCGCGGCGGCGGCGCTGGTGACAACCCGCCCGCCGAGCCTGTGGCTGGCGCTCGCCTACGGGCTGATCCTGGCGGCCGCCGTCGCCGCTTTTGTCGCCTATTTCTCGACGCGGCTGCGCGACATCTACTTCGCCATCACGACGCTGATCTTCTCGCAGATCTTCTACGTCATCATCTTCACATCGACTGCTTGGACCGGCGGCGAGAACGGCATCAACTTCCGTCGCCCGGCATTTGCCATCCCGGGTCTGTTCTCGATCCGCTTCACTCCCGCCGTGATGCATTGGTTCGTTCTGGGGGTCGTCACCCTGTCCTATCTGTTGTTGCGTCGCATCACCCAGTCGCCGTTCGGGATGGTGCTGCAATCGATCCGCGAAAACGAGGCGCGCACCCGGGCCATCGGCTATCCGGTGGAGCGCTACAAGATCGTCGCGGTGATGCTTTCCGGATTGTTCGCCGGGCTTGCCGGCGTTCTGTACGCGATCCAGAACCAGTTCGCCGCGCCCGATTTCGTGTTCTTTTTGGTCTCGGGCGAGGTCGTCATCTACAACGTGATCGGCGGCATCGGCACTCTGATCGGCCCGATGGTCGGCGCTGCCTTCTTCCTGATGTTGCGCGAGGTTTTCTCGCGCTTCTTCACCGAATACTACCTGATCCCCTTGGGCATGATCTTTATCGCCATGGTGATCTTCATGCCGAGGGGCTTGCTTGGCTTCGCGCGCCGCTGGCTCAACCGCTAGGTTGGCCGCGGATCATCATCTGACCTTCGTGGGTATTTCATCGAGTTGTTGTAGCGCTGCTTGATCGATACCATTTGGTGTCCTTCGGTTTCTCGGGCTGTTGCTGGAAACATCATGGAACAGGCGATCCCGCGCCATATTCGGCTGACGTCTCACCCGGGAAGCACCGGTCAGGGCAGAGTGCCGCTGTGCTGGGGCGCAGCCAACCCGAAATTGCGCGGGCCGGTGGTGGCAAGCCCGGCCGACCCGTCTCATCGCAACGCGATCGGCTCCTATTCGGGCGCCTACGCGGTTTACCGCGCGTTGGCGGTAGCGACCGGCGCGCTGGCCCGTGATCACCGGCCGGACTTGACCGATACCGCGCCGGCGGCGCTGATTGGGCCGCGCCCGCAATGGGCCGATCCGAGCAAGATCGTGTCGCTCGACCCCTACGGGCACCTCGTCGGCGAGGTGTTTGCGAATGCCATTGCCCAGGGCATCGACGCGCGGCCGACGATCGCAATCACCCGGGCGCGCATCAACCTCCCGGAAGTCCGCTCGCGCGCCACAGAGAGTGGGCTCAAACCCGACGGCAAGGTGTTGCTCGACAGCGGCGAGATCCGCGTGACCAAGGCGGCGATCGACCCGGTATGGTATCTGCCGGGTTTGGCGGCCCGCTTCGCCATCCCCGAGCCGCAGCTGCGCCGCACATTGTTCGAGGAAACCGGCGGGATGTTTCCCGAGCTCGTCACCCGCCCCGACCTCCAGGTGTTCCTGCCGCCCATCGGCGGCATGACGATCTATCTGTTCGGCGACGTCGAGCGGCTTGGCGATCCCGCGACGGTGATCGCCTGCCGGGTGCATGATGAGTGCAATGGCTCGGACGTGTTCGGCTCGGACATCTGCACCTGCCGCCCCTATCTGGTGCACGGGGTCGAGGCCTGTGTCGAGACCGCGCAGCGGGGCGGGGTCGGCATCGTCGTTTACAACCGCAAGGAGGGACGCGCCCTCGGCGAGGTCACCAAATTCCTCGTCTACAACGCGCGCAAGCGGCAAGAGGGCGGCGACCGCGCCGACACTTATTTCCGCCGCACCGAATGCGTCGCCGGGGTGCAGGACATGCGGGTTCAGGAGCTGATGCCCGACGTGTTCCATTGGCTCGGCGTCACCCACATCGACCGTTGGGTTTCGATGTCGAACATGAAGCACGACGCGCTGACGGCGCAGGGGATTACGATCGGCGAACAGGTGGCGATCCCGGCGTCGCTGGTCCCGCCCGACGCGGGCGTCGAGATCGCAGCCAAGCAGGCCGCCGGCTACTTTGCCCCAGGTGGTGTGCCGAATAGCGAGGAGCTGCACCGCGCGGCAGGCCGAGGCCTCAACGAGTGAGCGAAGCGCGCGAGCAGGCTGAGTACCTGCTCAGCGCGGCCGCGGTGCGCGAGCGATGCAGGCTCATCCTGGCGGCGGCGGAGCGTGGGGCCACCGCCCATTTCCGCCTGGTTCCGGAGCAGCTTCCCGCAGTCGCGCAATTGGTCGCCGGCGTCACCCGCCGGCGCTATCCCGATCTTGCTGTCCCGCTGCACAGCCGTTGGCGGCACTTCGCCGCCGGCGGAGTCGAGCGGGCTCAGCTTGTCGCGCCCGGCGCGGACCGCGCGGAGGCGGCGCGGGCGCGGATCGATCTGGCGATCGTCTCGGTGCTGCTTGACGCCGGCGCGGGGCCGCGCTGGCGCTATCACGAACGCGAAACCGGGCAGGTTCTCGCCCGCTCGGAGGGCCTCGCGGTCGCCAGCCTGCGGGCGATGCAGCGTGGTCTGTTCTCGGCCGATCCGGCGCACCCCTGGCGGGCCGACGCGGCGACGCTGGCGGCGATCACGCCGGAAGCGCTCGGCGACGCCTTGCAACACGGGCCGGGAAACGAGTTGGCCGGGCTCGAGGGGCGGGCCACGCTGATGCAGCGGCTCGGCGCCATCGCTGCGTGTGCGCCGACTCTGTTTGGGCGCGAGGGCCGGCTCGGCCGGCTTTATGATTACTGGCTGCCGAAGCGGGCGGGCCTGCCGGCGCCGGCGATGCTGCATGATTTGTTGCAAGCGTTCGGCGGGATCTGGCCGGGGCGCCTCACGCTTGGCGGTATGCCGCTGGGCGACTGCTGGCGGCACGGCGCGGTTCCGGGCGATGGGCTGGTGCCGCTGCACAAGCTTAGCCAGTGGCTCGCCTATTCGCTGATCGAGCCGCTCGCGGAGGCCGGCTTTGCGATCACCGAGCTCGACGGCCTGACCGGCCTCGCCGAATACCGCAATGGCGGTCTCTTCATCGATGGCGGCGTCCTGGCGCCGTGCGATCCCGAGCTGATCCGCCGCCCTCTCGACCCAGCGAGCGAGCCGGTCGTCGAGTGGCGCGCGCTGACTGTCGCGCTGCTCGACCGCCTGGCGCCCCTGGTGCGCGAGGAGCTTGGGCTCGACTCAGCGGCGTTCCCGCTCGCCAGCATGCTGGAAGGCGGGAGCTGGGCGGCGGGCCGCGAGCTGGCCTTCGCCCGCCGGCCGGACGGCAGTCCGCCGCTGACGGTCGTCTCGGACGGAACCTTGTTTTGAGGAGTCGCGCGATGCCAAGCCTGACCGTCGTTGAGCACCCGCTGGTGCAGCACAAGCTGACCCTGATGCGCGACCGCAATACCTCAACCTCGAAGTTCCGCCACCTATTGCACGAGATCAGCCTGCTCCTCGCATACGAGGCGACCCGCGATTTGCAACTGGCCGAGATTGAAATCGACACGCCGCTCGAGCGCGCTCGCTTTCCGGTGCTGACCGGCAAGAAATTGTGCCTGGTGTCGATCTTGCGCGCCGGCACGGGGCTGCTCGACGGCATGCTGGAGCTGGTGCCGTCGGCGCGGGTCGGGCACATCGGCCTCTACCGCGAGCCGGGCAGCCTGGGTGTGGTGGAGTATTATCTGAAGCTGCCAGACGACGTGTCGCAACGGCAGGTGATCCTGGTCGATCCGATGCTGGCGACGGGCAACTCGGCGGTGGCCGCGATCACGCGACTGAAAGAGATGGGGGTGGGCTCGATCAAGTTCGTCTGTCTGGTCGCGGCGCCCGAGGGCGTCGCCAAGCTGCACCAAGTGTTCCCGGAGATCGCCATCATCGCTGCGGCGCTCGACCGCTGCCTCGACAAACACGGTTATATCCTGCCGGGCTTTGGCGACGCCGGCGACCGGCTGTTCGGCACCAAATAGCCCAGGACGCGCGAACCTGGCTTGGCATGCTTCCTGCGCCGGGTTTGGCGGCAGCAGACGCGCATTTAAGGGGAGGGACGATGATGGCCGATTATCCCCGTGACCTGGTGGGTTACGCCGCTACGCCGCCGCAGGCGCACTGGCCCGGCGACGCGCGGATCGCGGTACAATTCGTGATCAATTACGAGGAAGGCGGCGAGAACGCGATCTTCCACGGCGACCCCGCCGCGGAGGCGTTTCTCACCGAATGGATCGGCGCGCAGCCGGTGCCGGGCATGCGCAACATGAACATCGAGTCGATGTTCGAATATGGCAGCCGCGCCGGATTTTGGCGGCTGCACTGCGCCTTCACCGCGCGCGGGGTTCCAGTCACGGTCTACGGCGTGGCGATGGCGCTGGAGCGCAACCCGGCCGCGGTCGCGGCGATGCTGGCGGCCGATTGGGAGATCGCGACCCACGGCTATCGCTGGATCGACTACCAGTTCGTCGCGGAATCGGTTGAGCGCGAGCACATCGCCAAGGCCGTCGAGATTCACACGCGAGTGACCGGCGCCCGGCCGCTCGGCTGGTACCAGGGCCGCTGCAGCCCCAACACCGCCCGCCTCGTCGTCGAGGAAGGCGGCTTTCTCTACAACGCCGACTCCTATGCCGACGATCTGCCGTACTGGGACAATTCCTACGGCAAGCCGCAGTTGATCGTCCCCTATGCCTTCGATAGCAACGACATGCGATTTGGCACCCCGCAAGGGTTCAACTCGGGCGACCAGTTCTTCACCTACCTCAAGGACAGCTTCGACGTGCTCTATCGCGAAGGCGAGACCTGCCCGCGCATGATGTCGATCGGCCTGCATTGCCGCTTGGCCGGCCGGCCGGGCCGCACCGCGGCGCTCGAGCGCTTTATCGATTATGCCGGCGGCCACGAGCGCGTCTGGTTCGCGCGGCGCCTCGACATCGCCCGCCACTGGCTCGCGACCCATCCGTTCGCGGGCTGAGGCGGTCAGCGGCGCGCCAGCAGATCGATCTCGACGAGCGCCCCGCGGGCGAGCCCGGTGACGCCGATGCAGGTTCGCGCCGGCAGCTTTCCCGCGGCGAAATAGGATTGATAGACCGCGTTCATCGCCGCGTAGTCGCGCTCGAAATGCGTCAGGTAAACCCGCGCGGAGACAACGCGGTCGAGAGCGCTGCCGGCGCCTGCCAGGACGCGCTTGAGGTTCTGCAACACCCGGCGCGTCTGCGCCTCGATCCCCTGCGGCAGCGGCGTGCTGTCGTCGTCGGGATCGGTCGGCATCTGGCCGGTGACGAACAGCCAGCCGTCGCATGCCACCGCGTGGCTGAATGGCGCGACCGGCGTGGGCGCGCCCGCCACCATCAGAAACTCGATCACGGCGCATCCACCGGCTGTTGCGAAAGCACGAGCCTAGCATTTCGCCGCTCGGGCTGGCACGCTTCGTGCCACTCGGCTTCATTGCCGAAGGAGGGCAACACCGATGGCGCAAACCCGGAAAGCGTCGGCTGCGGTTGCGACATTGCCGCCGGCCTTCGACATGGTCGTCAAGGGCGGGCGGCTGATCGACCCCCGGAACGGGATCGACGGCGCCCGCGACGTCGGCATTCGCAAGGGCCGCATCGCCGCCATCGCGCCCAAGCTCGCTCCCGGCGCCGCCAAGGTCATCGATGCGACGGGGCTGATCGTCACGCCCGGCCTCATCGACACTCACGCCCATGTCTACGAGCACGTCTCGGGCGATTTCGGCCTCAATCCCGATCTTGTCGGCATTCGCACTGGGGTGACGACCGTCGTCGACCAGGGCGGGCCGAGCGCGCTCACCTTCGACGGGTTCCGCAAGTTCATTGTCGAGAAGGCGAAGACAAGGGTTCTCGCTTTCATCTCGGCTTATCTCGCCGGCGGTCTCCTCGGCCACCGCTATGTCGAGCTTTACGGGCCCTCCGGCATCAACGTGAAAGCGATCGTCAAGGCGGCGCGCGACAACCCCGACCTGGTGCGCGGGATCAAGGCCCATGCGGAGCCGGGCGGCTATTCGCGCTGGGGCATGGCCTCGATGAAGCTCGCCAAAGAGTCGTCGCGCGAGCTCAAGCTGCCGGTCTACATCCATCTCGGCACGCTGTGGCCCGAGGCCGATGGCGCGACCGTCGACGCCGCGAAGATCATCGACGAGGTCGTGCCGCTGCTCGATCCCGGCGACATCCTGGCGCATCCGTTCACCCGCTTCCCCTCCGGCTTTGTCGCGACCGATGGCTCGATCCACCCGCTCATTCGCGAGGCGCTGGCCAAGGGCGTGCGGATCGATGTCGGGCGCGGCGCGCATTTCAGCTTCACCAATGCGCGGCGGGTCATCGACGCAGGCATCCTGCCCTTCACCCTCGGCGCCGATCTGCACGGCTACAACGTGCGCTTGAAGGATGGCGGGCGGGCCTATCGCGGCATGTTCACCGGCGAGGGTGTCGATTCGATCATCGCCGAGGATCGCGCCTCGCCGTTTGAGCGGCCTTACAGCCTGCACCACGCGATGACCGAGCTGGTGGCGCTCGGCGTGCCGCTGGTCGAGGTCGTGCGCATGGCGACCGAGAACGCGGCAATCATACTCGGCCTCGACGGCGAGATCGGCGCATTGTCGGTCGGCATGCCGGCCGATCTGTCGGCGATGCGGCTGATCGAGGGCGACTGGACGCTCGTCGATTCCGAGCGGGTCACCCACAAGGCACGAGAGCTGATCCACCCGGACTTTGCGCTGCGGGCCGGCAAGCTGCATCGCGCCGACTCGCCCCTGCTCCCGAGCCTTTCTGCGATGGCCGCCTGATAGGAGGATTGAAATGAAATCAGCCTATGGACGGCAGACCCCCGCGCCCGACTATGAGCTCACTTGCGTCGAGCCGGGCAGCCCGATGGGCGAGCTGCTGCGCCGCTACTGGCAGCCGGTTTGCCCATCGGACGAGGTCCGCGACCTCCCCAAGAAGGTCAAGCTGCTCGGCGAGGAAATCGTCGTCTTTCGCGACAAGAAGGGGCGTCTCGGCGCGCTGGAGCCGCATTGCGCGCATCGCGGCACCTCGCTCGAATGGGGCCGCGTCGAGGAAGATGGCCTGCGCTGCTGCTACCACGGCTGGCTCTACGACACGCAAGGCCATTGCATCGATATGGCGTGCGAGACCGAGGCCTTCCGCAAGAAGATGGATATCTGGCAGGAAGCCTACCCGGTCATGGAATATGGCGGCCTGATCTTCGCCTATATGGGCCCGCCGGGCACCGAGCCACTGTTCCCGTTGTACGACATCATCGATACCCGCTATCGCGACGATGTCGAGCTGCGTGGCATGCGCGTTTGGGGCGAGTATTCCGCCGGCTACGTCAAAGACTGCAACTGGCTCCAGCACTTCGAGAACGTGGTCGACCCGTTCCATTTGCTGATGCTGCACAAGGAAATCAGCGGTCAACAGTTCGTCGGCGCGATGATGCAGGGAACGCCCCAGCTGAGCCTGGAGAAGACCTCGCTTGGCGTGCGCTACCGCTTCGTCAACGACCTGCCCAACGGCAACCGGCTGGTCCGTTATGTCGAGTGCGTCGTGCCGAACATCTTCCTGATCGCCAATATCCATGAGCCTGGCACGGTGCCGATGCGTCAGGATCGCGCGTCGGAGCTGTCCTGGGTCGTGCCGATCGATAACGAAACCATGCGGGGCTTGAGCATCGTCGCCTGGCCGCTTGAAAACGGCGTGCCGAAAGCCGGCTGGACCCCGCGCACCGCGGCCGAAATCCCGGAGCGCGTCGGGTCGCGCGCCGGCAGCCGCTCCTACGAGGAGCGCCAGCGCAATCCCGATGATCTCGAGGCCCAGGAGGGCCAGCGGCCGATCGCCGTGCATGCGCTCGAACATCTCGGCACCACAGACATCGGCGTCGTCTGGTTGAGGCAAATGCTGCGCGAGCAGATCAAGCGCGTCGAAGCGGGCCAAGATCCAATGAACGTCGTTCGCGATGCCGGGGCCAATCACAAGATCCCGACGAACGCGTGGAACACCGTCCTGTCGCCCGCCGAAGCCCACATACACCAGGGCGGGGAGATCTAACCTGGGTTACGCCGGCTGCCCGGCAGGGTCGCCGGACGGCGACCCACTTCGGGATGAGGATGGCCGGTCGCGCCGAGCGGCACGTCAGCGCGGGCGTGCAGCGCACCGCCGATCGCGGCGAGCAGCGGGTCCTGAAAGCCCGGCGCGAACAGGGTCACGCCAAAAGGTAGTCCGTCGCCCCGAAAGCCGGCGGGGATGGCGATCGCGGCCAAGTCGAGCAGATTGCAGAAATTGGTGTAGCGCCCGAGATTTTCATTGAGCGCGATCGGGTCGGCCTCGATATCGGCGATGCGGTAAGTCGTGCCGGTGGTCGGCAAGACCAGCAGGTCCACCTGACGCCATATCTGTCGCGTTTGCTGGCGCAGCAGAGCGAGCTGGTCGAGACCGGCGAAGACATCGGGTCCGGTGATCTCGCCCGCCGTCGCGATAATTCGGCGCACGGTCCGATGCAGCAGATCGAAACGATCGCCGATCGCGTTCACGATCGATCCGTAGCGCTCGGCAAGCCAAGGGCCTCGGTAGAGCAGCTTGTTGACTTCCAGAAACGGGGCGTAATCGATTTCGCTCGCCTGTCCGCCCAGGGCCGTGAGGCGATCGACCGCCGCGGCGTAGAGAGTGGGCCCGTCAGAATTGCCGAAGAACTTGCGCTGGCTCTCCGGCAGCACGCCGAAGGCGAAGCGTTCGGGCACCCGGCCCATCGCGCTAAAGCCGGCGGGCGCAGCGCGCGAATACCCATCGCTTTCGTCGAGACCTCCAGCGACGTCCAGCACCGCCGCCGCGTCGGGCGCGGTCAGCGCGAAGATCGAGACGCAATCGAGCGAGCGGCAAGCGGGGACCACTGCGCTGGCGCTGATGAGGCCGCGCGTCGGCTTGAGCCCGACAATGTTATTGAACGAGGCTGGCACCCGGCCCGAGCCGGCGGTGTCGGTGCCGAGGGCGAAGGCGACGAGTCCCGACGCCACCGCGACCGCCGATCCCGAACTCGATCCGCCCGGGATGAAGTCCGCATCGAACGGATTGCGCGGCACGCCGTAGGGCGACCGCGTGCCGACGAGCCCGGTGGCGAACTGGTCGAGGTTGGTCTTGCCGACGAGGAGAGCGCCGGCATGACGGAGTCGCTCGACCGCGGGGTTCGAGCGTGTCGGCGTATAGATGAAGCCCGGACATCCGCAGGTCGTCGGCAGGCCGGCGACGTCGATATTGTCCTTGACCGCGAAGGGCAGGCCGTAGAGCGGCATCGCCTCGATGCCCTCCGCCTGGGCGCGCCGCTCGAGCGCCGCCGCCTCGGCGCGCAGCGCATCGTCCGGCACGTGAGAAATCCAGACGTGGTCCCCGCCGCTGGCGGCGATGCGAGCAAGCACTTCCTCGGCCACGGCGACAGGGCTGGTCGTCCGCTCGTCATAGGCGGTGCGCAAAGTGGCGAAGTCGAAACTCAAAGACATGCGCCGTTCACGTCTCGTCGATCAGGCTCACATGCGCGGCGACGATGCGCCAGCCTTCGGGGAGGCGCGCCCAGCTCTGCATCTGGCGCCCGATTTTCCCCAGCGCGCTGGCGCGTTGGAACAGGGTCGAGGCGGTGGCGAAATCGTCGCCGTAGGTGGTGATGACCGTGCGCGACAGCTGGCGCGGCAGATCCAGCGGCGAGCGCGCCGCACGAAACGCCGCGATCGCGTCGCTACCGTAAAGATTCTCGCCAATCCCGTAGCGGATCGTTAGCGGGTTATTCCAGAATAGCGCAGTCAAGGTCTCGACGTCGTTGCCGACCAGCGCCCTCTCGTAACGCGCGAAGGCGGCTTCGACCTCGGCCAATATTTGGGGATCGTTGATCTTCATTCGGCTCCGGGCGGTGGCTTCGCACGCACGATACCCTCCGCCTCGAGGTGATGCGAGATGCGCAGCGCCACATCCTCGCGCCACGGCGCGGCGATGATCTGCACGCCGATCGGCAAGCCTTGCGCCGGCGCTACTGGCACCGCGACCACCGGCAGCCCGATGAACGAGATCGGCTGGGTGTAGATGCCGATATTCGGCCGCAGTGGCATTTCCTTGCCGTCAAGCAGGAAGGTTTTCTGCCCGATCAGCGGCGCGACGCAGGGGGTCGCCGGCGCCAGGATCGCGTCGACCTCCTCGAATAGCCGCAAGACCGCGTCGCGATACCAGCGCCGGAACTTCTGCGCCTGCGTCACCGCCGAGCCGGGTACCAGCGCGCCGGCGATCAGCCGGTCGCGCACGTCGGGGTCGAAATCGCCGGCCCGCGCGCGCAGCCGGTCGAGATGCAGCGCCGCCCCCTCGGAGGTGGTGATGACATAGGCGGCGGCGCGCGCCCGCGCCGCCTCCGGGATTTCGACCTCGTGGGTGGTGCCAAGCGCGGCGGCGACGGCATCGAGCGGCGCCAAAGCTTCAGCCGAGGCGCCGGCGCGGAAATAGCCGCCGGCCTTGACGATTCGCAGCCCCGCAACGCCTTGCCGGAGCAGCGCCGTGACGGGCTGCGCCGGCCGGCCGGCGCAGCCCGGGTCGTGCGGGTCGGAGCCTTGCATCGCGTCGTAGGCCAGCGCGAGATCGAGCGTGCTGCGGGCGAACGGCCCGAGATGGTCGAGGCTGGAGACGAACGGGAAGCTGCCGGCGCGGGTGAGACGCCCATAGGTCGGCTTCAGCCCGAAAATGCCACAAAATGAGCTCGGCACGCGGATCGAGCCGTTGGTGTCGGAGCCGAGCGCGAGCGGCACCAGCCCGCCGCCGACCGCGCTGCCCGACCCGCCCGACGAGCCGCCGGTCATCCGCGCGGTGTCGTGCGGGTTGCGCGACGGCCCGTCATGGACATTCTCGCCGGTGAAATCATAGGCGTATTCGCCCATGTTGAGCGCGCCGACGAGAATGGCGCCGGCGGCTTCGAGCCGCGCGACCAGGGTCCCGTCGGCGGCGGCGGGCGGGTGCTCGCGGTTGATGCGCGACCCCGCAACGGTCGGCAGGCCGGCGATGTCGATTAGGTTTTTGACCGCAAACGGAACCCCGGCAAGCGGACCGGCGGGTTTGCCCGCGGCGATAGCGGCATCGGCCGCGGCGGCCCTGGCGCGGGCCCGCTCGGCGGTCACCGCGGTGAAGGCGTTGAGTCGTTTGTCATCGCGCTCGATCCGAGCTAGCGCCGCGGCGACGATCTCGCCAGCGCTGCGACGTCGGGCGGCGACATCGCCGGCTATTTCGGCGGCGGTCGCGAAGCTCATGCCGTGAACACCGGGGCCGGATCGGCCTCGTCCGGGAGCGGGAACTCGGCGACCGTCCGCGCATGCGCAAGCGAGACCGCCAGGTGCAGCCGGATCGCCTCGCGCCATTCGGGGCGGATCTCGATGCCCTGCAGCCGCGTGCCGGCCTCGATAAAGGCGTCGAGATCGTCGGTCTCGCTCATATCTGGTCCTCAGTCGGGTATCGGCTCGCTCTCCAACGTCTCGTCGGCGAGCGGAAGCGCTGCCGGGGTGCGGTAGTAGCGCATCGCGATGCAGATCGCCGCGACTAGGACATAGCCGAGCGCGACGTCCGATGAGTTGCCGAAGCCCAATGCGGTGCCGTTGATGACGCCGAAATAGGCCAGCACCGCGGCGCCTAGCGCGTAGATCGCGGCGCGGTCGAAGGCGCGGTCGATAATGAAGGCGGCGGTCGCGCCGAGCATCAGCCCGGTCAAGGTCCCGCCGCCGCCGAACAATTGCAGCCCGTGATAGATGACGCCGTGTCCGGCCAGCTTGTCCATGCCGACCGCGGCGGCCGTCGTCCCTGCCGCGGCAAGAGCGCCGTCGACCTGGTTCTGCGCCCATGAGGCGATGTTGGGGAGCATCGCCAGGATCACCGCCGGGGCATGGCGGGGCGGCGTCGACTCGAAGGCCTGCGCGCCGATCACCAGGCCGATGTAGAGGAGGATCGGTAGGATCGCGACTAACGGCACCACCGCCAGCAGCAACGCGGTAAGCCCGAGGAAGCAAACCAGCGCGACGACGATGCCGGTCGCCAGCGAATAACCGACGCGGCCACCCACCGCCTTCCAGCCGGGATGGCCGATATAGACGGCGGGCGGGAACGGTGAGCCTAGCAACGCTCCGGCCAGGGCACCGATGCCGTCGGCGAGCAACACTTTGCGCAAATCGAACTGGTCGCCGGCGGCGCCGGCGCTTTCGACGTTGTTCATCCCCTCGGTGAAATTGTAGATGCCGAGCGGCACCGCGACGACCAGCAGCGGCCCGATATCGGAGAGCCCCGCGAGAAAATCGAGCGACGGGATCGGCGGGTGAATGCCGAATTTCGACAGCGCCCCGGCGACCGCGTGCGGGTCCATCACCTGACTGACCCCGGTAAAGGTCGCGATCCAGCCGAGCGCGGTGCCAATCAGCACCGCCGCCAGCCCGCCCGGCACGCCGCCGGGCAGCCGCACCCCGGCGGTCCAACTGATCAGAATGATCGCCAGCGAGATGAAGGCGAGCCACGGCACCTGCCAGGAGAGGAACGCCGGGCGCATCGAGATGAAGGCGATCGCGATCCCCGCCAGCGCCCCCAACATCGCCGCGCGCGGCGTGTATTTGCGCAAGGTTGGGCCGACAAAGGCGCCAATCAGGATGATGATGCCGATGATGAAGGCCCAACCGAGCCCGGCCTGCCAAGCAAGGATCGGGTCGTTGGTCTTCAGGTAGGTCGGCAGCATCACCAGAAAGACAACGATGAACATGTGCGGCACGCTTGGGCCGTAAGGCAGCGCGGTAACGTTGCCGCGGCCTTCGCGTTTCCCGAGCTGGTAGGCCAGCCAGGCGTAGAACAGATTGCCGATCGGCAGGGCGATGCCGAGCGCCGGCAGCACTCGGCCAAAGACGATCGAGTCCGGCATCTTGACCACGGTGAGACACAGCCCGGTCAGGACGATGACGTTGAGCACGACGTTGGTGAACAGGCCGAAGAACCCGTTCCAGTCTCCGTCCACCCACCAGGCCGGGCCCTTCACATCCGTCATCGTCGCAGCGCTCATCAACTGTCCCTCCGGTTCAGGTAAGCGCGGTCAAGACCGCCGCGGATGGCGCGACCCAACCGAAAATCCCGCCCTGGGCCTTGATCATCTCGATGCCGGCCTGCTGGAACGCCGCGAAGTACGAGGCGACGCAATCCTCGAGCACGAGGCAGTCGAACCCGCGGTCGTTGGCCTCGCGCACCGTGGTGTTGACGCAGACTTCGGTGGTGACCCCACAGACGATGAGCTGAGCGATGACGCGGTTGCGCAGCATCGCCTCCAGGTCGGTGGCGTAGAAGGCACCCTTGCCGGGCTTATCGACGACCGGTTCACCGGCGATCGGCGCCAGCTCGGGGATGATGTCGTGGCCGGGTTCGCCACGGACGAGAATGCGGCCCATTGGGCCGGCGTCGCCGATCCTCGTCGCGAAGCGGCCGCGCTCACGCTTGGCCGGCGGCAGGTCGGCGAGATCGGGGCGATGGCCTTCGCGAGTGTGGATCACCAACATGCGGTGCTGACGCGCCGCCACCAGCACGCGCCGGGTCGGCTCGATCGCACGGCGCAACATCGCGACATCGTTGCCGAGCGCCGCCCCGAACCCGCCCGGTTCGAGAAAATCGCGCTGCATGTCGATGATCAGCAGCGCGCAGCGGCCGGGCTCCAGCTCGAACGGATAGGGTTCGGCCGCAATGCTCGGCATTCTGCTCGCGCCTCCCCTGAATGTGCCTGTCGGCACGCGGACATCGGGGGTGAAGCAAGTAGCGCGCCAGGACACTCGTCGACCGATTGGCCCGCAAATTGCCAGGGGGTTTAGGGCTGCCCCTCGCGAAGGGAAATCGGCCACAAGGGTTTCGGCATGCACATTTTATTCCCCCGTCTCCGGAGGGCGTTGATCCGCTTTTTCGGTCTCCTGCTACTCGGCGGCGGCTTTTTGGCAAGTGCATCGGGGTCGGGTTTTGCCGGGGGCATTCTGCGCGTCGCGATGACCGCCGGTGACGTTCCGGTAACGACCGGCAATCCTGACCAGGGATTTGAGGGGTACCGGTTCGTCGGTTACAACCTCTATGACGCGCTGCTGCTGTGGGATTTGTCGAAATCCGACAAACCGTCCGATATCCGGCCCGGCCTCGCGACATCGTACGAAGTCGATCCCAACGACCATAAGCGCTGGATCGTCCACCTGCGCCACGACGTCACTTATCACGACGGCTGTCCGTTCAACGCCGACGCGGTCGTCTGGAATTTCCAGATGCGGATGGATCAAGGAGCACCATATTTCTCGACGCAACAATTCACTTACACGCGCGCCTTTCTGACCAACGTTAAATCTGTCAGTAAAATCGACGACTACACGGTCGGTTTTGAGAACAATTTCGTCGAGTCGCTATTTCCTTACACGCTCAGCTATGTGCTGATGATCAGCCCCTGTCGGGCCAAGGAAGTGAATTACGATTGGGCGCAATACGCGCTCCACCCGTCCGGCACCGGCCCTTATAAATTTGACAGCTTCGTCCCGCATGAG
>DATNJF010000217.1:0-2579 GCA_035604035.1 Allostellaceae bacterium | reverse complement strand
GGATGCAGGAACTCGACCCGCCGGAGATCGGCGGCGTGCCGTATTTCCGCTCACACCAGGGGCTCGCCCGCGACACGACGCGCATCGCCGATCGCGAGTGCATCAGTTTCTCGAACTACAACTATCTCGGCCTGTCGGGTCACCCGGCGCTGAAAGCCGCGGTCGCCGCGGCGCTCGACCGCTACGGCACGTCGGTCTCGGCCAGCCGCCTGGTCGGCGGCGAACGGCCGCTTCACGTCGAGCTCGAGAATACGATCGCAGAGGCTCTCGACACCGAAGCGTGCCTTGCCTTTGTCAGCGGCTACGGCACCAACGTCACGACGATCGCGCATCTGTTCGGACCGAACGACCTGATCCTGCACGATGCGCTGGCACATAACAGCATTCAGACCGGCGCGCTGCTGTCAGGCGCACGGCGCATCGCATTCCGCCACAACGACTGGCAGCGGGTGGACGATCTGCTGCGCCGCTATCGCCGCGACTTCGAGCGGGTCGTCGTAGTGCTCGAAGGCATCTACAGCATGGATGGGGATTTCCCCGACCTGCCGCGTTTTGTCGAGCTGCGCGAGCGCCACAAGATCATCCTCATGGTCGACGAAGCGCATTCCTTTGGCGTGATGGGCAAAGGCGGCCACGGGCTGCGCGAGCATTTCGGCCTCAAGGGCAGCGACGTCGACATCTGGATGGGCACGCTCAGCAAGTCATTGGCGAGCTGCGGCGGCTATATCGCTGGTTCGCGTGCGCTGATCCTCAACCTGAAATTCAACGCGCCCGGCTTCGTCTTCAGCGTGGGGCTACCACCGGCCAACACCGCGGCGGCACTCGCTGCCCTTCAGGTCATGGCGGCGGAGCCCGAGCGCGTGGCGGAGCTCCATCAGCGCGGCGCACTGTTCCTCCAACTGGCGAACGAGCGCGGGCTGCCAACCGGTCAGAGCATGGGCATTTCGATCGTGCCGCTGATCGTCGGCGACACCAGGCGCTGCGTCGCGCTGACCAACGCCCTGTTTGCCCGCGGCATCGATGTGCAGCCGATCCTTTACCCCGGGGTCAAGGAGCGTGCGGTGCGGCTGCGGTTCTTCATCAGCCGCACTCATAGCGAAGAGCAAATTCGGCGGGCGGTCGACATCATCGATGAGGAATGGCGCCGCATTTCCGGCGCGGACGTCTGAGCGGGGCAGGGCTTGGCCGATATCGTCCTGATCAGCCCGCGGTTTGAGCCTTCCTTCTGGGGCATCGACTATGCGATGCCGTTTCTCGACGCCAAAGCGGTGCTGCCGGTCATGGCGTTGCCATTGCTGGCGGCGCTGACCCCGCCAGAGCACAGCGTCACGGTAATCGACGAAAATGTCGATGAGATCGACTGGGAGCGCTGCCAGCGGGCCGACATCGTTGGGGTTACCGGCATGGTCGTGCAGCGCCGGCGGATCCGCGAGATCCTCACCGAGCTGAAGCGGCGCGGCGTTTTTACCGTCCTCGGCGGCGCTTGGATCACGGTGCGGCCTGAGGAATTCGCTGGCCTCCCCGACGTCATCTTCATCGGCGAAGCGGAGGAAACCTGGCCGCAGTTTCTCGCCGAATGGAGTGAAGGCCGGCACCAGACCTGCTACGAGCAGGCCGACAAAACCAATCTGACGACGGTGCCGGCGCCTCGGCTCGATCTGTTGCCGATGCGCCAATATCTCTCGGCCAGCATGCAGATCTCCCGCGGTTGCCCTTTCACCTGTGAATTTTGCGACATCATCGTTGTGTTCGGGCGCAGGCCGCGGCTCAAGATGAGCGCACAGGTCATCGCCGAGCTCGAAAACATCGTTGCTTCCGGCAAGAAGGAAGCCTTCGTCGTCGACGACAATCTGATCGGCAACAAGAAGGCAATCAAACCGATCCTGCGCGACATCATCGCCTGGCAGAGGGCTAACGGCTATCCATTGAACCTGTCGACCGAAGCCTCGATCGATCTCGCCGAAGATGACGAGATGATCGAGCTGATGGTCGAGGCCAATTTCGAGAACGTCTTCGTCGGCATCGAATCGCCAAATGAAGACGCGCTGCGCGAAACCAAGAAAATTCAGAACCTCACCGATCGCAACGGCACCGTGATGGAGAAGGTGCATCACATCCAGCAGTTGGGGCTTGAGGTCTGGTGCGGCATGATCGTCGGCTTCGACACCGATGATCAGGGCGTGTTCGAGTTGCAGCGCCAGTTCATCCAAGAGTCGCGGATCGGCTTGGCGATAATCAGCATTCTTTTCGCTATTCCGAAGACGCCCCTCTACGCTCGATTGAGTAAGGAGGGTCGGCTCGCCGAGCTCGCTGAGAACGTGGACGGGTGGGTTACCACCAACGTCGTCCCGCAGCGGATGAGCCGGCGCGAATTGTGCGAGGGGTATATAGACCTGATGCGCGACGTTTACGCGCCCGAAGCCTATTTCGGCCGGCTCGACGCGCTCTATCTCGATGCCGGGTTGGTGCCCAATGCCGGGCGCCGGAAGTACCTGCGCCACCATCCTTGGCGTTGGCTCAAAGCGCGGGCCAGGGCGGCCGTGGAGACCATCCACGTCTTCTTGCATCTGATGTGGCTT
>DATNJF010000216.1:0-3215 GCA_035604035.1 Allostellaceae bacterium | reverse complement strand
CTCAAGACCCATCAGGTGGACGGCTTCCTGGCCAACACCGCGACGGGTTATGCGTTCGACGAACTGAAGATCGGCCACCTGCTGCTTCCCGCATCGGCCTACGTGGACGAGATCGAGCTGTTCACCACCATCGCGAGCACTGCGATCCTCGAGAAAAGTCCCGACGCGGTGCGGCGCTTCCTCAAGGCATGGTATGACACGGTCGCATACATGAAGAACCACAAGGCGGAAACGGTGGCGACCATGCACACCATCACGGGCTTCTCCGAGGTCGTGGAGGAACGCGAGTACGACGCGCTGATGCCGGCATTCTCGAGCGACGGACGCTTCAAGCCGAAGGCGCTGGAGACGATCCGCACCATCTTCGCCGACCTCAAGGTCCTCGACGGCCCGGTCGACCTGTCGCAGCTTACGACCGAGCAATACCTGCCGAAGAAATAGGCCCGGCCCGATCCGACGCAAGCGACCGCCAACCTCGCAGCAAGACGTCTCCCGGAATTGAAAAACCTTACAGATCAATTCGTTGTGCCAATAAGCTCGGTCTTCGTCGAGCATCTCGACGAAGTTTGGCAACAGCCAATTCAACCGATCCGCCTGGACGGCGGACTGCGTCGCCTTTCTGATCCGGACGAGACGGCTTCGCTTGCGATGGCGGGGCGGCCACGCGATAAAGCCCGACCCTCTCCCTCATCAGGCCGCGCGATGCAGAACGGAATTCATTTCATCTCGGGCCTGCCGCGCTCGGGCTCGACGCTTCTGGCCGCCATCCTGCGCCAGAACCCGCGGTTCCACGCGGGCATGACGAGCCCGGTCGGCGCCATGTACCTGGCGCTCGAGGCGGCGATGAGCCGGCGCAACGAAGCGGCCGTGTTCATCGACGACACGCAGCGGCGCGACGTGCTGCAAGGCCTGTTCGAGAATTACTATCGCGCCGTCCAGGAAAAGCAGCTGGTGTTCGACACCAACCGGGTGTGGTGCGCCAAGCTGCCGGCGCTGACGCAGCTCTTCCCCGAAGCGAAGATCGTCTGCTGCGTCCGCGACGTGGCCTGGATCATGGATTCGATCGAGCACCTGGTGCGCAAGAACGCGTTCGAGCTGTCGGGCATGTTCGGGTTCGAGCCCGGAAGCACCGTCTACACCAGGATCAACCGCATCGCGTCGAGCGACGGGATGGTCGGTTATGCGCTCGATGCGTTGAAGGACGGGTTTTTCGGCGAGCAGGCATCGACGCTGATCCTGGTCGAGTACGAGGCGCTGACGCGGGCACCCAAGGACACGCTGCGCCATCTCTACGCGCTGCTCGGCGAGGCGCCCTACGAACACGATCTGGACAATGTCGAATACGAGGCCGAGAAATTCGATCTCTTGCTCGGCACGCCGGGGCTGCATACGGTTCGCCGCAAGGTCGAATGGATCGAACGGCAGACCGTGTTGCCGCCGGAACTCTTCCAGCGCTTCGCCAACGACATGTTCTGGAGGGTGCCGGGGACCAATCTGCGCCAGGTGCCGATCATTCATTATGTGGCGTGAACGTCGCTGCCCGATCGCGGAACCGGCCATGGTCGGGGCGCGCGATCGGCTGCGTCCCTGGGCGATCACGGCCCTCCTCGCCCTGTTCATGTACATCAACTTTGCCGACAAGGCGGTGATCGGCCTCGCGGCGGTGCCGATGATGCGGGACATGGCGCTGTCGCCGGAGCAATGGGGCGTCGTCGGCAGCAGCTTCTTCGTGCTCTTCTCCGTCGCCGCGGCACTGGTCGGCATCGGCGTCGACCGGGTCCCGACGAAATGGGCGCTTGCCGCCATGGGCTTGGTGTGGGCGCTGACCCAGTTCCCGATGCTGACGACGGTCTCCTTCCCCATGCTCGTCGCCTGCCGCGTGGTTCTCGGCGCGGGCGAGGGACCGGCCTATCCGGTGGCGCTGCACGCGGCATACAAATGGTTTCCCAACGACCGCCGCACGCTGCCGACGAGCATCATCGCGATCGGCGCCGCAGTTGGGGTCTTCACCATCGCCCCCGTTCTCGTCTATCTCATCGAGCGCTTCGGCTGGCATGCGGCGTTCGGTTTCCTCGGCGTCGCCGGCCTCGTCTGGGTCCTCGCCTGGATCGTCTATGGCGCGGAAGGCACGGTCGCGGTGGCCGCTGCCGCCGCGGAGAGCACGGACGCGCCGCGCATCCCCTATCGCAGCCTGTTCGCCAGCCGCACCGTGATCGGTATCGTCGGATTGAGCGCCGCGGTCTATTGGGGGCTGGCGCTGCTCGTCGTGTGGGTGCCGGCCTTGCTGCAGCAAGGACTGGGCTACGGCGCCGCGGCAACCACCGCGCTGGTGTCGCTGACGTGGGGCGCGGTGGCGGTGTGCATGCCCCTCATCGGCTTTCTGTCGCAGCGGGCGATGCTCTCGGGACGATCGAGCCGCGCCGCCCGCGCCGTGCCCGCTTCGCTCTTCGCCGTCGCAGCGGGCGTCCTGATCGTGATCGCCTTGCCGATCGCCGCCGGCGCGCTCCAGATCGTGCTGCTGGCGGCGGGTTTTGCGATTGGCGGCGCGATCTACACGCTGGGGCCGGCGATCATCGGCGAGATCACGCCGGAAGCTCAGCGCGGCACCATGCTCGGCGTCATCAGCGCGGTCTACTCGCTGGCCGGACTGGTCGCGCCCGCGGTCACCGGCCGCGTCATCGCCGCGGGTCCGACCGCGCATGACGGCTACATCCACGCCTTCATGCTGTCAGGCGCGATCGTTGCCGCTGGCGGAATTGCCGGTCTGCTCCTCATCCATCCCGAGGCCGATCGCGCCCGCTTCCGCGCATAGACGCGCGCTATTTCTTCTTCGCGGCGGCGTACTCGGCCTTGGAGCGGGTCAGCTTCTCGGGATGGGCGATGGTCTTGTTCACCGCCGAGCGCGCGGCGCCGAGATTGGGGAACTCGGTGTCGACATCCTCGCGCTTCAGCACATAGACCGCCGAGAGCGGCTTGGTGCTGCGCTGGTCGGCGACCGTGCGCTTGACGATGGTCCAGGTGACGCGCTTGACCTCGCCGCCATTGGCCTCGTCGGCCACGTCCTCGAAGCCGCGATCGACCACCGATTCGAACGTCACCAGCTTGGGCTCGGGCCGGCGCTCGAAATCGTTGCGGCCCTTGCCGAAGGGCCGGGCCTTGGGGCCGCGCGGACCCTTGCCGCGCGCGTCGCGCCCGTCTCTGGCGCGCGCATCGCG
>DATNJF010000215.1:0-13820 GCA_035604035.1 Allostellaceae bacterium | reverse complement strand
CGACGCACGCAGAATGCGCAACGCCGCTCCCGCGGGGCGTCACCCCACGGGACCGATGCGAAGCTACAAGATGGGACCAAGTACTACCGGCGCAAGCGTTAATTCGGCTCTAATTGTCGCATTCGCGCGGCAATTCCCGTGAACTAGCGCTCTCGGCCGCTTAGCGCATCGTCGGCATCACGTATTGGGCGCCGGCGCGAATGCCGGTCGGCCAGCGCGCTGTCACCGTCTTGAGCCGCGTGTAGAACCGCACCCCTTCCATGCCGTAGACCGCCATATCGCCAAATAGCGAGCGCTTCCAGCCGCCGAAGCTGTGGAACGCCATCGGCACCGGGATCGGCACGTTGACGCCGATCATGCCGATCTGCACCCGGTTGGAAAACTCGCGCGCGGCGTCGCCGTCGCGGGTGAAGATCGCGGCACCGTTGCCATATTCGTGGTCGCTAACAAGTTTGGTCGCCTCGTCAAACGTGTCGGTGCGGACGACCGACAGAACCGGCCCGAAAATCTCCTCCTTGTAGATGCGCATCTCCGGCTTCACGTCGTCGAAGACGCAACCGCCAAGGAAAAACCCGTTCTCGTAACCCTGGAGCTTGAGGCCACGCCCGTCGACGATGAGCTTGGCGCCCTCCCGGACCCCGAGATCGACATAGGAGCGCACCTTGTCGTAGTGCTGCTTGGTAACCAGCGGTCCCATCTCGGCCTCGGGGTCGGTGCCCGGCCCGATCTTCAGCGCCCGCACCCGCGGCACCAGCTTCTCGAGAAGCCTGTCGCCGACCCCGCCGACCGCGACCGCCACCGACACCGCCATGCAGCGCTCGCCGGCGGCGCCATAGGCCGCGCCCATCAGCGCGTCGGTCGCCTGATCGAGATCGGCGTCGGGCATCACCACCATGTGGTTCTTGGCGCCGCCCAGCGCCTGCACTCGTTTTCCGGCGGCGGCGGCGGTCGTGTAAATGTATTCGGCGATCGCGGTCGAACCGACAAAGCTCACCGCGGCGATGCCGGGATGCTGCAGGATCGCGTCGACCGCCTCCTTATCGCCGTTGACGACATTGAAGACGCCCGGCGGCAGCCCGGCCTCGGTCAGCAATTCGGCGACGCGGTAGCCTGCCGAGGGGTCGCGCTCCGACGGTTTCAGGATGAAGCAATTGCCGGTGGCGAGCGCCATCGGGAACATCCACATCGGCACCATCGCCGGGAAATTGAACGGGGTGATGCCGGCGCACACGCCCAAAGGCTGGCGCACCGACCACGAGTCAATCCCGCGCCCGACCTGCTCGGTGAACTCGCCCTTCAGCAGATGCGGGATGCCGCAGGCGAACTCGACGACTTCGAGGCCGCGGGTGATCTCGCCTTGCGCGTCAGAAAACACCTTGCCGTGCTCTTCCGAAATGACCCGAGCGATCGCGTCGTGGTCGCGGTTCAGCAGTTCGAGGAACTTGAACAAGATGCGTGCCCGGGTGAGCGGCGGGGTCGCCGCCCAGCCGGGAAACGCCTTGGCGGCGGATTGCACGGCGGCATCGACCTCGGCGCCGCTGGCGAAGCCGACCCGACGCACCTTCTCGCCAGTCGCGGGATTGAACACGTCGCCGCCGCGCCCGCTGTTGCTGGTGACGCGCTTGCCGTCGATGTAATGGCTGATGTCGGTCATGAACCGCTCGTTTGCTGACGATTACCAGAGCGCATCATAGGCCGGCGACGCCCGGCCGGCAGCGGTTTTGTTCACACCCCGGGGCTGCCGCGCCGGCGATTGGCTTTCGCGTCGGACGCGGAGTATCATCGCGCCGACGCCCGGACACCGACAGGAGACGGCATCTTGGACAACACCACGACCGTCATCGTGCTGATGCTGATCCTGCTCATTTACCTGCTGCCGACGCTGATCGCCTATAGTCGCGAACACCCGCGGCGTGTGGAGATCGTCGTCGTCAACATCATCTTCGGCTGGACGCTGATCGGCTGGATTGTGGTTTTTCTCTGGGCGGCGCTGGCGCCGGTCGAGGAACAGCCGGCCTAACCCTTTAGCGCGTAGAGCGCCACGGCTGCCGCGGTCGAAACGTTGAGGCTCGGCATCGCCGCGCTCGTCGGCAGCCGGGCCAGGTGATCGCAGCGCTCGCGCACCAGCCGTCTGAATCCGCTGCCCTCAGCGCCCAGCACCAGCGCCACGCGCGGCCCGAGATCGAGTTCGGCGAGAAGCTGCGGCGCGTGCTCGTCGAGCCCGCAGCACCAGAACCCCGCCTCCTTGAGCCGGTCGAGCGCGCGAGCAAGGTTGACCTCTTCAATCAACGGCACGAGGTCGAGCGCCCCCGAGGCCGCCTTGGCGAGCGCGCCGGTCGCCGGCGGCGCGCCATGCGCGGCGACGATCACTCCGCATGCACCGAACGCCGCCGCGGCGCGCAATACCGCGCCAACATTCTGCGGGTCGCTGACCTGGTCGAGCACGACGATCACTGCCCGCGCCGCCCCAGGGACCGAGGGATGCACCACGCGCAGCACATCGTCGAGATCGGCGGCCTCGAGCGGCTCGACCTCGAGCGCCAGGCCCTGATGCACCGCGTCCTGGCCGAGCAGCGCGGCAAATCCGTTGCGATCGAGAAAGCGGAGTGCGTCGCCGTCTCCGCGGCGCTCGGCCCGCGCCATCGCGATCAGCTCGCGCGCCTCGGCCTCCTGCGCCGGCAGCACGCTCAGGCGGCTCCAGCGCCGCGCGGGATTGGCCAGCGCCGCTTCGACTGGGTGACGGCCATACAGCCAGCGCCGCCCGGGCGCCCCTGCCCGCGCCTGTGGAGCGCTCCGCCCCGATCCTTGATTGCGTCGCCTCGCCCGCAATGCCACGATCTCCTGCAATCTGGCGTAAAGCCTAATCCAGCGGGAGAGACACCGCCATGCAGTGGAGCACCGAGCACATCCTGACCACCCATACCGGGAGCCTGCCGCGCCCGCCGGAGCTGACGCGCCTTTATGTCCGCCGCACTCGCGGCGAAGCGATCGACGAGCAAGAGCTCGACCGGCTCGGCAAGGCGGCGCTCGACCAGATCATCGACAAGCAACTCGCCGCTGGGGTCGATATCGGCAATAACGGCGAGCAGCAGCGCGAGGCATTCTTTCTTTACGTCCGCCGCCGGATGACCGGGTTCGGCTCAAGCTGGACGCGCTGGCCGCGCGGCGACGTCGAGCGCTATCCGCTCTTGAAGGCCGAGATGCGGCAGATGCTGGCGGCGCGCGAGGCGGTGTCGAACATGGACCCGCCGAAGACGATCGGCCCGATCAGCTATATCGATCCCAACGCGGTCCAGGAGGAATGCCGCGATTTTCGCGTCGCACTCGACCGCAAGCCGCACGGCTTTGTCGAGTCGTTTCTCACCGCGCCCTCGCCCGGGATCATCGTCGGCGCGATGAAGAACGAATATTACGACAGCGAGGAGGCCTATCTCGCCGCCGTCGCCGCCGCGCTCAGGATCGAATACGAGGCCATCGTTGATAACGGCTTCCTCCTACAACTCGATTGCCCCGACCTCGCGCTGGAACGGCATCTTTCCTACAACGAGCGGCCACTCGGCGATTTCCTCGGCTTTGTCGAGCGGGTGGTAGCGGCGATCAATACCGCCATCGTCAAAATTCCGCGCGACCGGGTGCGGCTCCACGTCTGTTGGGGCAATTACGAGGGCCCGCATGACCGCGACGTCCCGCTGGAAGACATCCTGCCGATCCTCCTGAAGGCCAATGTCGGCGGCTACGTCCTGCCCTTTGCCAATCCGCGTCATCAGCACGAATACAAGGTGCTGGCCAAGCACCGGCTCGCCGACGACCAGATCATCGCCGCGGGGGTGATCGACGACCTCACCAATTTCGTCGAGCACCCCGAGGTCGTCGCCGACCGATTGGAGCGCGTGGCCCAGGCGGTCGGCGATCCCAAGCGGGTCATGGCGGCGACCGATTGCGGCTTCGACACCTCGGCCGGGATGGGCCGGGTGCCGGAAGACGTGGTTTGGGCCAAGCTGCAGGCGATGGCCGATGGCGCCAGGATCGCGACCGACCGGTTGTTCTAATCTCCTTCGCCGAGCCCGAAGCAGCGGGCGAACGCGCGCAGTTCCCGCGAGTGAAACGCGCGGCGCAATTCGGGTAATGTTCCGGCCAGGCTTGCGCGATGAAATTGACCTGCGCTGCAGCGGGAACGCAGCCTGTAGTCCCTGCCTCGCGATGCAGGTCGCGGCGCAATTGCCGGGTCAGCCCGAACAACCCGTCGCCCATCGACGATGTGGCGCACGGGTCGAGTTGCCGGCCTGCCTGGCTCGATGAATAGACGGCGATGGCCTCCGCCTGCGGCTTTGGAAATCCCACTCCGATCAATAGCGCGATCAACGCCGGTGCGGTCATGCACCCACCCCTCGAGTCGTTAAAGAAGAGTCAGCACGCAGCAGTGCAACGGTCGGATGACCGATGCGTTTAATCTTCGATAGATTTAAGCTGCGAAAAGTCGCGTGAACGGCGACTCTACATGAGGTGTTTAAGGTCTCAGCACACAATCATAACGAACCGTAATTTCCCCTCGCCCGACTTGAGGCGATCATTATTTGGTATATTTCAATCATGTCATTTTTCAGGCAATTCCGTTACCTTCTGTTTCAATGATACTATTCTACCTGTTGTTTCAACCGATTGCGGCAAAGTCGACTTCCCCGCTTATAACGAGACAGTAGAGGCAGCCATGTCCGGCACTCATGCGGCCTCTCCTGTAGCGGCGGCAGGCAGTGCCTATGTAAGAACCCGTCGAGTTGCTCGACGAAGGGAGATCGCGATGAATTATTTGACGACCGGAGCCGCGCTCGCCGCCGCTCTGTCCGTTGCGGCGCCGGTCTGGGCGCAAACCTCGGAGGATCTGAACCGTCAGGAGCTCAACCGGCTCACGACCTGGGCGCCGGTGCAACCTGCGCCTGTTCAGCCCGCGCCCGTGGCAGCTGCGGTGCCGCAACCCTATCCGGCGCCCGTCTATCCAGCACCGGCCTACCCCTACTATGCCTACCCGTACCCTGCTTACTCCTATCCCTACCCCTATTACGACTACGCGTACCCGTATTACCCGGTCGGCGTGTCACTCGGCTGGGGTTGGGGCGGTGGCTGGCGTGGCGGCTGGGGCGGTGGCTGGCGTGGCGGCTGGGGCGGCGGTTGGCATGGGGGTTGGCACCACCACTAGAACGCCTTGTAGCACTCGCGCCCCTCGCCGTTGGCCTTAAGCGTCTTGCAATCGACCGCGGCGCCCCGGCCATCTGGGGCGATCTGGATCATGTAGCTCTGCTCGCCGGCGCACTCGAGGCTCCAATAGGCGTATCCCTTCGCCGGACCCTCTTTGGTCACGCCCATCGCGAACGGCCTTGTGCCGATGCACCATAAGCCGAGATGCTGGGCGAGTTTCGTCGCTTGCTCTTGCGGTGAAAGCTTTAGGAGCTCGTCGTTGTAGCGGTTGTCGGCGGTCTGCGCGGCCGCAATCGGCCATCCAGCGAAAGCATAGCAAAGCAACGCGGCGAGCGCGGTTCTGGTCAGCCAAACCGACGGGGTTTTCATTGCCTGGGAGCTCCGGCCATTGCCAGCGATAGGTGGCGGCGCGCCGCAGCGAAGGCAAGCCGTCGGCGTTCGCAAGAAACCATCGACGGAGGGTGCTCCCGCCTGGCAGAGAGGGTGCCATACAGGCCGGAAGTCACAGTCGCCAAGCATAGGCTGAGCAGCGAGAACCCGGCCGTTGGCGGCTCGTTCTGCCGTCCACCGTCGCGCGATTGATCCATATCAATGAATGATAGCCCTTAAAGGGATGTGGTTTGCTCTTTCTGGACCTACCGAAAGGAAAGAGCATGACCAATTCGCCCTCCGACTCCGCTGTTGCTGGGGTTTCCGCGTGGTGGCATGACCGCCAATTCACAAAACGCGAAGGTCGCATATCCGCTGCGGTATTCTCGGCGATCGGCGTGTTTCTCACGTTTTCGCTGTGTGTCTTGTTCAGTTCCTGACCGCGAGCTTGGCGACGGCAGTCCGACGATCGTCGGACTGCCCCCGACGACATAGCCGGCGTGCATCTGGGTTCGAAGAATTCCCAAGTTCGCGAAGACAATCGGGGGCGGAAGGACAAGCGTAGTTCTCCCGCACCGTCTTTACACCGGTCGTCGAGGACTACCACGCGCTAAAGGGTTACAAATTATTGGCGATGCTGTTAAAGGTCGTCGAGAGATTTGTACCGATTAGTGTGACGGCAGTAATAATGGCAACTGCGATCAGAGATGCAATATACTCGATCGCAGTAATTCCCGTTTTATTCTTTATGATAGATACTATTGCCAAACCCCGAGCCGTCAGATCCATGACAATTTTTCCCAGTTTCTTAAACTAGCTCATGGAGCTAAATATTATGAATTGTCAAAATCCCTTGATCTGGATCAAATGCGAGGGATCCAACGCTCTGTTTCATTCACCTAGATGATCGAGGACAGAAGGCGACCGGGTCGCCGCGACAGGTGACACCGCCGATGCCGCGCGCAGGAGAAACGACGGGCAGCGGCGTGCTGCCTGAGCCGGTTGCGTTGATGGTGCCCCGAGTCTGATTTGAACAGACGACCTACCGCTTACGAAGCGGTTGCTCTACCGCTGAGCTATCGGGGCGCCGGATGGTCGAAGGCGGCGATCTATCTATCCGATTGTCCGGCGGAGGCCAAGCGATTGGGGATCGCGAAGAGCGGCGCCGCGGCGAGCCCCCCGGCCGAGGGCAGCATCACCGCACCGGACGCCGCCACAGCCGGCGCGCGCCAGGCGAGCGAATCGAAGCCGCGGCAGTGCGGACACAGCGCCTGCCACTCGCTGCTTTCGGCGCCACAGCGCACACAGAAATAGGCCGGGTCGGCCGGCGCAGCGAGCGCGCGGTCAAGCCAGTCGCGCGCGGCGCCCGCTTGCGGGTGCTCGCCCTCCTCGAGTCGCGCCATCAATAGGCAGAGCCGGCGCGACGGCCTGTCCGGCCCGGCGGTTGCGGTCGCCAGGCCGAGATGGCGGCGCGCCTCGCCCCAGAGCTGCGCCGCCAGCGCTGCTTCCGCCACCGCGACATGACTTTCCGCCGCATCCGGATTCTGCGCCGCCAGCCTCTCGAACCAGGTGACGAGTTCGAGGGCCGGCGCGCCGCCGCCGAGCTCGGCCCACACCCGGGCCAGTTCCGGGTGCGGCGCCACGCTCCAGGCCCGCTCAACCGCCCGGCGCGCCGCGCGTCGCTTGTCACCAGCGATCAGCAACCGCGCATGCCGCGCCGCCGCCGGAACAAGATCGGGTGCGACCGCAGCCGCGTTCGCCGCCAGAGACACCGCCCGCCGCCCCTCGCCAGCCGCCTCGGCGGCAAGGCTCAGCTCGTGCAGGATGACCGCGCGGTGATGTGCCGCGCGCGCCTCAGGCAGCAGGTGCCGCCGCACCGCGCCGTCGAGCACATCGCGCGCCGCCTCCCAGCGCCCAGCCTCGATCTCGAGCGCGAACAGTGTCTCGAATACCTCCGCGCTGGGGCGCAGGCCGATGGCGCGGCGAGACAGGCGCGCCGCCTCCTCGCTGTCGCCCACTTTAAGCGCCTGGCCGATCAGCCCACGCAGCGCCAGGAACTCGCCGTCCTTCTCGTCGAGCAGCGTGGTGTAACGGCCGCGCGCCGCCGCCTCGTCGCCGGCGAGCTGCGCCGCCTGGGCGGCGAGCAGCAGGGTCAACGGTGAGCGTGCGAGCAGCGCCTCCGCCCGGCCCGAATAGCGTTGCGCCGAGACGGCATCGCCGGCGGCGAGCGCGACCATGCCGCGGGTCAACGCGATCTCGCCGTTGCGGCGGCGGCGCTCGCGACGATTGCGGCGAAACCGCGCCGGCAGCCGCACCAGCTTCGCCATCAAGCTAAACAGCAGCCACAGCCCCAGCGCCAGAATCGCTGCCGCCCCGATCAGCACATCGACCGAGGTCTCGATCTCCCAGCCCTGCCAGGTGACGTCGACGCTGCCGGGATAGTCGGCGATGGTCGCGGCGGCGATCACTACCGCCGCCAGCGCGACGAGCACAAGGATCCGGCGCATCCGAGCCTGCGTCAGCCGGGTTTGGCCGGCGTCGCCGGCGCTCCGCCCAGCTCGGCGGTGATCAGTGTTTCGATCTGCCGCAGCGCGGTCTCGACCGCGAGCCGCTGCCGCGCCATAGCGAGCCAGGGCTGTGCCGCCGCGAGATTGGCGCCGCCAAGCCCCGACAGCGCATCGATCGCGGCCTTGAGATCGCCGCCGGCGAGTGCCCGCTCGGCGCCGGTGACCGCCACCTCGGCCGGGCTGCGCCCGGCGCCGTCGATCCGCCTGATCGTCACCAGCGAGCGCAGCCGCGAGACGATCTGCGACCGCCAGCTCGATGTGGCCGGGGCTGCGGCGGCCGCTATCTGCGGCGCCAGCTGGTGCAGCCGCGCGGCGAGCACCGCGCGGCTCGCCACCCCGCTCTTCGCCGGCTCGGCGAGCGGCGCGGCGGCGGCGGCGATGTCGGGATGCCCGCGCGAGAGCGTCGTCAGCGCCTGGTACTCGGCGTCGAACGGTCGGCCGCTATCGACCGCTTCCCTGATCTGCAACAACAGCAGCGCCAGCGCGGTACCGTCCGTCGGCGCGGCCTGCGCCTTGTCGATCGTGCCGATCTTCTGCGTCAGATCGGCGACCGAGGCGGCGAGCGCGGTAAGCTCGTTTTGCAGCGGCGTCAGGTCTGGGCCCGGCCTGGCTTCGAGCGCCGAAAGGCGCTTGCCCACCGCCTGCAGCGCGGCATCGTTCGGATTGTTGCGCGCCTGCGCTTCAAGCGCGGCGACCCGCGCCGCCAACGCGTCGTCATGGGCGGCTGGGGCCGGAGCCGAAGCAGGCGCCGGCGGCAGGGTTCCCCACGGCAAAACCTGCATCACCGCCGGCGCCCAAAACGGGGTCGCGGCGACCGCGCCGACGATGAGGACCAGCAGCGCAGTGGCAGTCGGGGCCACCCATCCGATCCGCCGACCCGCGGGGGCGGATTCCGCCGACGGTTCCGGCGGTGGCTCCGCCGGCATCAGCGCCGTCGGCGAGGTCTCCGGTGGCTTGCCCCTCATGCCGGCTGACCCACCAGCCGGTCGATGCAGGCGACGAGCGCCGCTTGGGTCGGCTTCTCGGCGATGATCCGGTGGCGAAACGGCAGATCGGCTACCATCGCGTCGGCCGCCGCGCTGATCGACACCGCGACCGTCAGGCGCAGCCCGGCCAGCACCCCGGCTTCCTCGGCGAGCCGGGCAAAGATTGCCGCGGTCCGCGGCGAAAAGAACACGGCGAAATCGAAGGCGCCATCCCCGATCGCTCGCACGGTCGCCGAGGTCAACGCCACCGCCGGGCTGGCGTCGTACAGCACCGCCCGCTCTACCGTAAACCCTTCGGCGCCAAGTGCCGCCGCGAGGTCGCCGGCGATGGTGCTGCCGGCGATGTGCAGCAGCTTGCCGTCCTGCGGCTTGAGTCGGCGGCCGACCAGATAGGCCAAATCCTCGACATCGCCGCCAGCGCTCTCGACGTGACGGAACCCTTCCGCCCGCGCCCGGGCGGCCGTAGCGTCGCCGACCGCGAATACCGGCAGGCGGCGCTCCACGCTTGCCCGCGCCATCGCCCGTACCCCGTTGGCGCTGGTGCAGAGGATGGCCTGGACCCCGTCGAGCTCGGGCAACGCCATCGTGCCGTCGGCGATCTCGATCAGCGGTTCGATCACCGCCTCGATCCCGCGCTCGCCAAGCAGCACCGCGAGCGCCTCCGCCTCGGCGCGCGGCCGGGTGATCAACGCGCGCATCTATGCCTGTTCCAGGCTCATCATGCGCCTTCATCGCCCAAACCCGCCGAGCTGGCAAGCTCGCCGCCTGTCCGCAAACGGTTCATAATCAGTGAAACGGCCGAACCCATGCCCCTCCCTGACCCGCCGCTTCTCATCATCTCCGACCGCTCTCAGGCGCGGCTGCCGCTTGAAGAGGTCGCGAGGGCCGCGTTCGAGGGTGGCTGCCGTTGGTTCAGCGTCCGCGAGAGGGACCTGCCGAGGCCAGAACACTTTCTTCTCTTGCGCCAAATAGGGGTTATGGGCACCCGCTACGGCGCAACGGTGATGGTGCACGGCGATACCGTCCCGCAACCCATGACGCGCGCGAGTGGCGTGCATCTGCCGAGCGGCGGAGACCCGGCGGCTCTGCGAAGACGTATGCCGCATGGGCTGATCGGCGCCTCGGCCCATTCGTCGGAGGAGGCCGCTGCGCTCATTGCTGCCGGCGCCGATTACGTCACGGTGAGCCCGGTCTTCCTGACAGAGAGCAAGCCTGGCTACGGCCCGGTGCTCGGTCTCGATGGGCTTGCCGCTGCCGTTGCCGCCGCGAAAGGCCCGGTCGTCGCGCTCGCCGGAATTACCCCGGCCAACGCCGCCGCCTGCATCAAGGCCGGCGCGGCCGGCGTCGCTGTGATGGGCGAGGTCATGCGCGCCGCCGACCCAGAGGCCGTCGTCCGCGCGCTGGTCGCGGCCATCCGCGCCGCCTAGACTGGCTCCACAAGAACAGCGGGGAGCGAAACGATGGCCGCGGACTACATTGTCATTGGCGCCGGCTCGGCCGGCTGCGTCGTCGCCAGCCGGCTCTCCGAAAACGGCTCCAGGGTCGTGCTGCTCGAGGCCGGCCCGCCCGACCGCGACATCTGGATCCACGTCCCCGCCGGGGTCCTGCGCGTCCTCAACAACACCAAGATCAACTGGAATTTCATGAGCGAGGGCGAGTCCGGCACCGATGGCCGCCAGCTGCAATGGCCGCGCGGCAAGGTGCTGGGCGGCACCAGCTCGATCAACGGCATGCTCTATGTCCGCGGCAATCCGATGGATTACGACAATTGGGCGCAGATGGGCTGCCGCGGCTGGAGCTACGACGAGGTGTTGCCGTTCTTCAAGAAGTCGGAGACCTATCGCGGCGGCGGCGATCCCGAATACCGCAGCAAGGGCGGGCCGCTAATCGTCGAGGATTATCGTACGATCCTCGATTTGACGCACCGCTTCGTCGAAGCCGCGCAACAGGCCGGCTACGCCTTCACCCCGGATTACAACGGCAAGAACCAAGAAGGCGTCGCCTGTTCGCAGATGACAAGGCGCGGCAAGTGGCGTGGCTCGACCGCGCAGACCTTTCTGCGCGAAGCGCGCGGCCGCGCCAATCTTAGGGTCGAAACCGACGCCACCGTCACCAAGCTCCTTTTCGACGGCAAGCGCTGCACTGGTGTCGCCTTCCGCCAGCGCGGCGTCGACCGCGAAGAGACGGCGGCGCGCGAGGTGATCCTTTGCGGCGGCGCGGTCAACTCGCCGCATGTGCTGCAGATTTCCGGCATCGGCCCGGCGGCGCACCTGCAAGCGATCGGCGTGCCGGTGGTGCACGACCTGCCCGGGGTCGGCGCCAACCTCAACGACCATTACGTCGTGCGCATCTCGCACCGGGTCAGGAACGCGGTCACCATCAACCAGCTCGCCCGCGGCGCGCGCGTCCTGCGCGAGGCGCTGAAATTCGCCACGCTCGGCAACGGCGCGCTTACCTTTGGCGTCACCTCGGCGATGGTGTTCTGCCGCAGCCGCGAGGGGCTGGCGGCTCCCGATATCCAGTCTGCTCTTCACCCCGGCGAGCTATGCCCAGGGGGTGTTCCGCCAGTTGGAGCGCGAGCCGGGGATGACCGTCGCGGTCTGCCCGGTGCGGCCCGACAGCCGCGGCACGATCATGGCGCAGTCGCCCGACCCGTTCACCTACCCGGCGATCCGCCCCAACTACCTGTCGGCGCCTTCCGATCTGCGCGTGCTGATCTCGGGCGTCGAGCAGAGTCGCAAGATTTTCGCCCAGCCGGCGATGGCGCCCTACAGCGTCGAGGAGACGGTGCCGGGGCCCAGTATCGCCACCGATGAGCAATACGGCGAGTTCGCGCGCAAGAACGGCACCAACGTCTTCCACCCGGTCGGCACCTGCAAGATGGGCACCGACCCGATGGCGGTGGTCGACCCGCGCCTCAAGGTGATCGGCATCGACGGCCTGCGCGTCATCGACGCCTCGGTGATGCCCTGTGTCACCACCGGCAACACCAACGCGCCGACCATCATGATCGGCGAGAAGGGCGCGGCGATGATCAAGGAAGACGCGCGCGCAGCCAGCTCCGGCCAGCCCGCCCGCGCGGCGTAGCGGCAACGCGCGTCACGCCTTCACGAAGTCACGCACCCGCTCGACGTCGTCGAGCTCGCCGTAATGCGAGCCGATCAGGACTTCGTCGAACCCCATGTCCGTGAGGCGCTGCAGCCGCCGGCGTGCTTCGTCCGGCGGGCAGATCAGCGAGAAATGCGCCACGCTGGCGAGCTGCGCCGATTGCGGGCGTTCGGAAAGGTCGATCGCCACATTGGCCAGCACCGCGTTGGTGCCGCCGGCCTCGCGATAAATCTTCATGCCGTGTTCGAGGTCCTCGAGGCTGCTGTAGCGGCCTGACGGGGTCCAGCCCTGGGTTTCCTTGGCCGCGTAGGTGATCCAGCGCGGGCTGCGCCAGGCGCCGATCAGGATTGGCGGGCCGCCCTTGCAGCCCGGCCAGATCGACAAGGTCCCGCCATTGACCGGCTCGCCGTTCCACACCTTGTGCATGATCTCGATCGACTCTTTGAAGGTGCGGAAGCGGTGATCGTAATCGTAACCGAGCAGCTCGAAATCGTCCCGGGTTGAGCCACTGCCGATGCCAAGGATCAGGCGGCCGCCTGATAAAGCTTGAACCGACTGCACCCGGTGCGCCAGCTCGACCGCGTTGCGCAACGGAAGCTGCAAGACGCTGATACCGAGCGCGACCCGCGTCGTCACCGCCGCGACCGCCGACAACACCGCGAGAGGATCGAGCGTGGCCCGGCCACGCCCCAACGAGTCGCCGAGCCAGATGCCGGGGAACCCGGCGGCTTCGGTCCCCCGCGCTAGATCGGTGATTCGGTCGATCAGCCCGGTATCGAGCCCGGAATCTGGACCCCCTTGTGGGGCAATCCGCAGCATCGTGCTTACGCGCATACTCAGTACCTCATTCCGTCGAGACGTTTCGGCTCAGTTGTAGACTGCCGCGATGTCCGGCGCCGGCGAATAGGCGAAGCGGCCGCGGAAAAGGACGCTGGTCGGGTTTATCGGCCAGCGGTGTAGAATACCGGCATGCGCGCGCTCGCCGTAACCCCTGTGCTGGTCGCCGGCCTGCTTCTCGCCGGCTGCGATTGGGCCGGGCGGGTCAGTGGCCACGTCAACCCTGGTAGCATGAGCCTTGCCGAGCGTTGCGCCGCGATGATGCAGGCGGCGATCCCTTATGCCGATATCGACATCGGCAAGAGCACCTCGCAGAACAGGGGCGTCAGCACCATCCTCGCCCATGTCGAGGGCACCCGCACCGACCACCCCAACACAGAAGGGATAGCGCGCAACCTCACCGCCGATTGCGAGTTCAACGACACCGCGCTGGTGAGCTTCCACCTGACCGGCATTGGCCCCGAGCACTAATGCTAGGCATGCCTCAGGAAATCGGCGCGCGAACCCGCTCGCGCGGCGTCGCCAGCCCGGCAAGCAGCCGCCGCGCCCGCGCGGTGAGCGGAACCTCGACCAGCCGGTGGAGCAGCAGCGCCGCGCCGATGCTGGCGGCGACGATGCCGCACAGATAGGCCCACGGCATCGCCGCCGGGTCGAGCCATCCCTTCAGCGATAGAATCCGCCCCACTGCAATGACCACCGGGTGGCACAAATAGAGCGCGTAGGAGGCGTCGCCGATCCGGTCGATCGAGCCGATGGCCAC
>DATNJF010000214.1:0-2587 GCA_035604035.1 Allostellaceae bacterium | reverse complement strand
CGCGGGCGCTCGGCGCCTCGGCGCCGCGCACCGTCGACGCCATGATCGGGTCGAGCTGGTCCAGCCAATCCGGCAGTTCCTGGTCGAGAAAGCTGCGCAGCTCGATCGCGCTGACACCGCCTTCAAGAAAGACAGCATAAGCCTCCGCAGCCTCGGGAAGGGCTGCCGGCCGCAGCACGGCCCCCTCGCGGGCAAGCGCATCAACCGCTTCGCGCGCCGCCTCGGCGATGCCAGGATCGCAGCTGTCCCAGAAAAACGGATCGTCCACCGCGATACGAATTCCGTCGAGCGCGAGCATGCCGCATTTGGCGAGGAAGCGCTCTGCGTCGCCCAGCGCCGGATCGAGCGCGGCAAAGCCGTAGGCAGCGTCAGTCACGCTGCGCGCCAGTAGGCCGGGCGTGTCGAAACTGTAGCTGAGCGGCACCACGCCCTCGGTCGACCAACGACCAAGCGTCACCTTGAGCCCCACCGTGCCAGTCATCGAGGCCGGAATGCGGACCGAGCCGGCTGTGTCACTGCCAAGCGCCAGCAGCGCCGAGCCTTCGATGAGACTGACACCGGCGCCGCTCGACGAGCCGCCCGGCGAGCGGTGCGCAGTCGCATCCCACGGGTTGCGAGGCGCGCCGTGATGGCTGTTGAGGCCCGTGCCACCAAAGGCGAACTCCACCATATGGGTCTTGCCGGTGATGACGCCGAGCTGCCGCCGCAAGGTCGCGACCAGCGGCCCATCCTCTTCCCAGGGGCTGGCCGGCAGGGGGCGGCTCGATCCGGCAAAGCACGGGAAACCTTCGGCCGCGAACAGATCCTTGATCGAGATCGGCAGACCCTGGAGTGGCCCTGCGATGACGCCCGCCGCAAACGCCGCATCGGCGGCGCTTGCCACGGCTCGCCCTTTGTCCGGCGCCCACAACAGGTAGGCGTGCAGCCGTTCACCGAAGCGTTCATGCCGCCCGATCGCCTGTTCGAGCAGCCCTTGCGCCGTTGTCTGGTTCTCCCGCAGCGCGCGGGCAATCTCGATCAGCGGACGCGAGAGCAAATCGGCCATTGATGCCTCCTTTGCCGTCGGCAAGTCAGACGCCGGACATCGGCCGGCCCCAGCGATCTTCGTAGACCACATCGGCGAGCGGCACACGGCGCACAGGGCCGAAGCGCCCTAACGGGTATCCGATCGGCAGCAGCGCATAGGAATGCACATCGGGCGGCAAGCCAAGCGCCGCCTCGGCCTCCTTTTCGAAGTTCAGGTAGAGCGTCGTTAATGTCGCCCCGAGGCCCAGTGCTCGCGCCGCTAGCAGCATGTTCTGCACCGCCGGATATATCGACGACCCAGCCGTGCGCGCTGGGTTGGTGCCCTCCATGCAGGGCACGATCCACACGGGGGCCTCGTGGATGTGGTAGGCGAGATACTGCGCCGCGTCGAGCATCCGCCCGAACCGCTCCGCGCTGGTCCCCGGCGCCGGCGTACCCGAGCGGTAGCGCGGGCTCACCACCTCGTCCCAGGTGCGCTTGTAGAGCGCGCCGACCGTGCGCTTGACTTGCGGGTCACGGACGACGAGGAACCGCCAGCGCTGCATGTTGCCGCCCGAGGGTGCCGAGGTGCCTGCCTCGAGGATTTTGCGGACGAGGCCGTCGGGCACCGGGTCCGGCTTCAAGCGCCGCATCGACCGGGTGGTCGCCATGATCTCGAACAGGTCGTGCATCTCGTCCGCCATGCCACCCTCCGCCGTTCGGCGTTGTTCTTAACGTTGCCGACGCGCTTGTCGACCGGCCATATGGCCAACCCCTCGACTGGGTAGGGCACCAATAACCCCTTGAGGCGCGCGGCATCGGCCGGCTCCTCGCCGAGCCACACCGGCCAGGCTTCCGGTGGCAGGATCACCGGCATCCGGTCGTGCAGCCCGGCGACAAGATCGTTCGGTGGACAGGTGATGATCGTCGCGCTGCGCATCGTCTCGTTGGTCGGGGACCGCCAGTTCTCCCATAGCCCAGCCATCGCCATGAGCCCGCCGTCCTTGAGCGCGATGGCGTAGGGCTGCTTCTCCTTCGAGCCGAGCTTCTTCCACTCATAAAAGTTGTCGAGCGGGATCAGGCAGCGGCGGCGCTTGAACGCCTCCCGAAAAGCCGGCTTTTGCTCCAAATCCTCGCAGCGCGCGTTGAAGGTCGAGTAGCCGATCTTGATGTCCTTTGCCCAATACGGGATCAGGCCCCATCGAGCGATGACAAGGTTGCGGCTTACTGCGCCAGCGTCGTAGCGGACGATCGGGATAGGGTCGGTCGGAGCAAGGTTGTAGGTCGGTGCAAAGTTCGGTACCGGCTGCTCAGGCGGCAGCTTGAAGACCAGCTTGATCTCGCTGAAGTCAGTGGATAAGCGAGCGCGGCCACACATGCCTTACGAGTCGCGATCGCGCTGGGTACGAGCGCGCTTGCTAATTTCGTATTCCGCTGCCTCGATTCCCTCAAGGACGCGGCGTGCCAGCATATCGGGGTCACCCTTAGCGTGGCGGTAGATCGCGTCGGCGATCAGTCTCAGCAGCACAGAGCGATCCTCAGGCGTCATCGATCACCGCATGCTGTCATCACATCCATCCTG
>DATNJF010000213.1:0-15448 GCA_035604035.1 Allostellaceae bacterium | reverse complement strand
CCCGCCTCGCCCTCGACACATGGACGCAGGAGGCATCGCCCCCGGTCTCGAACAGGGCGAAACGCATGGCGTCTCTTTGGGTGAGGAAGGTGCCGCCGGTAAGGCCGTTGCGATCGCGGGCGATCCAATGGCCGTGGCGGTCATGCCGAATGTCGAAGTGATGAGGCAGGCAAACGCGTAACGGAGCGAAATGGGTCATCGCCGATAACCGGGTCAGTTCACACCGCCCCTATAAGAGATCATGCCCCCATAAAGTTTCGAGACGGATTTAACCCCGCCGAGCATAAAGGCCGCATAGCTATCGGCGCTTCCTAACCGACGTGAAAGACCAGCGCGCTGCCGAGTGCGTCGGTGATCGCCGCTGCATCGCGGTAGCGATGGTGAGAGAGCCCCGAGGCGTCGAGGCATTTTTCGATATCGGCGAGCGCCCTAACGCGCACCGAGGCGGCGGCGAAGCTAGGGACCGATCCCACCGGGAAAATTCCGTAAACCTCTCGCATAAACAAGGGCGTCGCGATCGAGAGCCAGCCGCGGTCGAGGCGGACGGTCGTCACCGGCCCTTCCTGGATCGCCGGGCGGCCGGTGAAACTGGCATAGCGCGCCGCGGCCTCCGCGGGATCGTCGGCGGCGATCCACAGCCCGTCGAGCGCCTCGGCCCCGTTGGGATGGTCGAGCATGTCCGGTAGCCACACCAAGGGTTCGGTGTGGTGCGTCAGAAACTGCGCGCGGCCTTCGGGCATCGTCCCATGTGCGACGCGGGCGATCGAAAACCGGGCGAAATCGTCCCCGACCGGCCGCCGCATATCGACGAGCGGCAGGGTCGGGAACCCGGCTTCGCCAAGACGCCGGTGTTCGGCCGCGGCGTCGGCGGTGCTGAACGCGGCGAGGTGGATGCCGAAATGATCGGCGATCCGTTCGCGCAATTGTGCCGCGAGCGGCGTATCCGAGGTTGCGGTCAGCAGCTCGATATAGCCTTCGCGCAACATCGCGCAGCGATTGCCGGTGCCGGACGGTACGATCTTATCGCCCTCCCGGTTGGTCTGGATGGTGAACGGGGTTAGGCGGAACCCGCAGGCTTCCAGCCGTTCCGCCGCGGCATCCATCTCGGGCATGAAGAACGCGGTGTGATCGAGGAAGACCTCGCTCGACCCGGGCAGTTGTTTGCGCATCGCTATCACACTCCCGCCAGCACTCGCTCGACCGCGCTTTTCCAGCCGGTGTAGCGCTCCTCCCGCTCGTCCTCGGCCATCGCCGGCGTGAAAGCGCGTTCGGCCCGCCAGCGCGCCATCATTTCGTCGGGAGCGGGACATACGCCGCGCTGAAGCCCGGCGACATAGGCAGCGCCCCATGCCGTCGTCTCGATCGAGTGCGGCCGCTCGACCCGCGCCGGCAGGATGTCGGCGAGGAATTGCATTGTCCAATCGCTCGCCGCCATGCCGCCGTCGACCCGCAACGTGTCGATCTTAAGCCCGCTATCGGCTTCCATCGCCTCGATCAGGTCGCGCGTCTGGTAGCCGACCGCCTCCAGGGTCGCGCGCGCCAGCTCGGGCACGCCGCACTCGGCGGTGAGGCCGCTGATCGCGCCTCGCGCCGCCGGCTGCCAATACGGCGCGCCAAGCCCGGCGAAAGCCGGCACGAAATAGACGCGCTGCCGTGGGTCCGCCTTCTCGGCCAGTGCTTGCGTTTCCGCCGCGGCCGCGATGACACCAAGCCGGTCGCGCAGCCATTGCACCGCCGCGCCGGCGATGAAGATGCTGCCTTCGAGCGCATAGGCGGTCTCGCCCTGCAGCCGATAGGCGATTGTCGTCAGCAGCCTGTGTGTCGAGACGGCGGCTTCGTCGCCGGTATGCAATAACGCGAACGTACCGGTGCCGTAGGTCGATTTGACCATGCCCGGGCGGAAGCACGCCTGGCCGATCAGCGCTGCTTGCTGATCGCCAGCGATCCCGGCTATCGGGATGGCAGCGCCGAATAGCTCGGGCAGGGTGCTGCCGAAATCAGCGCCAGTGTCACAGACTTCCGGTAGGATTGCGGCGGGAATGTCGAACCCGCGCAGCAGCTCGTCGTCCCAGGCGAGGCGGTGCAAGTCGTAAAGCATGGTGCGCGAGGCGTTGGTCACATCGGTCAGGTGTCGCGCGCCGCCGGTCAATCGCCACAACAACCAGCTGTCGATCGTGCCGAACGCGATGTCGCCATGCGTGGCCCGCTCCTCGAGACCGGCGACATTGTCGAGCAGCCAGCGGATTTTCGACGCCGCGAAATAGGGGTCGATGACGAGTCCGGTGCGGGTGGCGACCGGCTCGACAAACCCCTCCCTCCTCCAGCCCTCGCAGATCGGCGCGGTGCGCCGGTCCTGCCAGACGATGGCGTTGTGCACCGGCTTCCCGCTCGCGCGATCCCACAGCACCGTCGTTTCGCGCTGGTTGGTGATGCCGATCGCGGCGATGGCTTGCCCCTCGGCGGCGGCGATCGCCTCGCAGCACGTCACCACGACCGCCTGCCAGATCTCCTCCGGGTCGTGCTCGACCCAACCGGGTTGCGGATAGATCTGACGCAGCTCGCGGCGGGCGATATGGCGCACCGCGCCGGCCGCGTCGAACAGGATCGCACGGGTGCTGGTGGTGCCCTGGTCGATCGCCAATAGATAGTCCGCGATGCTCATCGCCATCGTTCCGATGTCTCAAAGGCCAGACATTCCTTATTGCCACAGAACCGCCCGGCAGGTGACAGGGTTCTCCGATTGACTATGATGATCCGCGCCCCCAACGACCAAGAGAGCCCCACCGACAGCCCGTGTCCGCTTCCCCGCCCATCGCCCTATCCGCCGTTCTGCGGCGGATTTCCAACGAGCCGCAGGCGCCGGCCGCAGCGCCTGCAGTGCCGCCCTCGGCAGCAAATGGGCTGGAGTTCTATGGGTTCGAGGAGCCGGACGCGACTGTCGTTGAGCTGCCGCCCGAGCCCGCGCCGGAAGACATTGTCGCGTTGCTTGCCGAGCAGCCGGAAGTGGCGCGCTTGGTCGATGCCGAGCCGGCAGCAGTCGAAGAGACGGTAGCTGCCGCGCCGCCGCAAAGTCGCTCGGAGGTCCTCATTGCGCAGCTCAGCAACCGGGTGGGGCCAGTCGTGCCGCGCCCGGTGCGTCCGGCCGTGTCCCGGCAAGCCTCGGAGCCTGTGCGGCCGGCAGCGGACAAGCCCACCGAGCCGCCGGCGCCACTCCACCCAATCGAGGCGCCGCCGCTGCCTGCTCCGGCATTGGCCTCGGCTGCCGCATCGGACCGCATCGGCCGCCAGTCGCTGTCGCGCAACCGCCGGCTCTATCGCCGGGTGCGGCTCGGCGCCGAGATCGAGATCGACGGCACGCCGTGCAACCTCATCGACGTCTCGATCGGCGGCTTCGCCGCGACCGGGATCGCTAACCTTGCCGCCAATACGATCGTGCCGGTGAGCCTGCGATTGACCATCGACGGCATCGAAGTCGGGACTCGGCTCAACGCGCGCATCATCTATGCGCACCGCGAACGGTCGAGCGGACGGTTTATCGAACTTACTCCCAGCCAAACCGCGTTCCTGCGCTACATCGTTACCTGGCGCGGCGAGTCGGTTGGCATGGTCGGCACCACGACCCTGCTCGACGCGATCACCGGCGGTCCCGAGCACGGGTTTTCGGCGAAGTCGTCAAACGGGTCGAAGGAACGCTGGTGGGCCGGCCTCATCGGCTGGAAGGCCAACCCGCCGCGGTAAACCGGGCTCAGTAAATCACCACGCTTCTGATCGACTTGCCTTCGTGCATGAGGTCGAAGCCCTTGTTGATGTCGCCGAGTGGCATCGTGTGGGTGATCAGATCGTCGATGTTGATCTTGCCGTCCATGTACCAGTCGACGATGCGCGGCACGTCGGTGCGGCCGCGCGCGCCGCCGAACGCGGTGCCCTTCCAGATGCGCCCGGTGACGAGCTGGAACGGCCGCGTAGAAATCTCCTGACCGGCGCCGGCGACGCCGATGATGACGCTGACCCCCCAGCCGCGATGACAGCATTCCAAGGCCTGCCGCATCGTCTGCACGTTGCCGATACACTCGAAGCTGTAATCGGCGCCGCCCTTGGTCAGATCGACGAGGTACGGCACGAGATCGCCCTGGACCTCCTTCGGGTTGACGAAATGGGTCATGCCGAATTTCTCGGCCAGCGCCCGGCGGCCGGGGTTGATGTCGACGCCGACGATCATCTCGGCGCCGACCATGCGCGCGCCCTGCACGACGTTGAGCCCGATCCCGCCGAGGCCGAACACGACCACTTTCGCCCCGGCCTCGACCTTGGCGGTGTTGATCACCGCGCCGATCCCGGTCGTTACCCCGCAGCCGATGTAGCAGACCTTGTCGAACGGCGCGTCCTCGCGGATTTTCGCCACCGCGATCTCGGGCAGCACGGTGAAATTCGAAAACGTGGATGTGCCCATGTAGTGGTGGATTTTCTGCCCGCCGAGCGAGAACCGGCTGGTGCCGTCGGGCATCACCCCCTGGCCCTGGGTCGCGCGGATCGCGGTGCACAGATTGGTCTTGCGCGACAGGCAGCTTTCGCATTGCCGGCATTCGGGCGTGTAGAGCGGGATGACGTGATCGCCCTTCTTCAGGGTCGTCACCCCCGGCCCGACATCGACAACGATACCCGCGCCCTCATGGCCGAGGATCGCCGGAAACAGCCCCTCCGGGTCGCCGCCCGACAGGGTGAACGCATCGGTGTGGCAAATCCCGGTGGCCTTGACCTCGACCAGCACCTCGCCCGCCTTCGGCCCGTCGAGCTGCACCATCTCGATGGTCAGCGGTTTCCCCGCCTGATGCGCCACCGCCGCGCGCGTTTCCATGCGAAGTCCCTCCCATCCATCGTCCGGTAGCGCCGACTATAGCGCGGAATTAGGATCGCCAATGACCGGGGAGATCAGGTGATGGCGCGCATCGCTGGCAGCGGTTACCGATGCATCTCAGTCGGGGGCCTATTGCGCGGTGATGCCTCCGTCCATAACGAGCGCCGCACCGGTCATGAAGGCGGTGTCGTCAGAGGCGAGGAAGACAATGCCCTTGGCGATATCGTTGGGCGTGCCCATGCGGCCGATCGGCAAACGCTCAATGACCTGGCGACGCGCCGCCTCGATGTCGTTGGTGCCGATGTTGCGCGCCCGCGTGACTAACACCTGATCGCCCATGTCGGTGTCGATTGTGCCGGGGTGCATCGAGTTGACCCGGATGCGGTATCCCTTGCGGGCGAATTCCAGCGCAGCGGATTTTGTGAACAGCGTCACCCCGCCTTTGGTCATCGAGTAGAGCGGGTCTTGCGTCGAGCCGACCAGGCCGGCGGTCGAGGCGAGGTTGACGATGGCGCTCCCATGAGGGCTCTGCTGTGCCGCCTCCCGCAACGCCGGCAGGCACAGCTTGGTGCCGAGGAAGACGCCGGTCAGGTTCACCGCGCATAGCCGCTCCCATTCGGCGAGGCTGGCGGTTTCGATATCCTTGCCGAGAAACAGCCCGGCGTTATTGACCAGGATGTCGAGTTTGCCGAAACGGCCGACGACAGCGGCGACTGCGGCGATCCAATCCTCCTCGCTCGTTACATCGAGATGGACGGAGAGAGCCGCATCGCCGAGCGTGCGAGCGGTCTCGCGGCCGCGCTCGTCGAGTACGTCGCCGATCGCCACCCTGGCACCGGCCTCGACCATCAGCCGCGCCGTTTCGGCGCCGATGCCCCGCGCTGCCCCGGAGATCAGCGCCACCTTGCCGCTCAGTTGGTTCATCGCTCGTCCTCCTCCAGGCAGCTCCAAGATCGGATAATTTGGCCTCGCAGCTCGACGCTGCAAAACGTATCACGCCCTGACCTCAGAGTGTGGTGACACCACGACAATCAATGGGGCGGCAAAGTTCGCCCTGCGCGTTCCGCGATCCCTACAGCCGCGTCGCCGCCTCGACGTGTTCAACTTTTCTCCATATCTTCTTGTGCTCTTTTGGGAACGTGCGGCGAAAATGCCAATGCGTATAGCGGTCGGCGGTTTTCAGCACGAGACCAACACCTTCGCGCCGCAGCGGGCGACCTGGGACGATTTCGCCCGCGCCGACGCCTGGCCGGGCTATGTCCGCGGGCCCGAGCTGATCGACGCGGTCGCTGGCTACAACATCCCGATCGCCGGCGCGGTCGAGACCTTGCGCGGCCTGGGGCATGAGCTCATCCCGCTGTCGTGGTGCTCGGCGCCGCCCTGCTCCTATGTCGACGAAGACGCCTATGAGCGGGTCGTCGGTGCGATGCTTGAAGACCTCGCTACGGCGGGGCCGCTCGACGGCATCTATCTCGACCTGCACGGCGCGATGGTCGCGGCCCATCTCGAAGACGGCGAGGGCGAGCTCTTGCGCCGCATCCGCGCGCTGGTCGGCGACGCGCTGCCCATCGTCACCAGCCTCGATTTTCACACCAACATGACCGCGGCGATGGTGCGCCATGCTTCGGCGATGGTCGGCTATCGCACCTACCCGCATATCGATATGGCGGAAACCGGCGGGCGCGCCGCCGCATTGCTAGACCAGCTGATCCGCGAGAAGCGGCCGCTCGCCAAGGCCTTCCGCCAGGCCGATTTTCTTATCCCGCTGGTCTGGCAATGCACGATGGCCGAACCGGCCAAGGGCGTCTTCGCGCTGATCGACGAGATCGAGCGCGGCGAGGCCTCCCACAACCAGGGCATCGTTGCCATCGCCCACACTCCGGGATTTCCGCCCGCCGACATCGCCGAATGTGGGCCGGCTCTGGTGGTCTACGGTCACGACCAGGGCGCGGCCGATGCCGCGGCCGACCGCATCCTCGCCGCGATCAAGGCCAGGGAAACCGAGTTCGCCGGGCACCTATTCACCCCGGACGAGGCGGTGCGGGAAGCGATCCGGCTGGCGGCAACCGCGACAAAGCCGATCGTGCTCGCCGATATTCAGGACAACCCCGGCGCCGGCGGCACGTCGGACACGGTCGGGCTGTTGCGAGCGCTGATCGAACATAAGGCCGCGGGCGCAGTGATCGGCATGATCGTCGATCCGGAAGCGGCCGAGGCGGCACACGTGGTAGGCGAGGGGGCGTATCTGCCTTGCGGAGTCGGCGCCAAGCTAGGATATGCGGGCGAGACGCCAGTCGAGGCGAACTGGCGCGTGGTACGCATCGCCAGCGGCGATTTTGTCGGCACCGGGCCGATGTTTGGCGGCGCCAAGTTCCATGTCGGGCCATGCGCGCTGGTCACTGACGAGGACAGCGGCGTCTCGGCGGTGCTCGCCGCCGCGCGGATCCAGGCGATCGATCAGGAGCAGTTCCGCCATGTCGGGATCGAGCCGAGCGAGGTGCCGATCCTTGCGCTCAAATCGACCGTGCATTTCCGCGCCGATTTCCAGCCGATCGCCGAGACCGTGCTGTGCGTCGTCTCGCCCGGCGCGCATGTCAGCGACCCGGTCGAATTGCCCTACGAGCGCCTGCGCCCGGGCATCCGCCTGCGCCCGCTCGGGCCGGTGCACCAATGACCCGCCGGGCCACGCTTGCCGCCGTGTTCGTGCTGTGCTTTGCCGGCGCCGCGGCGGCGCAGAGCCAGGCCGATCCGGTCGCCTTTATACGCGCGATTTATGCCAGCTACGAGCGCGACAAGCTGGCGGCCTGGTTCGACCGCACCTACAGTGCGCGCCTGCGCCAGCTGATCGACGCGGACCAGAAGAGCGCGAAGGCGGCCGGCGACGCCGGCAAGTTCGACTGGGACCCGATCATCAACGCGCAGGACTGGAAGCTCACCGACATCAAGGTGGCGCTGGTATCGCAAGCCGGCGACCGTGCCGTGGTTGACGCCGCGTTCCACAATCTCGGCTCGGATCAGCAGATGCGGTTTGACCTCGTGCGCGAGAACGGCAAATGGGCGATCGACGACATAGCGGCGGTCAACAAGCCGCGCTGGTCGATGTCTAAAATCCTCGAGGGCGCGCCCGACGCCTTCCCCGACGAGAAGGCTAAATGATTGCGGCTTGTATCGAACGTAAAGAGAACTTACATGATCACGCTTCCCGCCACTGGTAAAGTCGATCGATGACATGACATCCTGTTCCTCCGCCTGTTACCTCCTGTTTTCAAACCCGGAATCGCGCGAAATCAATGACTTGATCCTGTTCTTTTTTGTCTCCTGAACACTTGGTGGAGGGTCTGATGGCCGATGGCGGCTACATTCATCCGGAATACCTGGTCGAGACCGATTGGCTGGCGGCCCATCTCGGCGATCCTAACCTGATCGTGCTCGACGGCACGATCCACCTGATCCCCGATCCGAAGATCACCTACACGGTCAAATCGGGCCGCGAAGACTTTGAGAAGGGCCATATCCCCGGCGCTCAGTTCCTCGACCTTCAGGCCGATCTCTCGGACAACGGCAAGCTGCCGTTGCGCTTCATGCTGCCGACCGCGGCGGGGTTTGCCGCTTCGATGCGGCGTTTCGGGATTTCCGATGACAGCAAGGTCGTCACCTACAGCACCGCCAACCCGCAATGGGCGACGCGGGTGTGGTGGGTGCTGCGCGTCTACGGGTTCGACAACGCCGCGGTGCTGAACGGCGGCTTCCAGAAATGGGCGAAGGAAGGCCGGGCGGCGGTCGAGACCGGCGCTGGGAAGGCGCGGCCCGCCGGGCATTTTACCGAGCGTCCCGCCAAGCCGCTAATGGCCGACAAGCACGACGTGCTGGCGGCGATCGGCGACGGCGTGGTGTGCACGATCAACGCGCTACAGGCGCCGCAGCACGCCGGTACCGGCGGCAACACCTATGGCCGTCCGGGCCGCATCAAGGGCAGCGTCAACGTGCCGACGGCGGGGCTGGTCGACCCCGTGACCAACACCTTCCTGCCACCGGATCAGCTGCGCGCGCAGTTCGACAAGGTCCATGCCTTCGACAAGAAGGTCATCACCTATTGCGGCGGCGGCATCGCGGCGAGCGCCACCGCCCACGCCCTGGTCATGCTCGGCCACCCCGACGTCCGGCTCTACGACGCCTCGATGTCGGAATGGGCGATCGACGAGAGCCTGCCGATGGAGGTGGGGTGAGGTTCAGACCGTCGGCTCGGCCGAAAACCCGGTGCTGCCATCGTCCTCGGCGTCGCTGATAGAGACGCCGGAAACAACCGCATGCCGCGGGCCTCCGGAGCATGCCTCGATAAGTTTCGCAACCGCATCGTCGTCTCCGGTCGCCACCAGTTCGACGCTGCCGTCGGCGCGGTTGCGCACCCAGCCGCGTATCCCAAGCGCTGATGCGGTCCGTTCCGCCCATATCCGGTAGCCGACGCCCTGCACCCGGCCGGTAATGAGGAGCCGGACGGTCCGCATCAGGCGAACTCGAGGATCACCTGATCGACCGCGAGGCTGTCGCCGGCTTTCGCGCAGAGTTTGGCGACCGTGCCGTCGCGCTCGGCGCGCAGCACGTTTTCCATCTTCATCGCCTCGACGATGGCGAGCGCCTCGCCCGCCTTGACCTCCTGCCCCTCGCTGACCACCAGCGCGGTCAAGAGCCCGGGCATCGGCGAGAGCACGCTGCGCGAGGTGTCGGCCACCACCTTCGGCGGCATCATCTGCAGCAGGGTGGCGGCGCGGCGGCGCAGCACCTGGGCGCGGCGAGTGACGCCGCCATGCGTCAAACGAAACGCATTGCCGGGTAGCCGCTCGATCTGCACCGTCGAAACATGCTCCTCGAACCGCAGATGTAGCAGCTTGTCGGCGGGGAGCCAATCGGTCGCGGCGAGCCAGGTCTCGCCCGCATATTCGATCGCGTAGCCGCTATCTTCCGGCCGCAAGACCAGATCGTGCGGCTCGCCGTCGAGCAGCACGGTCAGCTTGGCCGGCCCATGTTCGCCGGCGAGGCGTCGTTCAGCAATCGCGGCGGCAAGGACGATGGTTTGGTCGGCCTCGGTGAAGCCCGTCGGCGGGGTGAACCCGTCGGGAAATTCTTGCGTGATGAAATCAGTCGACAACGCCCCGCGATGGAACCGCTCATTGCCGGCGATCGCGGCAAGGAAAGCGATGTTGTGCCGCAGCCCGCTGACATAAAAGCCATCGAGCGCGCCGCGCAGCCGCGCGATCGCCTCGTCGCGGTCGGCGCCGTAGGCGCAGAGCTTGGCGATCATCGGGTCGTAGTAGAGCGAGATCTCGGCGCCCTCGGTGACGCCGCTGTCGATGCGGATGCCGTCGCCCGAAGGTGGCAGATAGTGCACCAGCCGGCCGATCGACGGCAGGAAGTTGCGCGCCGGGTCTTCGGCGTAGACCCGCGCCTCGATCGCCCAGCCGGTCTGCTTCACATCGTTCTGCGTAAACGGCAATTTCTCGCCGGCCGCGACGCGGATCATCAGCTCGACCAGATCAAGCCCGGTCACCAGCTCGGTCACCGGGTGCTCAACCTGTAATCGCGTGTTCATTTCAAGGAAGTAGAAGCGTTTGTTGCGATCGACGATGAACTCCACGGTACCGGCCGAGCGGTAGCCGACCGCCTTGGCCAGCGCCACCGCCTGCGCGCCCATTTCGGCGCGGGTCTTCGCGTCGATGAATGGGCTCGGCGACTCCTCCACGACCTTCTGGTGCCGGCGCTGGATTGAGCATTCGCGCTCGCCCAGATGCACGACGTTCCCGTGCGTATCGCCGAGCACCTGGATTTCGATGTGCCGCGGCTCCTCGATGTACTTCTCGAGGAAGACGCGATCGTCGCCAAAGCTCGATTTGGCCTCGTGCTGAGCGCTCGAAAACCCCTCGCGCAGTTCCGCCTCATCATGAGCGATACGCATGCCCTTGCCGCCGCCGCCGGCCGACGCCTTGATCATCGCCGGGTAGCCGATGCCCTCGGCGATGCGCGCGGCCGTTTCCGCGTCGGCGACGATCCCGAGATGGCCGGGCACGGTCGAAACTCCGGCGGCGGCGGCGAATTTCTTCGACTCGATCTTGTCGCCCATCGCCGCGATCGCTGCCGGGGTCGGGCCGATAAAGGCGATGCCAGCCTTCGCCAGCGCTTCGGCGAAGGCCGGCCGTTCGTAGAGGAACCCGTAACCGGGATGCACCGCCTCGGCGCCGGTTGCCCTGCAGACTTCGACGATGCGGTCGATGCGCAGATAGGAGTCCGCCACCGGCGCCGGGCCGATCGCCACCGCCTCGTCGGCCATCGCCACGTGCAGCGCCTCGGCATCGGCCTCGGAATAGACCGCCACCGTGGCGATCCCCATGCGACGCGCGGTGCGGATCACCCGGCAGGCGATCTCGCCTCGGTTGGCGATCAGGATCTTCTTGAACATGGCGCGGAGGGGGCGCGGCGAAGCATCACAGCGGGATGTTATCGTGCTTCTTCCACGGGTTGGCGAGTTGCTTGTCGCGCAGCATCGCGAGCGCGCGGCACAGGCGGCGGCGGGTCGTCGCCGGCTGGATCACGTCGTCGATAAAGCCGCGCCCGGCGGCGACAAACGGGTTGGCGAATTTCTCGCGGTATTCTTGCGTGCGCGCGTCGATCGCCGCCTGGTCCTTCAGGTCGGCGCGGAAGATGATCTCGACCGCGCCTTTCGGCCCCATCACCGCGATCTCGGCCGAGGGCCAGGCGAAATTGACATCACCGCGGAGATGCTTCGAGCTCATCACGTCATAAGCCCCGCCATAGGCCTTGCGCGTGATCAGCGTCACCTTGGGCACGGTCGCTTCGGCGAAGGCGAAGAGCAGCTTCGCGCCGTGTTTGATGATCCCGCCGAATTCCTGCGCGGTGCCGGGGAGGAACCCGGGCACGTCGACAAAGGTCACGATCGGAATGTTGAAGCAGTCGCAGAACCGCACGAACCGCGCCGCTTTGCGGGCGCTATCGATATCGAGGCAGCCCGCCAGTACCATCGGCTGGTTGGCGACGATGCCGATCGTCGCGCCCTCCATGCGGGCGAAGCCGACGATGATGTTGCCGGCGTAATTGGGTTGCAGTTCGAAGAAATCGCCGTCGTCGACGATTTTCTCGATCAGCTCCTTGATGTCGTAGGGCTTGTTTGGGTTGGCGGGGATCAGCGTGTCGAGCGAGGGCTCGTCGCGCTCGCGCTTGTCTGTAAAGGGGCGCGGCGGCAACGGCCCGCGGTTCGAGCTCGGCAGAAAGCCGACAAACCGCCGTAGCTCGATGAGCGCCTCGACATCGTTCTCGAAGGCGAGGTCGGCGACTCCCGACTTGGTGGTGTGGGTGATAGCGCCGCCCAGCTCTTCCTGCGTCACGCTCTCGTGCGTGACCGTCTTCACCACTTCGGGGCCGGTGACGAACATGTACGAGCTGTCCTTGACCATGAAGATAAAGTCGGTCATCGCCGGAGAGTAGACCGCGCCGCCCGCGCAGGGGCCCATGATCAGCGACACCTGCGGCACCACGCCCGAGGCCAGCACGTTGCGCTCGAAGACCTCGGCATAACCGGCGAGCGAGGCGACACCTTCCTGGATGCGGGCGCCGCCGGAATCGTTGAGCCCGATCAGCGGCGCACCGACATTCATCGCCTGGTCCATGATCTTGCAGATTTTCTCCGCGTGCGCCTCGCCGAGCGAGCCGCCGAACACGGTGAAATCCTGGCTGAAGACAAAGACCAGCTTGCCGTTGATCGTGCCGTATCCGGTGATCACGCCGTCGCCCGGCACTTTCTGCTCGCCGATGCCGAAATCCTGCGCGCGATGCTCGACGAACATGTCCCATTCCTCGAAGGAATCGGGGTCGAGCAGGACTTCGAGCCGCTCGCGCGCGGTCAGCTTGCCCTTGGCGTGCTGCGCCTCGACCCGGCGCTTGCCGCCGCCGGCGCGCGCCGCTGCCCGCTTTTCTTCAAGGCGTTTGAGGATATCGGTCATAAACGCGCAATAGCATCAACCGTTGGCCAAGGCCAGCGGCCGCCTTGTTTGGCTGCCTATTTGCAAGGCAAGATCGAGTGGGCGAAAAAATTCCGCGGAAAGCGAGGGGCGATGACAGATAGCGACCTGTACCGGCGCGGCGCGGCGATGCGGCGCAAGTTGATGGGCGAAGCCGCGGTCGAGAAGGCGGCGAAGGAAGTCTACAGCGACCCGGTGATGAAGAAATTCATCGACGTCGCGACCGAAACGGTGTTCGGCGCGCTGTGGACCCGGCCTGGGCTTGACCTCAAGACCCGCGCGCTGATCTGCGTCATCTCCGACACCTGCATGGGGCGGGAGCCGGAGCTGGCGCTGCATCTGCGCATGGCGCTGCGCCAGGGCTGGACCGAGGAGGAGCTGACCGAGGCGCTGCTACACCTCTCGGGCTATGTCGGCGTGCCGGTCATCCGCGAGTCGATGCTGGTGGCCTCCAAGGTGTTCAAGGAGCCGCGCTGAGGGTGCCCCCAATCTCGTCGCCTGCGGCTCGCTGCCTAGGGTGAGGGAGGGCCCTGCGTCGGCGCTGCGGGCTTGGCGGGGGTGGCAGTTACCGTAATCGTGTCACCCACCGAGGCGGGTCCGGAAATCATTAGAATGGGCGGCGAAGTGTAGTCAATGGAGAGATGACTATTAGCTATTGCGTTCGCCTTGATCGTCAGCGTCAGTCCTGTCGTGACCTGCAGTTTGATTTGGCCGACCTGCGGCGTAGGAACCGCGAATACGCCCGCGGCAAGGAAAGGAGAGGTGTCGAGTTTTCCAATAAAATCCGGAACTAAGTCTTTAATTGCCGTCTTGCCCGTGACCACGGGGTAAACAAAGGGACTAGGAATTGTTGGCGGAGCCGGTGATGTCTGTGAAACAGCATTTGATAATGTGCCATTAGCAGGTGCTAATGCGCACTCACCGTGAATAAATTGTATTTGTGCTAGTTCTGCTTGATAATTGAAATTTGACGCGGGGGTTATAGTTTTCAAATAGTTGAGATAATTTTGTATATCAGAATTGTAAGTCAATTGTATTGCTTGAGTAATGTGACTTATAGTAAGCGAGCTCAAATATCCGGCAGATACGCTGCTTCTCATCCCGGTGAATATTGCACTGACGCCGGCGAGCGGACGAGTGACTGCGCCGCGCGTGAAGACCGCAGCCAAAGTTGAGGTGGCGCCGGCAAGGGTGTCAAGAGTGAGTCCGGTTGCGGCATTGGCGGCAAATAGTTTGTTGACAAAATCTGAGCATTTTTGTTCTGAGTTTTAGACTAGCCAATATACTTTATCTTGCGAACTAGAGCTTGCGGGCAAAACTGCGTCTGGATTATCTAGGTCCGCTGCGCGGAGTTCATACCTCTCGGACAGATCGTTGATGCATCCAGTTAGAACGAGCGAGGCAATGCCAAAGAGAATGACCTTGACAAAGGGCATCGCTTCCTCCGTCGCTCCCATTGCGTGCGAACGACGCACGTCAGGGGACTGATTTAATCGCTCTACGCCAGGTCGGGCGGGGGGTGCATTTTCAGCGAACGATGTCGCCTTTAATACAACCTTAAAGCGTAAACTTCGAAACCTGCAAGGGTTTATTGGAGGCTCACTGATTGCTGAGCGCTTTCGGCTAGTGTTTCGGGAGAGAGCTAAAACTGCTCGATTCTCTTTGTCGCGGACGCCGTTGTCGGTCCTGCACGCCGTCTGTCGGCGTGTCTACCCGCCCTAACCGTCGAGCAGCTGCAGAAATCGAGCCGCCGCCGCTATGTCTTCGGCGAGGAGGGCGCGGCGGTGGGTGGCTTCGGCGTCCTCGCCCCAGGCTTCGATCTGAAAGGTCTCGTCGAGCTGCGAGACGGCGAAGGCGGCCTCTGGGTCGATCCGTCCCTCAGCGAGCGCCAGGGCGATGACCAGCGAGCCGCAGGCGGCGGTCAGCGCCTGCAGCGCGGTGAGTTGGAAATCGTCGAACGCGCCGACGACGGCTGAAAAAACCCGAAGGCTCGCCGGCGATTGCGGCTGCGGCAGGATGCCGGCGGTGACGGTGAGCCCGGCGTCGTAGCGCATGGCGGCCCAGTCGATCAGCGGCTGCCACGCCGCGTGCTGCCGTGCCGCCAGGGCCGGCGGCTGCTCGGCGCGATAGCAGACGAGGTCGGTGCCGGCGTAGCTGGCGATCTCGGCGACGACCTTGTCGCGCGCGGCGGCGGTATGGTCGATCGCGGTCGCGGTCAGCCGGGTCAGCGGCATCGTGTGCGGGCGGACGTCGGTCTCCTGCACGTCCCACTCGGCGGCGATGGCCTCGGCAAGCTTCCCGCTTGGCACGGTTAGCTCGCGCTTGGCTGGGGTGCGCAGCGGTCTGCCGTCGAGAAAAACGCCCCAACCGCCTGCGACCGGCCGCGCCGTGACCTCCTTGTAGACGCGCCTCACGCCGGGAGGTCCAGCTCGGCGAACGGGTCGGGCGCGTCGGCGGCAAAGCCGAGGAAATCCCACATCCGCTTCATATGCGGCGGCAGCGGCGCGGTGACGCTCAGCGTCCCTCCGGCCGGATGCGGGATTTCGAGGCTGCGCTCGTGCAGATG
>DATNJF010000212.1:0-2391 GCA_035604035.1 Allostellaceae bacterium | reverse complement strand
CCTGCCGTGGCACGACAGATCGGTCGCCGTCTTGCATCTCGGCGGCTGCACCTACGGAATACTGATGGCGCTCACCGACGTCACCGCGGTGATCGACTTCTTGTGCGGGACAATCACGTGGCCAATCGTCCTGCCCCTCGGCGCGATCGCCATACTGCAAGGCTATGCCACGATTATCGGCATGGCTGTCGCCAGCCGAACACTGCTTCAATCGATCGGCGTCAAGCGCGTCACCGAAGGGCTGGGAGCCGTCGTCAAGGTGGCCTTGGTGACGTCCTGGATGCATGCCCATGCCGGAAGCAGGACGGCGTTTGGCGTTTTGCAGGGCCTTCGTGGCAGCGATACGCCATTTCTGCGCACTCCTAAGAAAGGAGCGGGACTCGATCCCCGGGGCGAAGACTCGCCGGAAATGGCCGAATGACTACCCGCGCGCTCGCCTTTATGGCCAACGACCGCTATCTCGACTGGGTCAAGGCGTTTCTCGAAAGCGTCCGCTCGAAGGACCCGGATCTGCCGCTTTACTGCATCCCGCATGGCGGCTCGATCGAGGGCGTTTGCGCCCTGCGCGGCGTTTTCGGCTTCGAGCTGTTGACCGAGGGGATCGAGCGTCTCGACGCGCTCGCCAAGCGACTCTACCCGTTTTCGCGGGCACGGCACCGCGCGAATTTGCGCAAGTATGTGGCGCTCAATCTTCCGGTCGACGAGATCGCCTATTTCGACATCGACATGGTCATGTTGGTCGAGCCTCAGCGCCTGTTCGGCCACGTCGCGGCCGCGCATGCCGACCTCGTTTATTTCGCCAGCAGCCCGGAATGGGTCTACCGCCGGCGCAAGCTCGACATGGCGCGCGAGATGTTCCCTGACATGCGCTTGATCTCCGCCGGTGCGTTCGTAACCAGCCCTCAGGTGCTGACCATGGACGACATGATTGGGACCATCGAAGATAATCTTGCCCTCTTTCGATCGTTGCGCCGCTCCAAGGTCTATGATCAGCCGGTGCTGAATTTCGTGCTGCACCGCCTCGGCAAGCGGGTGCGGCACATCGCCGAGCTCGACCCCGGCCTTTGCGGCATGGTCTCTTCCCGAAATCCGGATCTGCGCCTGGCGGAAGGGAAGATCGTCAACGCGACCATGGGCGGCGACGTTTTGGCGGTGCATTGGGCAGGACCGGCGAAATCTCGCCGTGAACGGCTCAAGCCGCGCGCCTGGCCGGTGCAGCGCTACCTCGACACGCTGCGCGAACAGGCCGAAGAGCGCATTCGCAACCCAGGGCTTTGACCGATGGGGTCAGGCGTCCTCGCAGAGTGGATCGACGGCGCGGCCGGGCCGGCAGGCGATCACACCGATCGCTCCGTGGACGAGGCGTTTTCGGTCAAGGAGGCGCACGCGATCGTCCGCCACCTGTTGCGCCGCAACCCAGCGATCTATTTCGCCGATTTCGCCGTGACCATGACCGTCGTGTACCTGGCGGGGTTTGTCTATTTCCGCGCGGGACTATCGCCATTGCAGCTCGGCGCCGGTGTGGTTTGCGGCTGTGCCTTGTTCCGCGCCGGCATGTTCATCCATGAGATCCAGCATATGCGGCGCGGCGAAATGACCGGGTTTGTCGTCGCCTGGAACCTCGTCTACGGCATCCCGATGATGTTGCCGTCATTTATGTATGCCAATCACCGCGATCACCATGATCCGCGCACCTACGGCACCGTGCGGGATGGCGAATACCGCGTCTTCACTACGGGCGGATTACCCCAGATCGCGGCGCATTTCCTGATCGGCCTGGTGGTGCCGCCGGCACTGGTGCTGCGCTTTTTGGTGCTGGGACCGCTATCGCATTGCTGGCCCAGGTTGCGCCGCTTTGTGCTGGTCCATGCGATGACCCTGGGCGACCCGGCAAAGGGCCGGCGGATTTGGCCCGACGAAAACCACGCGATCTGGGCGGTCATGGAGCTGGCGGTCTGCGCTGTGGTCGTAACCGGAAGTGTGCTGCTGGCAAGCGGCTTCCTGCCTTGGACGATACTGCCCAAAGGCTACGCTATCGGGGTTCTCGCTGTTGAGCTTAACGCAATGCGCGACTTCACCGCGCACCGCTTCGGCAATTCCGGCGAGCCGATGAGCCATGCCGAACAACTGGCGGACTCGATAAACATCGTCGGCAAGGGGCCGGTCACCTACCTGCTTTACCCGATCGGCATGCGCTACCACGCGCTGCACCATCTATTCCCGGCCATGCCGTATCACAACATGGCGCGGGCGCACCGGCTTCTGATGGAGCGTTTACCGGCTCAATCGCCCTATCGAGCGACTAATCGGCGTGGGTTTTTCGATACTGCCGGCACGATGGTGCGGGCGGCGGCCGCTTATTCGAAGGAGGCGCGGCTGGCAAAAGTGACG
>DATNJF010000211.1:0-2719 GCA_035604035.1 Allostellaceae bacterium | reverse complement strand
GGCCACCTCGCGAAGCTTCTGGAACGGCACGTGGCTGAAGACGTTGCGGTAGAAGTGCACGGTACAGCGCTGCCAACGGGCCTCGGGATAGAACTCCGCCGCGCTCTCCACGAACCCTTAGCAAGCATCGGAGATGACGAGCTGCACGCCCTCAAGCCCGCGCTCTCCAAGGTGCTTGAGGTGTTAATCGGCATGGAATAAGGACCCCGTTTTCGGGGTGATCGGCATCCAAAAGGGACCCCCGGGACCAGGGGTTCACAATGGCTTCCATGGAGATCATGGGGGCCTGTTTTGGGATGCTGGTAGTGGAAACGATCGCGAAGATCCGCCGTGCGTATTTTGTGCAGAAGAAGCCGATCAAGGCGATCTGCCGGGAGCTTGGTCTGTCGCGGAAGGTAGTCCGCAAGGTCCTGCGGTCGGACGCGACCGAGTTCCACTATGTACGCGAGACACAGCCGCTGCCGAAGATCGGCCCGTGGCGCGAGCGGCTTGAAGCGATACTTCTCGACAACGAGGGCAAGGCGCCGCGCGAGCGCCTGACGCTGATCCGGGTGTTCGAGACGCTGCGCGGTTTGGGCTATGACGGCAGCTATGACGCGGTCCGGCGCTACGCGCGGAGCTGGGAACAGGAGCGTGGATCGGCGACGGCGCAGGCCTATGTGCCGCTGAGCTTTGCGCCGGGGGAAGCGTACCAGTTCGACTGGAGCCACGAGATCGTCCTGATCAACGGCGTGACGGTCACGGTGAAGGTGGCGCACGTGCGGCTCTGTCACAGCCGGATGCTGTTCGTTCGGGCCTATCCGCGCGAGACGCAGGAGATGGTGTTCGACGCCCATGACCGGGCGTTCGCTCTCTTCAAGGGCGCCTGCACGCGCGGCATCTACGACAACATGAAGACGGCGGTCGAGACGATCTTCGTCGGCAAGGAGCGAGCTTACAATCGGCGGTTCCTGCAGATGTGCGGCCATTACCTGGTCGATCCGGTCGCCTGCACGCCGGCATCCGGCTGGGAGAAGGGACAGGTCGAGAATCAGGTCGGGCTCGTCCGAGAGCGCTTCTTCACGCCGCGGCTGCGGGTGAAGAGCTACGACGAGCTCAACGCTTGGCTGATGGACCGGTGCATCGCCTACGCCAAGGCCCATCGCCATCCCGAACTGCGCGACCGGACGATCTGGGAGGTGTTCGAGGCGGAGCGACCGAGCCTCATTGCCTATGCCGGACGCTTCGACGGGTTCCATGCAATGCCGGCATCGGTCTCCAAGACCTGCCTGGTGCGCTTCGACAACAACAAGTACTCGGTCGCGGCGAGCGCGGTCGGCCGGCCAGTCGAGGTCCGCGCCTATGCCGATCGGATCGAACTGCGCCAGGACGGCAAGGTCGTCGGCGAGCATCGCCGCTGCTTCGGGCGTGACCAAACCGTCTTCGACCCCTGGCATTACGTGCCGGTCCTGGCCAGGAAGCCGGGGGCTTTACGGAATGGCGCACCGTTCAAGGACTGGGTCCTGCCGGCCAGTCTGGAGCGCGTCCGGCGCAAACTCGCCGGCGCCGACGACGGCGACCGGCAGATGGTCGACATCCTGACCGCGGTGCTGAGCGACGGATTGCATGCCGTCGAGGAGGCCTGCAGCGAAGCGTTGCGCGACGGCGTTCATGCCGCCAGCGTCATCCTCAACATCCTGGCCCGCCGCCGTCAGCCCACCGCGCCGATCACCATCATGACACCCAACGCGCTGCGCCTTCGGCACGAGCCCGCGGCCGATTGCGCCCGTTATGACAGCCTGAGGAGGGCACTGTGATGGAGCGTTCCGAGATTCTGGCCGCCATGGGCGAGCTCAAGCTCTATGGGATGAAAGCGGCCTATGACGAGATCGTCGCCACCGCCGTCAAGCGCCAACACGAGCCCCAGCGCTTCGTTGGCGATCTGCTCAAGGCCGAGATTGCCGAGAAGCAGGTTCGCTCCATCAAATACCAGATCGCCATCGCCAAACTGCCGCTCGCCAAGGACATCGACGACTTCGTCTTCGCCGACACGCCGGTCAACGAAGCCTTGGTGCGCGACCTCGCCGGTGGCGACTTCCTCGCCCATCAGCGCAACGCCGTCTTGGTCGGCGGAACCGGAACCGGCAAGACCCATCTCGCCATCGCCATCGCGCGGGCCTGCATCCGATCCGGCGCCCGCGGCCGCTTCTTCAACGTCGTCGATCTGGTCAATAGGCTCGAGGCCGAGACCCGTGCCGGCCGCCAGGGCCGCATGGCCGACTACCTCGCCCGCAAGAACTTCCTCATCCTCGACGAACTCGGCTACCTGCCCTTCGCCCAATCAGGTGGCCAGCTCCTGTTCAACTTGATCAGCCGGCTCTATGAACAGACCTCAATGATCGTCACCACCAACCTCACCTTCGGCGAGTGGCCCTCCGTCTTCGGCGATGCCAAGATGACCACCGCGCTCCTCGACCGTCTCACCCACCACTGCGACATCGTCGAAACCGGCAACGAAAGCTGGCGCTTCAAAAACCGCGCCTGATCCTACCGGTTGCCCCGGTGGGTCCACAGGCACCCCCCGCGCATCGCTGCGCCAGACTCGGGGCGGTCGCTCCGCGATGCGCGGGGCCCTCCTATGGACTACCGGGACAACCTCGCGGAGGGGGCCCTTTTGCACGCCGATCCGGGGTCCCGATTCCCTGCCGGTTGACACCGAAAAGCGCGGCGAAATGGAAAC
>DATNJF010000210.1:0-4431 GCA_035604035.1 Allostellaceae bacterium | reverse complement strand
CGGGTCGCGTTCTTGTCGATCGCCAAAGTGGCGCGGATGTAAGGTCCCCTGCTGTCGGGGCCACGATTGATAATATCGATATCTAACACTGGCAATTCATCGATCCCGGCCTGCGACAGCTGCGCCAGGGTCGCCTCGGTGATCTCGTCGCCGGCCTCGAAATAAACCTCGCCGGTCTCGATGTTGATCAAATCCTCGGCAAAATAATGATCGACGAGATCGATCTCGGGCGCCAGCACTTCTTCGAGCCCAGCGTCCTTGAGACGCTTGGCGATGCGCGGGGTCATGCGCTCGCCCGCGGCGAGCTTCACTTCACCGGTCGCCGCGTCGATCAAGTCGTTGCTGAGCTTGCCCTTGAAGTTCTCGGGGTCGAACGGCGCGGTCCAGCCGAGCTTGCCGCGTCGATAGGTGATCTTGCCGTAGAAGGTGGAAAGGATCTCCTCCTTCGTCATGCCGAGAGCCTCGCCAGGCTGCAAGGTCTTACCCTCAGCCACGCGATCGGCGCGCTTTGCCTCGGTTGTCACATCGTCCAAGGCCAGCAGCAGCGTCGTCGCCGGCAGCTTGCGGCGCCGGTCGATGCGGACATAGACGTGGTCCTTGGCGTCGAACTCGAAATCGAGCCACGAGCCGCGATAGGGAATCACCCGCGCGGCGAACAGGTACTTGCCCGAGGAATGCGTCTTGCCCTTGTCGTGGTCGAAGAACACGCCCGGGCTGCGGTGCATCTGCGAGACGATGACCCGCTCGGTACCGTTGATGATGAAGGTGCCGTTGCGCGTCATCAACGGCATGTCGCCCATATAGACGTCCTGCTCCTTGATGTCGCGGATGGTGCGCGCACCGGTGTCCTCGTCGACGTCCCAGACCAGGAGGCGCAGGGTGACCTTCAAGGGAGCAGCATAGTTCATGCCACGCTGCTGGCACTCCTCGACGTCGTATTTCGGCGTCTCCAACTCATAGCGCACGAAATCGAGCTGCGCGCGCTCGGAAAAATCCCGGATCGGAAAGACCGAGCGGAACACTTCCTGGAGCCCGACATTGACGCGGTTTTCCGCTTCCACGCCCATCTGCAGGAAATGGTCGTAGGAGGCGCGCTGAACCTCGATCAGGTTCGGCATCTGGGCGACCTCGGGAATGCGCCCGAAGGTCTTGCGAATCCGCTTCTTGCCGGTGAACGAAATAGCCATGCAGGTCCCTCGCTAGGGGCTCACGCGGAGCCCGTCACCCTCGTTACCGCCACGCCGCCCATCGGCGGTTCAATGCAATAGAGACGCCAAATCCGGGCGTGCGAGACATCTCGCACCCCGGCTCGGCAATCTCACATTTCGGTGCGGCGCCAGACGGGCGCCGCGACGCGCTGCTATAGGTCGTGGCTGACCTACCTTATTTCGACAGTCGCGCCTGCTTCTTCAAGCTGCTTTTTGATTTTATCCGCCTCTTCCTTGTTAACCCCCTCTTTGACCGGCTTCGGCGCGGCCTCAACCAGATCCTTCGCCTCCTTGAGGCCGAGGCTGGTGATCGCCCGCACCTCCTTGATGACGTTGACCTTCTTCTCGCCGAACGCGGTCAGGATCACGTCGAACTCGGTCTTGACTTCGGCTACCTCGGCAGCCGGCGCCCCACCGCCGCCGGCAGCCGCCACCGCGACCGGCGCCGCGGCAGAGACGCCCCACTTCTCTTCCAACATCTTCGCTAGCTCGGCGGCCTCGAGCACTGTCAGTGCCGAGAGATCGTCGACCAGCTTCGCCAATGCAGCCATTTCTTCCCACTCCCGTTTACGCTTTTGGGGGTTGTACCGTCCTAGTCTTTATCCGCCTTGGCCTTTATCCGCATGGGCCGCGACGACCCGCGCCAACTGCCCGGCTGGGGCCTGCAAGAGACCCGCGAGCTTGGTCGCCGGCGCCTGCAACAGGCCGATGATCTTGCTGCGCAGCTCGTCGAGCGAGGGCAAGGTCGCAAGCGCCCGCACCGCCGCTGCGTCGAGCGCTTGGCCGTTGAGCCCGCCGCCGACGATTGTCAGCTTGTCGTTGCGGTTGGCATAGGCCACCGCTGCCTTCGCCGCCGCCACAGGATCGTGCGAGAACGCAACCGCCGTCGGGCCGGTGAAGAGCGGCGACAGCGAAGCAAACGCGGTGCCCTCGAGCGCGCGTTTCGCCAGCCGGTTCTTGGTGACACGGTAGCCGGCGCCGGCGCGGCGCATCTGCCGCCTGAGCTCGGTCGCTTCGGCGACCGAGAGCCCGGTCTGATGCGTGACCACGATACAGGCGCAGCCAGAGAGATCCTGCTGCAGCGTCGTCACCAACTGCTGCTTTTGCGTACGGTCCACCCGTTACTCCATAGACCCTTGGCCAAATCGCGCGGGCCACCATCATACACGACACCCACGCCGCCGCCCACAACCGCGCGGGCAGCGCGACGCAACGTCGCCGACCTACGTCCTCGCCTCGTCGGCAAGACCGCTCAGATCGACCTTCACGCCGGGCCCCATCGTCGAGCTTACGCTCACCCGTGAAATGTAGGTGCCCTTGACCCCAGAGGGTTTCGCCCGCGTGATGGCGCCAACGAAGGCGCGCACATTATCGACGAGCGCGGCCTCGGTAAAGCTCGCTTTGCCGACCCCAGCATGAACGATGCCTGCCTTGTCGGCGCGGTACTCGACCTGGCCGCCCTTGGCGGCCAGCACCGCCTCGGTGATGTTCTGCGTCACCGTGCCGAGCCGCGGGTTCGGCATCAGCCCGCGGGGCCCGAGCACCTTACCGAGCCGGCCCACCAAAGCCATCATGTCGGGCGTCGCGATCGCCCGGTCGAAATCGATCTGCCCGGCCTGGACCTTCTCGGCAAGGTCCTCGGCGCCGACGACATCGGCGCCGGCGGCCTCGGCCTCCTTGGCCTTGTCACCGCGAGCAAAGACGCCGACCCGGACCGCCTTGCCGGTGCCGTGCGGCAGCATCACCGTGCCGCGCACATTTTGGTCCTGCTTGCGCGGATCGATGTTGAGGTTCATCGCGACCTCGACGGTCTCGTCGAACTTCGCGGTCGCCCGCGACTTCACGATCTTCACCGCCGCGTCGACCTGAAGCGGCGCCGCGTTCGGGTCGATGCCCTCATAGGCCTTGGCAATGCGTTTGCCGGGTTTCGCCATCGCTTGCTACTCCGCTTACGAGCCTGCGCCCCGCAGGGCGTTATGCGCCAACAACTTCGATGCCCATCGAGCGCGCTGAGCCGATCACCATCTTGCACGCCGCCTCGATATCGTTGGCGTTCAAATCCTCCATCTTCTTCTCGGCGATCTCGCGCACCTGCGCCATCGTCACCCGACCGACGATCGTGCCGGTGCCGGCCGCCTGCGCGCCCTTCTCGATCCGCGCCGCGCGCTTGAGGAAGTAGCTCGCCGGCGGGGTCTTGGTGACAAAGCTGAACGAGCGGTCACCATAGGCGGTGATCACCACCGGGATGGGGATGCCAGGCTCGATATTCTGGGTGGCGGCGTTGAACGCCTTGCAGAACTCCATGATGTTGAGACCGCGCTGACCCAAGGCGGGTCCGATCGGCGGCGACGGGTTCGCCTTGCCGGCCGGCACTTGCAGCTTGATCAACCCGACAATCTTTTTGGCCATGACCTAATCCCTAATCCCTTTGGCCTAAACCTTCTCGACCTGAGCGTATTCGAGCTCGACCGGGGTCGCGCGGCCGAAGATCGACACCGCGACCTTGACCCGCGCCTTTTCCTCGTCGACATCCTCAATGGTGCCGTTGAACGACGTGAACGGCCCGTCGCAAACCCGCACCTGCTCGCCGATCTCGAAGGTGATCGACGGCTTCGGCCGCTCGATGCCTTCCTGGACCTGGTGCATGATGCGCGCAGCCTCGGCCTCGGTGATCGGCGACGGCCGGCCGCGGCCGCCGAGAAAGCCGGTGACCTTGGCGGTGTTGCGCACGAGGTGCCAGGTCACATCGTCCATATCCATCTTGACGAGGACATAGCCGGGAAAGAACTTGCGCTCCGCGTTGACCTTGGCGCCGCGGCGCACCTCGACAACCTCCTCGGTCGGCACGAGGATTTCCTCGAAGCGGTCGCCTAGGCCCTTCTGCTCGGCCTGCTCGCGGATCGCCGTCGCGACCTTCTTCTCGAAGCCCGAGTAGACGTGGAGTACGTACCAGCGAGCGGCCATGCGTGCCTCAGGCCCCAAGGCCGAAGACAAGCCGCACCCCGTAGGACATGACTTGATCGACCACAAAGAAAAACGCGGCGGCTACGAATACCATCAAAAACACCATCGACGTCGTAACGACGGTCTCCTTGCGGCTCGGCCAGGTGACGCGCGAGGTCTCCTGACGAACCTGCTGGACAAACTCTCCGATACTCAGTCTCGCCATTCGCGCACGCCTTCCGACAACAACATGGCAGGAGTGGAGGGGCTCGAAACCCCA
>DATNJF010000209.1:0-19828 GCA_035604035.1 Allostellaceae bacterium | reverse complement strand
GCGCACCTCGCCCGACAGCTTGTCGTTGCCGAGATAGGGTCGCCAGGCGATACGAACGCTGGCGAGGTCACCCTCGGGCCGCGCCGCCGCGACAAAATCCGGCACTGTAAGCCCCAGCGAATGCGGGTCGCACGGGTCGGGCCCGGCCATCGCCTGCAGCATCAGCGCGGTGTCCATCACCGTACGGGTCATCGGGGTGATGTGCGACTGGTTGCCGAACCCGTCCGGGGTCAGATCGTGCGGCACCAGGCCCAAGGTCTGCTTGAACCCGACGACGCCGCAGCACGCCGCCGGAATACGGCTCGACCCGCCGCCATCGGTACCGATGCCGATCGGCGTCAACCCGGCCGCCACCGCAGCCGCGGCGCCGCCGCTCGACCCGCCGCAGGTGCGCGACAAATCCCACGGGTTGGCGGTGCGTCCGAACAGGGGCGCCTCGGTGAAGCATTTATGGCCGAATTCGGGGGTCGTGGTCTTGCCGAGGAGGATCGCGCCGGCCGCCTTTAGGCGCGCCACCGAGGGCGAATCCGCCGCCGGCACGTTGTCGGCGAGCGCCACCGAGCCGAACGTCGTCTTCACCCCGGCGGTATTGACCAAATCCTTGACCGCGAACGGCACACCGTGCAGCGGCGGCAGCGGGTCGCCCAGCATCACCGCGGCCTCGGCCTCCCAGGCTGCGGCGCGCGCTTCCTCAGCGCAGACGGTGATGAACGCGTTGAGCGTGGGTTGCGACGCCTCGATCCGGGCGAGCGCGTCCTCGACCAGCTCGACCGGCGACACGTGCCGATTGGCGACGAGCGCGACGAGATCGGCGGCAGAGGCAAAGGTGAGGCCGGTCATCGCGGCTCCTTGTGCACGCTGGCGCCGCAATGCGCCAAGCCGCTAGAGTGACACAACCCGGGCGGGCGAATGGAGCAAATTCAATCGCCGACAGCGGCGGCAGTGGCTGCTGAGAGCGACGCCCGGTTGCGGTAAAAGAAAGCCTCGCATCACCCATTCGCAGAAGGGAGCGCCCATGCGCCGCTTCTTTGTCGGCTTCGGCATAACGGTCGGCGTCATTGCCCTAATCGTTGGCGGCCTCACCCTCGCCGTCGCGCATTTCAAGGGCAAGACCGCGCAACTGCCCGAGGACATCGTGCTCACCGTCGATTTGACCGGCGGCCTCGCCGACAGCGCCGAGCCCGACGCGATGTCGCGGCTCTTGTTCGGGCAGAAGACGACGCTGCGCGATTTCGTCGACGCGCTAGAGCGCGCCGGCGACGATCCGCGGGTCAACGCGCTCTTCATCCAGCTCGGCGACGATTCGCTGGCACTGGCCAAGACCCAGCAGGTCCGCGACGCGATTGCCGCCTTCCGCGCCAAGGGCAAATTCGCGATCGCTTTCGCCGATACGTTCGGCGAGGGCGCGCCGGGCACTCGGCCCTATTACCTCGCCACCGCCTGCGACGAGATCTGGCTGCAGCCGCTGGGCGAAGTCGGCATCACCGGCCTGCGCAGCGAGCAGACCTTCTTGAAGGGCCTGCTCGACAAGCTCGGCATCGCCGCCAGCTTTCAGCATCGCGAGGAATTCAAGACCGCGATGAATCTGCTCACCGAGGTGCAGATGACTGCGGCGCAGCGCGAGGAAACCGAGGCGCTGTTGACCTCGATGCAGGATCAGATCAACCGCGGCATCGCCGCCGCGCGCAAGCTGCAGGCTTCCGACGTCGCCGCGCTCGTCGATCGCGCGCCGCTTTCCGCCGACGCGGCAAAGGCGGCGGGGCTCATCGATCGCATCGCCTATCGCGACGAGGCGCTGTGGCGGGCGCAGCTGCGCGCCGGCGCCGGGGTCAAGACGATGGCGCTGTCGCGCTACCTCACCGCCGCCGGAAGACCGCACAAGAGCGGTGCCCGAATCGCCCTCATCTACGGTACCGGCCTCATCGCCCGAACCGGCAGCGAAGCCAGTGTGCTGACGCAGAGCAGCCAATTCACCGCGCGGGCGATCGAGCGTGCCTTCAACGCCGCGGTCCGCGACAAGGACGTGAAGGCGATCGTATTCCGCATCGACAGCCCCGGCGGCTCGGCGACGGCGTCGGAGACGATTTGGCGCGAGGTGGTGCGGGCGCGCCTCAGCGGCAAACCGATCATCGTTTCGATGGGCGATCTTGCCGCCTCGGGCGGGTACTACGTCGCCGCGCCGGCCGACAAAATCGTCGCCGAGCCGGCGACACTGACCGGGTCGATCGGCGTGCTCGGCGGCAAGATCATCGTCGCCGGGCTGCTCGAAAAGCTGGGCATCACCACCGACTCGGTGCAGACGGGCGCCAATTCCGACATGTTCAGCCTGACGCGGGACTTCTCTCCGCAAGGACACCAGCGCCTGGCCGACGAGATTGACAACACCTATCGCGGCTTCAAGGATCACGTCGCCGCCGGACGCCATCTCAGCGCCGACGCGGTCGAAGCCGCCGCGAAAGGCCGGGTGTGGACCGGCGAGGACGCCCTGCGCTTGGGGCTCGTCGATGCGCTCGGCGGCTACGACACCGCACTCGCCTTGGCGCGGCAGGCGGCGAACCTGACGGCCGATGCGCCAATCGATGTCGTCGTCTACCCGCGCGAGCGCGGCCTTGCGGCGCTGCTGTTCGGCCGTCTCACCGATCGTGACGACGACGATACCGGCACGCCGGCCGCGACGCTGCAGAAGAGCCTCGCCGCGCTGCGCGTCCTTGCCGCGGCAATCGATACGGTGTCCGGCGATCCCGGTATCCTGCGGATGGTCCCGATCGGCGACATTCGCTGAACCTGCGCGGTTCTGCCGGCTGCTCATCGTTTCCCGGGGCGCTATGATGAGACGAGTAACGCAACGCCGGTTGACGACCGCTGGAGGGGAACGGTGAGGCGAGCATTTCTGGTCGCGACGGTGATGATGCTGCCACTCTGCGGCTGCAGCTGGTTCGGGCACAAGGACGCAGACCAGCCGCCGCCCCCGAACGGGCCGGCTCAGACCTCGGACGAAATCCTGCAAAAGGACTGCAACGACCCGCAGTGGAAACAGCAGAACCTCGGCCTGTGGTACTCGGTCTGCCGCCAGCCGATGCGCTGGTAGCTAGCTCCCGCGCGGGATCATCGGCAGCATCAGGTGCGACGGGCGGGCGGCGTCGACAAAGATCTGCGTCGTGGCGAGTCGCTTGTGCTCCATCGATCCTTCCGGCTCGCCTGAATTCGGGTTGATGTCGAAATGCGGAAAGTTGCTGCCGGCAAGGTCGAGGCGCAGCCGGTGGCCGCGCTTGAACAGATTGGCGCAAGGAAACATCGCCACGGTGGCCGCATAGACCCGCCCCGGCTCCAGCAATGTCGGTGTCTCCCAAGTGTCGCGATAGCGCAGGCGCAGCAGCCCCTCGCACAGGTTCATCGCGAATCCGTCCGGCCAGTCCTCGCTCGGCGGATAGAGGTCCACCAGCTTGGCGTGGACATCGGCGTCCGGCCCATCGGCCGCGACCCAGAGCTGCAATTCGATCGGCCCGGCGATCTCCAGATCTAGCGGCAGCGGCGGCGTCTGCAGCACCAACACATCCGGCCGCTCGGCGAGCGGGCCGTAAGGCGGCTTGGCGCCAAAGGTCTTCGGCCCGGTACGCTGGTCGTAGGCGCCGCCATACATGACCGGTCCGCCCGAGGAGATCGCGCCGCCGATCGTCGGCACCGGGTTGTCGGGATCGGCAATGAAACTCAGCGGCCCCCCGCCTTCGCCCGGTTTCGCGACAAGCAGCGAGCGGCCGGGATGCAAATAGAAGCGGGTGAATTCGGTCTGCGGCAGCGGCCAGGATTGGGCCTCGCGCCAAAACCCGCCATGATCGAGCCGTCCCTCGGCATTGCGCCGCCCCGAGCCGCCGCCCATGACAAAAACCCGAACCGCCGGCTCCGCGGCGACGCCATTGTCGATGCTCTTGACCCAGCGGTCGAACCAACGCCGGCGTACCGCGAAGAAATCGGCGCCGAGATTGCCATCGAGCGGTGCCGCGACGCCAAACTCGACATCGCCGGCAAAGGACAGCGAGCAATCGCCATGTGTCCACGGCCCGAGCACCAGCCGCACCGGCCCACGCTTCCGGGCAACCAGTCCCGCGTAGTTCTCCATCGCCGTGCGGGCGTAAGGGTCGTACCAGCCCGACAGATGCACCATCGGCACATCGGCATAGCTTTCGTAATGCCCCTCGGCATAAAGCCCCGGCTGCTTCCAGAACTCGTCGAAATTGCCGTGCGACCATTGCTCGAAGAGGTAATCCTCATAGCCGGGCGCGGCCTTGAGCGGCGAATCGCCCCGGTGCCACGGCATGCGCGCCATCCAGCGCGCGATGTCCTCGGCCTCGAGCGCGGCCTTCACTTTCGGGTCGCGCGCATCGGCGAGCGCGTTGCGATAGGCCCAGGTCGCTTGCTTCAGGTCGAACGCCCCGCCGTGGCGGATGCCACTGCGATAGGCGTTGGAGAAGCCGCCGCAATCGAGGTATTGCGCGGCAAGCCCCGGCGGGTCGAGGCAGCCGAGCGCCATCTGCGCGTGCGCGGCGTAGGAGAGGCCCATCGTCGCGACCCGGCCGTTGCACCAGCCCTGCCGCACCAGCCAGGCGCAGGTGTCGTAGCCATCCGCCGCCTCGCTCAAATACTTGGTGAAGCTGCCTTCCGAGCGATAGCGCCCGCGGCAATCCTGATAGACGACCGCGTAGCCGGCATCGACAAAGTATTGCGCGACCGCCTCGCGCGAGCGCGGCTTCGGGTCGGAGGCGGTGATCTCGGAACGGCTCGGTGCCGATTTGTCGTAGGGCGTGCGTTCGAGGATGATCGGAAACGGGCTGGCACCCTCGGGCCGGTAAATATCGGTCGCGAGACGTACCCCGTTGCGCGTTGCAATCATGACATCACGCTCGACGATCATCGCTGCACCGGGTTCATGTCGCGCCCTTCGCTTGCCGTTGCCGGAGGTTTTGGGTTACATCGTCGCCCTCGTTCCGAGTATGGCGACGGGCGCGTAGCTCAGCGGGAGAGCACTACGTTGACATCGTAGGGGTCACAGGTTCAATCCCTGTCGCGCCCACCATGCCATAGAGGTTGGACACGCGGCAGGGCCGGAGGGGAATCGAAGAATGCGGCTCGCGTCATTAGGGCTGATAGCGGTAGCGGCGGCGCTGTCGGCCTGCACCGCGCCCCACCTCGTCGACCCCCAGGACGCGGCCGAGCGGATGGTCGCCGGCGAGGCGCTGGGAACGGCTCTGGGCACCGGGCTTGGCGTCACCTTCGCCATCAACCCGGCGATCGGCGCGATCATCGGCGCCGAGACCGGCGCGGCGCTCGGCGCTTTCACCGGGATCATCACCGCGGCGCCGGTACCGGCCTACCATCCGGTCGCGATGCCGGCTCAAGCGGTCATCCCGCATTTCTACGATGGCTGGCCGCCCGGCTATCACGCACCGCCGGGCAACCCCGAAACGCAGCCGCCGCCCGCCGGCTGACGCCGAGGCCGGGTGAGGCGCCATCTATAAGCCGCGGCGATGCCGCTTTTCGTCATCCCCTTCCCAACGATCGACCCGATCGCGGTCTCATTGGGGCCGTTCGCGATCCGCTGGTACGCGCTCGCCTATATCGTCGGGCTGATCATCGGCTGGCGCTATTGCCTGATGCTCGCCGACCAGCCGCCCAACCTCATCGCCCGCAAGGATATCGACGATTTCCTCGTGTGGGCGACGCTCGGCGTCGTGCTCGGCGGCCGCATCGGCTACGTGCTGTTCTATAATCTGGCGTATTACGCCGAGCACCCGATCCAGGCGCTCTATCTGTGGCACGGCGGGATGTCGTTCCATGGCGGTGCGCTCGGCGTCACCTTGGCGATCGTCCTGTTCGCCCGCCGGCGCCAACTCTCGATCCTGGCCCTCGCTGACATCGTCATCGAGGCGATACCGATCGGCCTCTTCTTCGGCCGCATCGCCAATTTCATCAACGGCGAGCTCTACGGGCGCGAAACCGACGTCCCCTGGGCGATGGTCTTTCCTGGCGGCGGCCCGCTGCCGCGCCATCCGAGCCAGCTCTACGAGGCTGCCTGCGAAGGCCTCCTCCTGTTCCTCTTCCTCCTCATTACCGAGCATCGCGGCGCGCGGCGGCGGCCAGGGCTCGAAACCGGCATCTTCCTCGCCGGCTATGCGGTGGCGCGCATGTCCGGAGAGCTGTTCCGTCAGCCCGACGCGCAACTCGGCTTCCTGATGTTAGGCACGACAATGGGACAGCTGCTGTCGATCCCGGTGCTGATCGCCGGCGCGATTTTCATCTGGTGCGCTTGGCGACGCCCGCCTGCCGCCTCGTCGGCGCGATGAGCGTCCCCGACCTTACCGAGCGGCTTGTTCGACACATTCGTGCACATGGGCCGATGACGATCGCCGCCTATATGGCGGTGGCGCTGCACGATCCGGATTGCGGCTACTACGCGCGCCGCAACCCGCTCGGCGCCTGCGGCGACTTCGTGACCGCGCCGGAGATCAGCCAGATTTTCGGCGAGCTGATCGGGTTGTGGTCCACCGATCTGTGGCGACTTATGGGATCGCCCAACCCGGTCATTCTGGCCGAACTCGGGCCTGGACGCGGCACGCTGATGGCGGATTTCCTGCGAGCTACCCGGCACGTCGACGGTCTCCACGAAGCCCTGCGCGCCTACCTGGTCGAGGCCAGCCCGCTGCTCCGTGAAACGCAACGGCAAACGCTAAAGGGCATCGAACCCGTCTGGGTATCGAGCTTCGACGAGGTGCCGGACGGGCCGCTTCTGCTGGTCGCCAACGAATTCATCGACGCGCTGCCGATCCGCCAATTGGTGCGCGGCCGCACGCACTGGGCAGAGCGCATGGTCGCGACCGACGCGAGCAGCCGCCTGGCCTTCGCCGACGGGCCGGAAAGCCGGGCATTGAGCCTGCTGGTGCCGTCAGCCTTGCGCGATGCCGGGCCGGGCGCCGTCGTCGAAATCTGCCCGGCCGCCGCGACGCTCGCCACCATCCTCGCCGAGCGGCTCGCCCGGCAGCCCGGCGCGGCGCTGTTCATCGATTACGGCTATGCCGAGGGATCGCCCGGCAACACCCTGACCGCGATCAGCGCACATCGGGGCGCCAGTGTCCTCGACCGGCCCGGCGAAGCGGATCTCTCCGCGCATGTCGATTTCGCCGCATTCGCCGAAACGGCGCGGACGGCTGGCGCGGCGGTCCACGGCCCGGTGACGCAGAGCGCGTTTCTCACCGCGCTCGGCGCCGAGGCACGGCTCGCGGCGCTACTGCGGAATGCCGATTTCGCCCAGTGTGGCGCCCTCGAAACCGGGCTGCGGCGCTTGATCGATCCCCAAGAGATGGGCACCTTGTTCAAGGTGCTAGCGGTGACCTCGCCGGGTATCCCAGCGCCGGCCGGTTTTGGCGGGGAACCATGCTGACCCTCGACGTGCTCGACAGCGCCGCGATCCGCCACGCGTTCTTCACCCGCGAGGGCGGGGTCAGCGAGGGGATGTTCGCCTCGCTGAATTGCGGTTTTGGCTCTGGCGACAACCCGGACAACGTCGCGCGCAACCGCGCCATCGCGATGGAGCGGCTGCGCCTCGCCGAGGGCCGGCTCGTCACCTGCTATCAGGTCCACAGCGCCAAGGTCCTTAAGGTGGAAACGCCCTGGCGGCGCGAGGATTCGCCGCGCGCCGACGGCATGGTGACAACCGTGCCCGGCATCGCGCTCGGCGTGCTGGCGGCGGATTGCGCGCCCATTCTCTTCGCCGACACCGAAGCTGGGGTCATCGGCGCCGCGCATGGTGGCTGGCGCGGCGCGCTTGACGGGGTCGCCGAAGCAACCGTCGCCGCGATGGTGCGGGAGGGCGCCCGCGCGAACCACATCCGGGCCGCGATCGGGCCGTGCATCGGCCAGGAATCCTACGAGGTCGGGCCGGAATTCCCGCCGCGTTTCGCCGCGATCGACGCCGATAGCGGCGCCTTCTTCGTGCCAGCGGCGCGGCCCGGCCATTTCCGCTTCGATCTCAGCGGCTATATCGCGCACCGCCTCGAGCGCCTCGGGCTCGCGGCGATCGAGCGGGCGCCGCACGACACCGTCGTCGACCCCGGCCGCTTCTTCAGCTACCGGCGAGCCTGCCTCACCGGCGAACGCGATTACGGGCGCGCGCTGGCGGCGATCGTCCTCGCGGGCTAGGGCGACCGATGCCCTATCTGATCCTCTTCGCCGCGGCCTGCCTGCTCGGTCTGCTTGTCACCTGCGCGATGATCCTGTGACGGGCCGACACTGGAGCGCCACGCTAACCGGGTTGGCTCTTGCCGCCCTCGCCGCCTGCCAGCCGCTACCGCATCCGTTCGCCGACGACCGCCCGCCGGCGGCGCTGCTGCAGGTGCCCGGCAGCATCGACATCGCCGTCGGCAATTTCGACGGGGAGCCTCGGGCCACGGCGACAAAGCTCAGCGCCGCGATCGCCGCCGAGCTGTTAAAGCGCGACATCACCGCCAGCGCAACGACGACAAGCCATTCGGGCTACACGCTCGACGGCCGCGTCGAGGAAGGCCCACCGCAGGACGGCAAGGCCACCGTCACCATGTTCTGGCGGCTGCACGATCCGGCCGGCAAGATCGTCAGCGAGCACCGTACCCAGCTTTCCGGCTCGGTCCGCGATTGGCAGCAGGGCGCCGACGCGCAGGTCGATGCGCTTGCCGCTGCCGGGGTCGATGTGCTCGCCTCGCTCATCACCGAGACGACGCCAAAAGAGCAGCAGCAGACGGGTGGACGCGTGCGCGTCGCGGTCCGCACGGTCGCCGGCGCGCCGGGCGATGGCAACGACTCGCTTGCCACGTCGATGACCGCGGTGCTGAAGCACGCCGATGTCGAACTCGTCGATGCCGCGAGAGGCAAGCCCGATCTCGAGGTCGATGCCATTGTTTCGATCGAGACCAAGGGCGACAAGCAGCACGTCAAAATCGTCTGGCGCGTATCGCGCGCCACCGGCGCCGAAATCGGCACGGTGGTGCAGGAAAACGACTTGCCGCGCGGCCGGCTCGACGGGGCGTGGGGCGATATCGCCTATAGCGTTGCGATCTCCGCCGGCGACGGGATCATGCAGCTCGTCGATCGCGGCGCCCCGCCGGTGAAGCTTGGCGCCGCGACCCCGCCGCCGGCATCCGCGCCGGCGCCGCCCGCCGCTGCGCAGACATTGCCCCCGGTTTCGCCGAATTCGCCGCCGGCGCCCGGCAATATCGCTTCGCCGGCGGTCAATCTGCCGCCGGTCAACGTCAGCCCAACCCTGGATACACAGACAGACGTACCGGTGCTTCTGCCAAAGCGCGGCGTATACCTGCCGCATTGAGTCTAGGATGGCGGGCGAGCCCGTGAGGAGGAATAGCGATGGCCCATCTGACCACCGATGACGGCGTCAAACTCTATTACGAGGAAACCGGCAGCGGCACGCCGGTGGTCTTTGTCCACGAGTTTGCCGGCGACTTGCGCAGCTACGAGCCGCAGGTGCGCTATTTCTCCCGGCGCTATCGCTGCGTCGTCTACAACGCGCGCGGCTATCCGCCCTCAGATGTGCCCAACACTTTCGAGCGCTATTCGCAGGAGCGGGCGCGCGACGATATTCGCGCCGTGCTCGACGAGCTGAAGATCGAAAAGGCGCATGTCGTCGGCATCTCGATGGGCGGGTTCGCGACCTTGCATTTCGGTTTCGCCTACCCGGCTCGCGCACTGTCGTTGGTCGTCGCCGGCTGCGGTTACGGCGCCGCGCCCGATAAGCGTCAGCAATTTCACGACGAGACCACGCGCACCGCGGCACAGATCGCTGAGAAGGGCATGGCCGAGGTCGCCAAGACCTATGGCGCCGGGCCGACCCGGGTGCAATACGCCAACAAGGACCCGCGCGGCTACGCCGAATTCATGGCGCAGTTGGCCGAGCATTCGACCCTGGGCGCGGCCAACACGATGCGCGGCGTCCAGGCGCGGCGTCCCTCGCTGTGGGACCTGGTCGACAAAATGAAGGCGCTCGACGTCCCGACCCTCATCGCCACCGGCGATGAGGACGACCCCTGCCTCGAACCAGGCCTGTTGATGAAGCGGCACATCAAGAGCGCGGCGCTGGTCGTGCTGCCCAATACCGGCCACGCGCTCAATCTTGAGGAACCCGACCTCTTCAACCGCCTCTGCGACGATTTCTTTCATCAGGTCGAGAGCGGCCGCTGGCCGCGTCGCGATCCGCGCGCCAGCACGGGATCGATCTTGGGGATGTGAGGGAGGGCTACTCCACCGGCACGAAGATGCAATTACGGATCTTGCCCTCGACCGCCTGCGACAGATGCCCCTTGCCGCTGGTGTCCTCGACGAGGATCACCTCGCCCGCCTTGATGATGCGGGCTTCGCCGTCGCTCGCGGTGATCTTCACCCCGGCGTCGAGATTGATGATGTACTGGCGGCGCGGCGCCGGGTGCCAGTCGAGGTCGTAATCGGGCTGCACCTCGCGGAAGATGATGCCGGTCGCCGGCAGCCGTTTCGACAATTTGCCGGCATTGGTCTGCTCAGCCCATTCGATCTCGATGTCGCGGAAATGCGTCTCGCCCTGGGCGTCGACGTAAAGATTGTGGACCCGCATCGCGGCGCCTCCTCTCCAATAGTTCACCGCATCTTAGCGGCGGGCGAGAGCGAGGCGCCAGCGCCGATCAGCGCCCGTAATAGTAACCCGGGTAGTAGCCCGGCGGCGGCGCGTAATAGGCGGGCGGATAATAAGGTGCCGGCGGCGGATAGTAGGCCGGGGGCGGGGCAAACGCACGGAGGGGCGCGGTGGCGATTGCCGCGGCGGTGCCGACCACGGCGGCGGCCGCAGCGAACGGCCAAAAGATCGGTCCGGGCCCACATCTCCAGCAACGCGCCGATGCATCGGACAGCGGCAAGAGCACCGCGCCCGTTGCCACCAGCGCTACAGCCGCGCCACGCAAGTAACGCATTGGTCAGACTCCCTAGCGGTGAAGGCGGCGTTCCGCCTCCTGACCGGATATATGCGGCGAGCCAACGAAACGTTCCTGCCCCGGAGCGTTTCCGGTCTGCCCTGCGCAACCCGCGCTTGCGCCGGCGGCGACGCTCATGCTGAGCTAGGCGCGGATTTGGGCTGGAGTCGACACGATGGAATTCGGCACGTTTATGGAGTTTCCGCCGGTCGGACAGGCGGGTGAAAGCGCCGCTTTCGACCAGGCCCTGGGCGAGGTCGCGGCGGCGGACAAATGGGGCCTCGACGCGGTCTGGCTGGCCGAGCTGCACGGCGCGCCCGAGCGTTCGGTGCTGTCGGCGCCGATGATGGTGGCGAGCGCCATCGCCACCTGCACCGAGCGGGTCCGCATCGGGCTGGCGGTGCAGGTGCTGCCCTTGTCGCATCCGCTGCGCCTCGCCGAGGAAGCTGCGACTGTCGACCAGGTCAGCCACGGGCGGCTGATCTACGGCATCGGCCGCAGCGGCGTCGTGCGCACCTATGAGGAATACGGCATTTCCTACGACGAGAGCCGCGAGCGCTTCGCCGAGACGCTCGACATCCTCAAGCTCGCATGGACCCAGGATAGTTTCTCGTACCAGGGCAAGTATCACAGCTTCGACAATGTCTCGCTGTCGCCAAAGCCCTACCAGAAGCCGTGGCCGGAGATACGCATGGCCGGCGCGACGCCGGAGACCTTCCCGGCCATCGGCAAGCTCGGCTTCCCGGTCTTTGTTGCCGTCCGGCAAGGCCCGTTCAAGCAGCTCGTGCCCTATATCGAGGCCTACCGCGCCGCCTACAAGGAAGCCGGCCATCCCGGAAACGGCCAGGTCTATCTGCGCGTCCCCGCCTACCTCGCCGATACCGAGGAACGCGCCCGCGCCGAATTGAAGGACAGCCTGATGAGCTTCTTTGCCTATCAGGCCGAGCTCGGCCGCGACTCCGCGCGCCGCGCCGGCGGTGAGGTCGCGGTGCAGCGCATGAAGCGGGTCGAACGGCTCGAGGGGCTGACCTTCGACGAGGCGCTGGCGACGCAGGTCATCTGCGGCACCCCCGACAGCTTCACCGCGCGGCTGCGCGAGGTGCAAGAGGAGATCGGCCTCGACGGCATCCTCGCCGAACTGAATTGCGGCGGAAAAATCCCCCATGACGGGGTGATGCGCGCGCTTCAATTGCTGTGTGAGGAAGTGAAGCCGCGCTTTCACTAAGCACTCAGAAGCGATTGCATTGATATCACGTCGTCCCTAGACTGAGGCGATGGGACGGATAGTCGTTCGGAATCTCGACGACGCGGTGATCGACGCGCTGCGTCGTCTCGCAGCGGCGAGTGGCACCTCGACCGAAGAACAAGCGCGCCGCGCCTTAGCGCGCGCCGTCGGTCTCGATCGGGCCGCCGCGACCGAACGCCTTAACGAAATCCGCCGCAGCATCGGACGACTACCCGGGCCCAGCATTGTCGAGCAGCTTCGTCACGACCGCGACCGGGATGAAACGTGACAGTCGTTGTCGACGCAAGTGTGGCGCTCAAATGGGTTCTTGAAGAAGAAGGCTCCGAAGCCGCGATGCGGCTCGTCGCCGACGAGCTGCTAGTGGCGCCTGATCTCCTCGTCGTCGAATGCGCCAATGCGCTTTGGGCAAGAACCAGGCGCGGCAACCTCAGCCGCGAGCGGGCGCAAGCAGCGCTCGGCGGGATCCAGACAACACCAATCCAACTACTTGCTTCCAATGACTACGCTGCCGCCGCGCAAGCGCTTGCCTTCGACCTCGACCAGACCGTCTACGACGCTCTGTATCTGGCGGTCGCGCTCGCCGAGCGGGCCGTGCTCGTTACTGCCGACAGAGTTTTCGCTCAAGGCGTCGCGCGGCATGGCATACACGGGTCCGTCGTCAGACTACTAACCGAGTAGGAGCTTTCTACCGCAAAGCCGTTGCCGGCGCCCTCGGCCGTATCTACCCTTGCAACGCACGATCCTGGGGGACGTCATGGCTGCAGCAGATGGTGGAGCAGCATCCAAACTAGCCGAGCGGCGATGGCCTGCCGCCGGTCCGTCGCGCGTGCCGAATTGGGTCTACACCGATCCCGACATCTTCGCGCGCGAGCAGGAGCGCATCTTCGACGGCCCGAACTGGCTTTACGTCTGCCTCGACGCCGAAATCCCAAACCCGGGCGACTTTACCCGCAGCAAACTCGGCACGCGCGAGGTCGTCGCGGTGCGCGGGGCCGACGGCGCCGTCAACGTGCTGCTCAACCGCTGCGCCCATCGCAGCGTGCAGTTCTGCAGCGCCAACCGGGGCACGGCGAAGGAATTCATCTGCCCCTATCACCAATGGACCTACGATCTCGAAGGCAAATTGCTCGGGGTGCCATTCCGGCGCGGTTTGCGCGGCCAGGGCGGGATGCCCGAGGATTTCCGCCCCGAGGAGCATGGGCTGCAGCGGCTCGCAGTTGCCTCGCGGCATGGCGTCGTTTTCGCCAGCTTCGCCCAGCCTAACGAGACGCTCGAAGAGTACCTCGGACCGAGAATCCTCAGCTGGTTCGACCGCACCTTCGACGGACGCGAACTGAAGGTGCTTGGCTACCAGCGCCAGCGCTTGCCGGGCAATTGGAAGCTCTATCTCGAGAACAATCGCGATCCCTATCACGCCAGCCTGCTGCATGTGTTCCTGGTGACGTTCGGTCTCTTCCGGCTCGACCAGAAATCGGCGACCGAGATGGACGAGACCGGCCGCCACGCGGCGCTGATCAATCAGCGTGGGGAGCAGAAGGCCAATGAGGCGACCGCACAGATGCGCGCCTTTCACGAGGGGCTGAAGCTCGCCGACCCCCGTCTCATCGACCCGGTGCGCGAGTACCCCGGCGAGGCGACTGTCGTCATCCAGACGCTATGGCCAAACCTGGTCGTCCAGCAGCAGTCGAACGGGTTGGCGATGCGCCAGGTGGTGCCGCTCGACGCCCACAATTTCGATCTGGTCTGGACCCATTTCGGCTACGCCGAGGACCCGCCCGAGATGACCGAGCGCCGGATACGCCAGGCCAATCTCTTCGGCCCCGCCGGTTATGTCTCGGTCGATGACGGCGAGGCGATGCTGCTGTCGCAAGCGGGCATCGTCGCCGACGACAACGCCGATTGCTTCGTCGAGATGGGCGGGCGCGACACCGCCAGCGCCCCGCATACCGTCACCGAGACAGCGATCCGCGGCCTCTATCGGCACTATCGCGCGGTAATGGAGTTATAGCGGCCGTGATCGCCGTCGCGCCGGGTGTGAACGCATCGCCGGCCCTGCGGACGCGCCTCGCCGATCTCTACGGCGCCTACGACGAGGCGCTCGGCGAAGGCCGATACGAGCGCTGGCCCGAGTTTTTCACCGAGACCTGCGTCTACAAGATCACCTCGCGCGAGAATCATGAGGCCGGGCTACCGATCGGGCTGGTCACCGCCGAGAGCCGGGCGATGCTCGCCGACCGGGTCGCGGCGATGCGCAAGACCATGCTCTACGCACCGCGAATCGTGCGCAACCTGACCGCCGGCATCGTGTTGCGCGCGATCGACACGGACGGGATGCGGCTGTCCGCCAGTTTCGCGGTGTTTCAGACGCTGCTCAACGAGCCGTCAACGGTGTTCCTCTGCGGGCGTTATTACGACCGTGTGGTCGAGGACAGTGGCGAGTTGCGCTTCGCCGAGCGCGTTTGCGTCACCGACGCGACCTTGGTCCCGACCTCGCTGATCTTTCCGCTCTGAGGGTCGTTCAAGAACCCCGCCCGCGGTGCTACATAAGACCCAGCATTGGAGGATCCCGCATGGACGACAAGACCCGCACCGAACTCGAAGCCGCCACCTTCCGCGCCCTCGTCGCGCACCTGCGCGAGCGCACCGACGTGCAGAATATCGACCTGATGAACTTGGCCGGCTTCTGCCGCAATTGCCTGTCGAAATGGTACCGCGCCGCCGCCGAGGACAAAGGCGTCGAGCTTTCCGATCCGCAGGCGCGCGAGATCGTCTACGGCATGCCCTACGACGAGTGGCGCAAGCAGTACCAAAAGGAGGCAAGCGCCGATCAGAAGGCCGCCTTCGCCGCCTCGCAGCACAAGCACTAAAGGGACATTATGCCCGATATCGGGGGGATCGCGGGCGATCGGCTGAAGAGCTTTATCGAGCGCATCGAGCGCTTGGAAGAAGAGCGCCGTGCGCTCGGCGCCGACATCAAGGAAGTTTACGCCGAGGCCAAAGGCACCGGCTTCGACACCAAGATCATGCGTCAGGTGATCCGCCTCAGGCGCATGGACAAGGACGACCTCGACGAGCAGGAGAGCCTGCTCGACGTCTACAAGCGCGCCCTCGGCATGCTACCGGCGGAGAGCGAAGCGGCGGAGTAGCTACTCCGCCGCCTTGGCGGGCGCTGAGCAGTGGCGTTTAAGCGAAGCGACGAGGGCGTCGGCCTCGGCGTCGGTCACGTCGAACCGGCAGACGAAGCGGGCGAGCGTCGCGCTGCGCCGGTAGAATTGGAACCCATCGGCCTCGAGCGCGTCCATCACCCCGCCCGGCACTTCGAGGAAGATCTCGTTGGCCTCGACCGGCGCCACCAGTTTCAGCCCGGGCACATTCGCAATGCCCGCGGCGATCCGTGCGGCGGCGCGGTTCGACGCGGTCGCAAGGCGCAGCCACAGCCCGTTTTCGATATAGGCCATTAGCTGGGCCGAGGCGAACCGCATCTTCGACCAGACCTGGCCGGCGCGGCGCAACTGCACCGCCAGCCCGTCGGCGATCGCCGGATTGAACACGACGATCGCGTCGGCGAGCGCGCCGCCGTTCTTGGTGGCGCCGAAAGAGAGGATGTCGACCCCCGAGCGCCACGACAACTCGGCCGGGCCGCACTGCAGCCGCGCCAGCGCGTTGGCAAAGCGTGCGCCGTCCATGTGCATCAGGAGGCCGCGGGCCTTGGCGATTTCGGCGACCGCGCGCACCTCGTCGAGCCGGTAGACCGCGCCCAGATCGCTCGCCTGGGTCAGGCTGACCGCGGCCGGCTGGCCGCGATGCAGCTGGCCAGGCGGAAACCCGGTCAACACCTGCGTCAGCGCAGCTGCGTCGATCTTACCGTGCTCACCGGTCACCGGCGCGAGCTTTAGCCCGCCACCGAAAAACCCGGCGGCATTGGCTTCGGACGTGTTGATGTGCGCGGCAGCGCTGCAGAAGACGAGCCCCCAGGACGGCGCGATCGCCGCCAGGGAAAGCGCGTTGGCCGCGGTGCCGGTCGCCACCGGAAACACCTGCACCTTGGTCTCGAACAACTCGGCAAAGCGCTGCTGCAGCCGCGCGGTCCACTCGTCGGCGCCATAGCCGAGCGCGGTGCCGTTATTGGCGCGGATCAGCGCGTCGAGAATTTCGGGCGCGGCGCGCCCGGTATTGTCGCTGCGGAAATCGATCATCGAGGCACCCGCCGGCTAGGGTATCTGCGCCCCTCCGCGGGCGGCGGCGAGGTGCTTGCGATTATGCGTCGAAGCAGTCGCGGTCGTCGATGGTGCGGGATGCGGTCGCGCCGACGCGGCCTCGACGGCGCGCCAGTGGTGCGAAGTAGACGCTGCGGCCCGTGGCAATCGTTTATTCGCGGCCCGCATCAGCACGTCGTGGATACGCGTGATCTGCACCTGCCGCACACGCGCCTGCGGCGTCGGATGCGGGGCCGGCTTCTCCACCGGCGTCACGATGGCGACGCGCTCGACCACCACCGGCGTCGGGTCGGCCGCGGCGACAAACGCGGTACCGCCATCGCCCACCGGTGGAATATTGAGCGCACCGAGGACCACCGGCGCATCGTCGAGGCGCCATTCGGGAAGCTCGAGTAGCGCGGTCTGGATCGGCTTGCCGCCAGCGAAGACCGCGCGCGGCACGATACTGGCGGCGCGGCGGTTCCGGAACCGGTCGTTGGGCGCCTCACCCGGCGCCAGCGGAAACCATGCGACCGCGGACCCGTCATTCCCCGGCCGGCTGAGCCCAATCCCGGCGGTGCCGAGAAAACCGACCACCGCCGAGGTATAGGCGGGCTCGTCCGTTGATGACCCGGGCGCCCAGGCCCACCGGCCGTCCAATCTCACCCAGGCGCCGTAATGCGACGGCGCGAACCCCCATGCCTCCGCGTCAATCCAGGTCCATCCCCAGGGCGGAAGGTAACGCCACGACCCATAGCGGTACGGCATCCAATCGACCGGCAAATCTTTCGGGTGCCAGATGTCGCCGTAAGTCGAGTCGTGGGACCAATCACCGTTCGCGGCGAGAGCCTCGCCGCCAGTGACTCCGAGCGGCAGGTGCGCCGTGTCGTCGCCGGCATCGCTCGCACTGCGCCATGCGCCGACGTCGAAAGCATCTGGCGCGGTCGCGGCGATGACGCTGTCATCGAGTCCGCCGCCCAACGCCGCTTGTCCGGCAAAGACCTGAACGCGCGCCTGGTTGTGCGCATCGCCCGCGACAATATCGTAGTCGCCCGGCGCGGTGAGCCACATCCCGCCGTTGGGGAGATCGATCTCAATGGTCTTGGCGAGGCTTCCGGCCGCAAGATGCAGGAACATCCGGCCCTGCGGCAGGCCGATCTGAACGGCGTCACTGTCGAGTTGCATAATTTGCAACTCGGTCGCCGAATCGAGCGCCAGCAGACCATCGCCAATGCGGAGCTCGACCTTGGCGCCATGCGGGGTGCGCACCCCGACCCCGGCGCCGACCGGCTCGTTGACCAGCGCGGCCGACCAGTCTCCAGACGGAGAATGATATTGCACCGCGCCCGAAACCGCGCTCAGCCGGCCGACCCGAGCCACCGGCTCATCGGCCCATCCGGTCGACGACATCAGGCTCAGGCCGCAAGCAACCCCTAGTAGTACCCGCCCCAATACCATGAGGCGAGCATAACACATCCGGCCCAAGCCGACAATTTTCCCAATGATTAATTAGAATTTCAATCGTCGGATGCAGCGTGCTGGAGATTAAACAACTCATCGTCGCCAAGTTCTTCACGATGCCGCGCTTCCAATTGGCGATAATAACGGCGCAGTGCGAAAGCTTCGCTCAGATACCCTTGGACGTGACGTTCGCGGGGATTATCGACGACAGCCAAAGTCTCCGCCGCGGAGGCGATGAAGCGGTCAAGCGTCTCGCGCACCGGCTGGCCCGGTGTGAGGAAATGCTCGGCGCCATGCGCGACGTCGCGGGCGATCTGGATCGTCTCGGGATCGCGATTGGCCATTGCATACGCCTCGATCAGATCGACGACGCCCTGGTACGCGCCCTTCTCGTCGACAACGAAAATCCGCATCGCTGAGTCGATCGGGAATTGGCGACACAGCGCCTGCAGCGGCAGATCGACCGGGACCACGGTGAAGTCGCGCCGCATCAGGTTGGCGACCTGCAGATCATGCAGCCAACCGATATCGTGGGGGCTGTGCAAGGCGACGCCACGCAGATGGAAGCGCCAGGTCGCGAACGAATAGCCAAAGCCGTGGCGCACCACCAGGATCGAGATTATGACCGAGACCGTGACCCCGAGCGTCGCCGAGAAATCAGAAGTCGATTCCAACACCAGGAGGATCATCGTCACCGGCGCGCCGACCACGCCCGCGGCCACCGCGCCCATCCCGGCGAGGATGTAGATTGTCGCGTTAAACGCCAATCCGGGCATCAGCTGGTGTAGGATCAGCGCGACCGCGGAACCATAAAGCGCGCCGAGGAACAGCGAGGAGCTGAACATGCCACCGCGAAACCCGCTGCCGATCGACACCGCCGAGCCGATCATCTTGGCGAAGATCAGCAGCAGGAGGAGCGGCAGCGCGTAGGTATCCGGACCGGACGCGATAGTGCTTTCGATACCGCCGTGGCCGCTGCCCAGCACCTGTGGGAAAAACCAGGCGATATTGCCGAGGATCAGTCCACCCAATGCCGGCCGCGCCCAGGTGGGCAGCGCCGCCCGCTTAGACCATTGCTCGACAAAGGTGACGCCGATCATCGCTCCGATCGCCAAAAGCCCGGCGACAAGCCCGACCACGGCGAGGATCAGGTAGTTGGCCGCGAACGAGTCGACATGTGCATAGGCGACGAAGATTGGTTGCTCGCCGAACAGGGTACGCGTCACCAAGGTTGCGAAGATCGCGGCGACAACCACCGGCACCAACGTCGTCAGCGTATAGGAGCCAATGATCAGCTCGAACGCGTAGAAGGCGCCGGCGAGCGGCGCGTTGAACGCCGCGGCAATCGCCGCGGCGGCGCCGCACCCGACATAGGTCCGCAGGTCTCCACGGCGCAAATGCAGCTGCCGGCCGATTCGCGAGGCGATCCCGGCGCCAAGCTGGGTATAGGCCGCCTCGAGACCGACCGAGGCGCCGACGCCGGCGGAGAGCACCGTGAGGCCGGTGAGACGCAGGCTGTCGCTCAGCGACATATGTCCACCATGCAGCGCGTTGGCCTCGATCGCGTCGACGATGTCACGCGGCTTCCACCGCCACAGCGCATAGGCGACCAAGCCGTAGACGATACCACCGAGACATGGGACCAAAAGCAGCCGCCACCGCGCGATTTCGACGATACCGCTCAACCGCTGCTCGAGGCGCACGCCGAACAGCAGATGATGGAATTCGGCGACGGCGAGACTGGTTAGCGCCACGCCAAATGCGATCACCGCGCCAATCGCGGCGGCGACGACGGCCATGCCCACGTCGCTGTTGCGGATATTGTGGCGGGCGAAGAGCCGCACCCTCGTTTTCAGATTGGAGGCGAAGCCGCGGCGATGATGGAGCTCTTGCTCTTCCGTTAGGATCAACGCCGGGCCCTCGACCGCCAGCAAGGCGACGCACGCAGA
>DATNJF010000208.1:0-3176 GCA_035604035.1 Allostellaceae bacterium | reverse complement strand
TCGCGGCGCCGGTGTCGCACGGCGCCGGGCTATATGCACTGCCGTTTCTGCTGAAGGGCGCGCACCAGATCGTCCTGCCGCACTTCGACGTGCCCGCCATCATCGACGTGGTGCAACGGCACCGGCAGGTCTCGCTATTCGCCGCGCCGACGATGCTGACCCGGCTCGTCCACTCCCCCGAGGTTGCTGCCGCGGACTTTGCCAATCTGCGCACGATCTATTACGGCGGCGGGCCGATGTACGTCGCCGACCTCGAACGCGCGCTCGAGATTTTTGGGCCGCGACCTCTACCAGCTTTACGGCCAGGGCGAGTCGCCGATGACGATCACCGGGCTGTCGCAGCGCCTGCACGCAGACAGCGCTCATCCGCGCTGGCGCGATCGGCTGGCCTCGTGCGGCTATCCGCGCAACGGCGTGCTGGTGCGGGTGGCCGATGACGATGACCATGATTTGCCGTACGGCGAGATCGGCGAGGTGATCACCCGCAGCGACTGCGTCATGGATGGCTATTGGCAGAACCCGGAAGCCAATGCCGAAACCCTGCGGGGTGGCTGGCTCCATACCGGCGATCTCGGCAGTATGGACGAAGAGGGATTGCTGACGCTGCGCGACCGCTCGAAGGACATGATCATCAGCGGTGGCAGCAACATCTACCCGCGCGAGATCGAGGAGGTGTTGTTGCGCCACCCCGACCTGGTCGAAGCCTCGGTGGTCGGGCGGCCGCATCCCGATTGGGGCGAGGAAGTTGTCGCTTTTCTGGTGCCGCGTCCGGGTGCTGCAATCGTAGCCGCGGAACTCGACCGGCTCTGCCTCGGCCACATCGCCCGCTTCAAGCGCCCGCGCGACTACCGTTTCGTCGAGGCGCTACCGAAGAACAATTACGGCAAGGTCCTCAAGACCGAATTGCGCAAGCTCCTGGCTGAACAGTCTTAGCGGTATAGCCCTGCCTGACGTTGATTCAAAATCGTCGACAACCAGGGGCGTGAAGCCGGTCCCGGCGTGCGAGGTGCGCCCGGTACCTCCGGATGCCGTCGCACTCACTTTGAGAACCATCTCTTGTAGCCTTGGCGGACCGCTTTCCCCAGCCGGTGGGCGGTTTCCGTCCATTCTCCCGTGGGCACCGCAATAGGTGCAGATTCCCTCATCTCCTTTGCCCACCTGCCGAGACGAAAGGCGTTATCTGTCCAGTCCCCCGCGGGGACACCGGCCTCGCTGAGCCGCTGCTCTAGGCGGGCTTTTAGGGCCTTCGCAGTGGCACGCTCCTGCTCAGTGGCGCCGGCATCTCTAGCCGTTGCAGCCAGGGCTCGTAGCTTCCGACGGACCGCCTCCACCGAACGAGCGCCCATGTGCTTTTCCCTTCGCAAGATTGCGACTTGCTCGCCTCCACGCCCAGCGAAGGACTAGATGAAGCCGACGACGGCGTGCGGAACGTAAGGCTCCTCAAGCGATGCGATCTCATCGGCGGACAGTTTCGCCTTCACCGAGGCAAGCGCGTCGTCGAGATGATGGAGCTTTGTCGCGCCGACGATCGGTGCCGTGATACCCGGCTTCGCGAGTAGCCACGCCAGCGCCACCTGTGCGCGCGGAATGCCGCGAGCTGCCGCCACTTCCGCTACGCGATCGACGACCTTCTTGTCGGCTTCCTCAGTTTTCCCGAAGAGCTGATCAAAGGCCTCATCGGTCTCGGTGCGAACACTGGTGTAGTCCCAATTTCGGGTCAGGCGGCCACGAGCCTGCGGGCTCCACGGGATAACGCCGATGCCCTCGGCCGCGCAGAGCGGCAGCATCTCGCGCTCCTCCTCGCGGTAGAGCAGGTTGACGAGGTTCTGCATGCTGACGAAACGGGTCCAGCCGTTCTTCTCGGCGATGCCAAGGGCGCGTGCGAACTGCCAAGCATGCATCGACGAGGCGCCGATGTAGCGCGCCTTGCCCGCCTTGACGACATCGTGCAGCGCTTCCAGCGTCTCCTCGATCGGCGTCTCGTAGTCCCAGCGGTGGATCTGGTAGAGATCGACGTAATCGGTACCGAGCCGCCGGAGGCTGGCGTCGAGCTCCATCATGATCGCCTTGCGCGACAGCCCGTGCCCGTTCGGTCCCGGGCGCATCCGGCCATAGACCTTGGTGGCGATGACGACTTCGTCACGACGGGCGAAGTCCTTTATCGCGCGGCCGAGGATCTCCTCGCTGCTGCCCAGCGAATAGCGGTTCGCCGTGTCGAAGAAATTGATGCCGGCTTCGAGCGCACGCTTGATGAAGGGGCGGCTCTCTTCTTCACCGAGGCTCCAGGCGTGGTTGCCGTGGTCGCCCTCGCCATAGCTCATGCAGCCGAGGCAGATGCGCGACACGTCGAGGCCGGTGCGGCCGAGTTTGGTATATTCCATGATCTACTCCTACGCCTGACCACCCGTCGCTGCCACGATGAAAAAAGCTCTGCAGACCCGTGAGCACTGAACAGGGCAGGGGTAGGGCAGGCGCCATTTTCTGCCCGCCGCTGCGTGCTACGATCGCAGTGGCCGGCCATGCCGGCCACAACAAGGGAGGAAAGCGATGGCTGGCACGGTGGGGTTTATCGGGCTTGGCAATATGGGCGGACCGATGGCGCTCAATCTGATCAAGGCCGGGTTCGAGCTGATCGTCCACGACATCAACCCGGCCAGGGTGGCGCCATTGATTGCGGCTGGCGCGACGCTCGCAGCCTCGGCCGAGGCCGTCGCCGCCAACTGCCACCGCACGATCTGCATGGTCGAGACCACCGACCAAGCTGAAGCGGTGATCCTCGGCGACAGCGGCATCATCAAATCCGCCAAACAGGGCGACATCGTCCTGTGCATGAGCACGATCGACCCGCTCGCGGCGCGCCGCTTTGCCGAGCGCCTCGCTGACAAAGGCGTGGCGATGCTCGACGCGCCGGTCAGCGGCGGTACCCATGGCGCTGCGGCCGGAACTCTTTCGGTGATTGTCGGCGGCTCGGCCGAGACCTTTGCCGCGAGCGAGGACCTGTTCCACGCGATGGGCAAGAACGTGTTTCATGTCGGCGACCTCGGCCATGGCCTCGCAATGAAGCTGATCAACAACATGCTCGGCCAGATCGCCACGGTCGCGATCGCCGAGGCGCTGGTGTTCGGCAAGAAAGCCGGGCTCGACCCGCGGAAGATCTTTGAGGTCGTCAGCGTCAG
>DATNJF010000207.1:0-6643 GCA_035604035.1 Allostellaceae bacterium | reverse complement strand
GCACGTGATCGCCGAGGAGATCGGCGACTGCGTTGGTCAATGCCGCCCCCTCGGGGATCTCGATGCTCTGGAAATAGCGCCCGCCGGTGACGTAGTCGCTCGGCCGCTGACGCAGCTCGGGAAGGGCCGCCTTGATCGTCTCGGCATGCTCGTCGAGCCGCTTGATCCAGAACGGCAGCCAGCCATGCCCGGCCTCGAGCGTTCCGATGCGCAGGCTCGGGTAGCGATCCATCACGCCGCTGCCGATCAGCGAGGCCATGTTGCGCATACCGCACCAAGGATGCGCCGCCGAGCGCTGCAGCCACAGATTGTCCCAGGTATCCAGCCCGCCCGGAGCATAGGGCGGCATCACTGTGAAAGTATGCAGCACTAATGCGAGGTCGAGTTCGGCCGCCGCGGCGTAAAACGGTTCGAGGCTCGGATGGTCGAGCGGCGCCCCGACCGGGGCGTAGACCATCACCCCCCAGGCCCAGCGCGACTTGCCCCAATGACGCATTTCGGCGAGCGATCCGTTGATATCGCGGGCGCTCGCCAGGATGACACCGCCGAGCCGCTGCGGGAACGCACCGCAGTAATCGCTCATCCAGTGGTGGTAGGCGCGGTACATCGCGCTTTCGAGGGCGATGTCATCGCCTGACGTAAAGGTGCCGAACCAGCCCGAGGGCAGGGTCAGATTGACGTCGACCCCTTCGTAATCCATGTCGGCGATGCGAGCGGCCGGGTCGGCATCGACCTTCGGCGACGGATCGCGTTCACGCGCGACGCCGGTAAATCCGGCCATGTAGCCCGCCGGCGCTTCGTCAGGCTTTGCGTCGCCGAGCCGACGGCGGTAGTGGCGCTGGCCCTTGGTGTAGGTCACGTGGCCAAACCGGCCCTCCGAGCGGTATTGGTCCCAGCGGGCGAGATGGTCTTTCTCGGTGGCGCTCAGATAGCCGGACAGGATTGCCGCATCGGGCCCGACATGGGTGTCCGAGTCGAAAATGCGGTAGCCGTCGCGCGCCATCATTCCCTCCGGTATTTTGCCAGCGCATCTGGCGACAAATAGCGCTCCTCGAGCACGCGCTGTTTCGCCTCACCCTCGCCGTCATCCGGCATTTCCGGGCCCGGGTACGGCCGATCCTTGCGGCTTTCGATAAAGGCGTCCCAGGCGGCAACACCCTCGGTCTGAAACGCACTCATAAAATCCCACAGCGCCGCCCAGGTTACGTGATGGGTGAAGCCCGGATACCAGGCGATCGTGACTCCCAAGGCCAGATGCTCGTCGAGCCCGAGATAGCGGCCGAGCTTCCCCTTCATGAACGAGAACGGCCCAGCGACGGCGGCGCGCGCCGCCCTGATCTCCTCGACCGAGTGCGGTGACTCGAGTTGCACCCAATCCACCCCGGCGTCTTCGCGGTACGCCTTAAGCCGGAGCAGGGCGTCGTCGAGGCCGCCATTCGCGGCGTCGCGCGCATAGCATTGCGCCATAATCACGAAGTTGGGGTCGAGCTCATTCTTCATATCGACCGCGGCGCGGTAGCGGGCGATAGCGAGGTCGAGTGGCACCACTTCGACCCCGGCGCTCTGGGTCTTGCGCTTGCCTTCGATCGGTTGGTCGTCGATACGCACTCCAGCGATGCCGTGGCGGATGCACTCGCGCACCATGCGGCGCACCGCCATGATCCCACCGTGACCGGTATCGCCATCCATGATCACCGGGATCTTGACGCTTTCCGCGATCCAGCCGGCAATCTCAACGCACTCGGAGAGTGTCGCGGTGCCAACATCAGCAAGGCCCGTGTAGGCACCGACCACCCCTCCGGTGCCGACGAACAGCGCTTCACACCCGGCGCGCTCCATGATCCGCGCATGCGCTGCCGTCGGCGGATGGAGCACTGCCAGAACCTTATCCCGCCGATGGATCAACCCCTGTAGGCGGGCGGTGGGCGCTCGATCCATGACCGAAGTCTCCTGCGGCTCGGCAAAATCATGAGCCCACTAGGCAGCCTCGTCGAGTAGCAACCTGACGGCAGGATGAACCGGAGCGATGTAAGAGGTCGGCCAATATCAGAAGCGGCGACACTGCTCAGATAGGGCGCCGCCGAGCTTCCGGGGCGGCGCGAACGGTACCCGCCGCGCCCCTTCAATTCGCCGTCCCCGGCGGATCACCGCGCAAGATCGCCTAAGGGGCAACAGCGGCCGAATCGGGAGCACCACCGCATCGGTTGATATGCGCCGATATCGGTCATCGCGCCGGCGCGGCGCTTGCCGACCTGGCCTTCGACGACCAGCAACCTGATTCTCGGCGACGACAACGAGGCCGTCATAGAGTTCTAGGGATAGCCTCGATGCCCCCGACCTGCACGGGGGTCATGGCGATCCCCGCGCATAGCGTGGCGCCCCGGATTGCCGAAGCGCGGCCGGGGGCGCATGCTGTCCGCAGCAAAGCAGGCGCATTTTCGGGGCGAAAACCATGCACGACATCGTCATTCGCGGCGGTACGATCCTCGACGGCACCGGCGCCGAAGCCTTTACTGGCGACATCGCGATAGACGGCGGCAGGCTGACCGCGGTCGGCGGCAAAGCCGGGCCCGGCAAGCGCGAGATCGACGCGGACGGTCTCCTCGTCACCCCCGGCTGGGTCGACGTGCACACCCATTACGACGGCCAAGCGACCTGGGACCCGGTACTCGCGCCGTCGTCGTGGCATGGCGTGACCACGATCCTCTTCGGCAATTGCGGCGTCGGCTTTGCACCGGTGAGGAAGGAGCACCGCTCCGGTCTCATCGACCTGATGGAAGCGGTTGAGGACATTCCCGGCACCGCGCTGCATGAAGGGCTGAACTGGGAGTGGGAGAGCTTCCCGGACTTCCTCGATGCGCTCGACCGCATGCCCCGCACGATCGATATCGGCGCGCAGATCCCGCATCATCCCCTGCGTGTCTATGTGATGGGCGAGCGTGCCATCAACCGCGAGGCCGCCACCCCCGAGGACATCGACACGATGCGCCGGTTGACCGAGGCCGCGCTCAAGGCCGGCGCGTTCGGCTTCACCACCTCGCGCACCTATTCGCACAAGACCAAGACCGGCGAACTCGTCCCCGGCCACTTCGCCGAAGAGGCTGAGCTGTTTGGCATCGGCCAAGCGCTCGGCGCCATCGGCCGGGGTGCGTTCGGCATGAACAGCGATTTCATGGACGAGGCGCGCGAGCTCGCCTGGATGACCAAGCTATCGAAAGAGACCGGTCGCCCGGTGTGGTTCCTCTTGACCGACCGGCCGACGGACCCGGAGCGCTGGAAGCGGTTGATGACCGGCGTGCATGCCGCCCGCGCCCAAGGCGCTAGCATCACCGCCCAGGTCGCCGGCCGGCCGGTCGGGGTGATCCTCGGCCACAACACCTCGATGAACCCGTTCACCTTCCGCCTGGCCTATCGCGCGCTCGATCGTCTGCCGGCGGCAGAGCGCTGGGCGCGGCTACGTGACCCCGAGGTGCGCGCTGCGATCCTGGCCGAGCCGCCGTCCGAGGCTGAGCTCAACCGGCAGGGCCAGTTCATCCGCTTTGTCGCGACGCGCTGGGATCGCATGTTCGTGATGACCGGCGCGACCCCGGATTACGAGCCGGCGCCGGAGAAGAGCATCGCCGCCATCGCGGCGCGCGGCAACCGTACGCCGCAGGAGGTCGCCTACGACTACCTGACTGAAGGCGAGGACCATTTCCTCTTCTTCCCGGTCGTCGGCTATGTCCATGGCGATCACGAGCAGATCCGCCAACTTCTGGTCGATCCCGGCACGCTGCTCGGTCTTGGCGACGGCGGCGCGCATTGCGGCCAAATCGTCGATGCCGGCCTGCCGAGCTATATGCTCAGCCACTGGGCGCGCGACCGCAAGCGCGGACCTGGGCTGCCGCTGCCGCAGCTGGTCAAGATGCAGACCAGCGAAACCGCCGATTTCTTCGGCTTCCGCGATCGCGGCCGGCTCAAGCCCGGCCTGCGCGCCGACGTCAACGTCATCGACTTCGACCGGCTGCGCCTGCACCAGCCCGAGATCGTCCATGACCTGCCCGCCGGCGGCCGCCGCCTCGTTCAGCGCGTCGACGGCTACCGCGCGACCCTCGTTGCCGGGACCCCGGTCTTCGAGAACGGTGAAGATACCGGCGCCCGCCCCGGCCACCTCGTGCGGGCGGGCCGCTAGAGGCAGACGCTTCTGCGGCAAGGCTTGCGGCCATGGTTCAACGGGTTGAGCGAAAATGGCACACGACACGATGGTTCATGCGAGTAACGAGGGCGGCCGGACGACCGAACTCGACGCGCTAGTGATCGGCGCGGGGTTCGCGGGTCTCTACCAGCTGCTCTGTCTGCGCGATCGTCTCGGCTTGTCGGTAGAGGCGCTGGAGGCGGGCGGCGGGGTCGGCGGCACCTGGTACTGGAACCGCTACCCCGGTGCGCGCTGCGACTCCGAAAGCCCTTCTCTCCCGAATTGATGCGCGAGTGGGAGTGGTCGGAACGCTATCCGGGCCAAACCGAGATTTTGCGCTATCTGAATTTCGTCGCCGACCGGTTCGACCTGAAGCGGGACATCCGGTTCAACACAAAAGTCGTCGCCGCGCATTACGACGATGCGGCAAACCGCTGGCGGGTGCGCACCGAGCAGGGCGACACCTATGTCGTCAAGTTTCTGGTCACCGCGGTGGGGTGTCTGTCGACCGCGAATGTGCCAAAATTTCCCGGGCTCGAGGACTTCGCCGGCGATTGGTATCACACCGGCCAGTGGCCGCATGAGGGAGTCGATTTTACCGGTAAGCGGGTCGGCATGATCGGCACCGGTTCAACCGGCATCCAGGCGGCGCCGGTGATCGCGGCGTCGGCGAAGCATCTGACCGTGTTCCAGCGTACCGCGAACTACTCGGTGCCGGCGCGCAACGCGCCTCTGACCGCGGAGTTCCGGCGGCACATCAAAGAGCATCCCGGCGAAATCCGGGCCGCGACGCACGAAACGATCAACGGCATGGCGTTCAAGATCGAACCGCGTCTGGCGGTCGAGACCCCGCCGGAGGAGCGCGAGCAGATCTACGAAGCCGCTTGGGAGCGCGGCGGGCTGCAGTTCCGCGCCGCGTTCCAGGACATGATGATCGACAAGAGGGCGAACGACACAGCGTCGGATTTCGTCAAGCGCAAGATCCGTTCGATCGTCAAGGACCCGGCGACGGGGGCGATCCTATCGGACATCGATCATCCCTACGCCGCAAAACGCCCGCCGATCGATACGAACTATTTTGAGACATACAACCGACCCAATGTCACGTTGGTGGATCTGCGGGGAGCGCCGATCGAGCGGATCAGCCGCGCGGGGATTTGCACCTCCGAGGCCGAATACCCGGTCGACATCATCGTCTTCGCCACCGGCTTTGACGCGATGACCGGTCCGATGCTGCGCATGGATATTCGCGGGCGCGGAGGGGTTTCCTTGAAGGACGTATGGGAGGCGGGACCGCGCAACTACCTCGGCTTGCAGGTGGCCGGCTTCCCCAACCTGTTCACGATCACCGGTCCGGGCAGCCCATCGGTGCTGTGCAACATGCCGGTGGCGATCGAGCAGCACGCCGATTGGATCACTGACTGCATCAGGCACCTGCAAGACAGCGGACTCGAACGCATCGAGGCGCGGGCCGACGCGGTGGACAAATGGGTAGCGGAGGTCAACGAAATGGCCCACAAGACCGTGCTGCCCCTGGCCAAGCATTCCTGGTATCTGGGCGCCAACATCCCGGGCAAGCCCCGCGTCTTCATGCCCTATGCCGGCGGCATGCTGCGCTACCGGCAGATCTGCGCGGATGTCGCGGCGCGCGGCTACGAGGGCTTCATGCTGTCGTGAGCGGCGTCCCTCGCGGCCCCAGTCGCCCGTTCGTCGGACCGACGCGCTATTCGGGGAGGAAGACATGGCGCAAGGCAATTCCTTTGACCCCGCGCGGATCGAACGGCTGGAACGGCGGCTACAGGTGCTGGAAGACGCGGAGGCGATTCGCAATCTGAAAGCTCACTACGCCGCGTTGTGCGACCAGCAATACGATGCCGAGCGGATCGCGATGCTGTTCACCGAAGATGCGCTGTGGGAAAGCCCCGGGCTGGGCCGGTTCGAGGGACGGGAGGCGATCAGGAACTTCTTCCGGGGAGCGTCGGAGATCTTCTCCTTTGCCATTCATTACAGCCTGAATGGCCAGATCGACGTAGACGGTGATACGGCGCGAGCACGCTGGTATCTGTTCATGCCGTGCACGGTCGCTTCTGGAAACCGGGCGATGTGGCGTGCCAGCATCGATCACGAAACCTACGCGCGGGTGGGTGGGACGTGGATGTTCCGCCACAAACGGTCGGAACCGCTGATGAACGTGCCCTTCGAGACCGGCTGGGCCCAGACGCGTTTTGCCTGAGGCCGGCCACGAACGTCTGGGCGTGACGACCGGGGTGACGGGCAGCAGCGGCGTGATGGCCGAGGATGGTAGGTTTGAGCGAGCCGAACCCGGGGCAGGATGGATGTGATGACAGCATGCGGTGATCGATGACGCCTGAGGATCGCTCTGTGCTGCTGAGACTGATCGCCGACGCGATCTACCGCCACGCTAAGGGTGACCCCGATATGCTGGCACGCCGCGTCCTTGAGGGAATC
>DATNJF010000206.1:0-7514 GCA_035604035.1 Allostellaceae bacterium | reverse complement strand
CGTTCTAGGGCCCGCTGGCGAAACGTTCGCAAGGCGTCGCTTGCAGTGTCGGTAAAATAACCGTGCGGCAGCTCCGGATAGTGCTCCGCCTCGCCGCCGAGATAGCGCCGGACATCGCGGCGGTATTCGCCAAACAGCGCCGTCGCATCGTATTCCGGGTGGCCTTGCAGGAAGACGTAGAGGCTCCGCCGCTGCTTGATGAAAAGGTCGGCGCCGGCGGCGTCAGAGCGCGACAGGATGCAATACCCCTTCTCGGCGAGAGCTTTCTCCGGCAGCTCGTTGTAGCGCGAGTGCGGCACTTGCCACACTCCCGGACCGGTGCCGACGAGCGGGTGGTTGGCCACCTTCGTGCAATCGAACACGCCGAACAGTTTGCTGTCGAACGGGCGGCGGGCGATCCCGTCGAGCCGGCACACCGCGGCATGTGCAGCGAGGCATGACCATACACTCGAAATTGTATGGTCATCCGCCCAGTCGATAAGCTGGGCTAGGGCGGGCCAGTACGGCTCGTCTTCGATCCGGTCGGCGCGCGGCTCGGTTCCGGTGACGATCAGCCCGTCGAAATTCCCATCCCACAGCCGATCGATCGGCTCATGGTGCTGGGCGATATACCGCCGGCCTTCCGTCGATCGCGGCACTTCGGGCAGTGAAAAAATCCGTAACGACACCTCGCGCCGTCCGGCGGCGCGAGACAACAGGTCGCGAACCTGTAGTTCGGTGAACTTGAGCGCCGGGTCCGGCATGTTGTTGACCAGGCCGACGGTCAGAGTGCCGGTGCGGTGAGGAGCCCTAGGCGGTCGCGGCATCCGGTCGAGCGGGAGCAATGCCATCTTATCCTGCCGCTCGCGCGAGCGCCTGATCGAGATCGGCGACGATATCGTCGATATGCTCGATGCCCACGCTGAGGCGGATCATTTCGGGGGTGACGCCGGCCTTTTTCTGGTCGGCCGCCGGCATTTGGCGGTGCGTCGTCGAGGCCGGGTGACAGGCCAGTGACTTGGCATCGCCGAGATTGACCAAGCGCTTGACCAGCTTCAACGCATCGTAGAACCGGGTTCCACCCTGATAGCCGCCGGCGACGCCGAAGGTCAGCAGCGAACAGGCGCGGCCTCCCAAATATTTCTCGGCGAGGCGGTGATAGGGGTTGTCGGCGAAGCCGGCGTAGTTGACCCACGCGACCCGTGGGTCGTCGCGCAGGAATTGCGCGACGCGGCGCGCATTCTCGACGTGGCGCTCGACCCGCAGCGCCACGGTCTCGATGCCCTGCAGCAGCAGGAACGCGCTCAACGGTGACAGCACCGCGCCGGTGGTGCGCTGATAGAAGCTGCGGCAGCGCGCGATATAGGCGCTGGGGCCGAAATGGTCGGCGTAGACGAGACCGTGATAAGATTCGTCGGGCTCGCAGAATTGGCGAAAGCGCTCGGCGTGCTGCATCCACGGGAATTTGCCGCTGTCGACGATGGCGCCGCCTAGGGTCGTGCCGTGTCCGCCCATGAACTTGGTCAGCGAATGGACGACAATGTCGGCGCCGTAGTCGATCGGGCGCAGCAGGATCGGCGTCGCCACGGTGTTGTCGACGACCAGAGGCAACCCGCTGGCATGCGCGACTTCGGCCAGCGCCTCGATATCGCAGATATTGCCGGCGGGGTTGCCGACGCTCTCGCAAAAAACGCCGCAAGTGTTGACGTCGATCAGCGCCTCGATATCGGCGGGGTGGTCCGAGGCGGCGAAACAGACGTCGATGCCGAAGCCGGGCAGCAGATGCGAGAAAAGTGTGTGAGTTGTGCCGTAGAGCTGGGGCACCGTGACGATATTGCTGCCCGACTGCGTCAGGTTGAGAAGCGCGTAATGCAGCGCCGCTTGGCCCGAAGCGACACACAGCGCGCCCACGCCGCCTTCCAGCAGGGCGACGCGGCGGTCGAGCACATCGACGGTCGGGTTGTTGATCCGAGTGTAGCGGAACCCCGGGACCTCGAGATTGAACAGCGCGGCGCCGTGCTCTGCACTGTCGAACTCGTAGGCAGCGGTTTGGTAGATCGGCACCGCGACGGCCTTCGTCGCGGGATCGCCGTCATAACCGCCGTGAATGGCCAGCGTTTCGTTTCGCACCTGACCGAACCCTTCAATTCAGTGGACACCGCCCCAGAACCTGTGGTGCTCGCCGTGCATCCTTCCCTCAGCCAAGTAAATTTCTTGTTTCCTGGATATCGCCGGGTTTGAAGTCCTACGCCGAAACAGCCGCCGCTGGCCGTATCGAGCTCGACCAAGCTTCCGGCTGGGCGGCTGGACTAGCCGCGCTTTGTGCGAGGCACGGCACCGCTAGCACCAACAGTGTGGCGAAGGCCGACCAAAGCGGCAGGATCGCATCGTCGGGCACCAGGTGGCGGCTCAGGCTGCCATGGCCGGCGCCGTCCTCGCTATCGAACAGAATGTGCTGTTCGAGGAAGTGCCGGAAGGCGCGCTGTCCCTCGCCCTGCCAATGCGGCGCCCGCAGCATCGATGAAAAAACAAGGGAGAGCCCGCCATCCTCATAGCTGGCGATGCTGCACGCGCGCGCATGGTCGTCGACCGCGCGCACCTGGCTCAGATAATTCGCGCCGAGCGCTTCGAGGGACTCTTCATCGGGCACGGGCTGCAGCGCGAGGAGCCGGCGCATAAATTCGTCGTGGTCGAGCTTTTCGCCGGCAAGGGCGACGTTCGGCCAGGGTGACAGATTGTCGGTATTGCATTCACCCAGGCGCAGCGCGGCGAGCTTGGAATCGCCCGGGCGAAGCTGGCAGGCGATCTCGAGGTTCTCGCGGAACTGGATGGAGAAGTAGTAATAGGCCTTGGCGACCTGGAGGACCTCGTCGTTGCTGAGGCGGTCCCACGACAGCGCGCAGATCGTAGTAATAACGTTATCGTACTTGGGCATTGCTATGCTCAACCTCGTGATTTTCTCGTTGCATGCATGTCGAAATCGAGAGAGCAGACTTCACTAGATAGTGGTGAACGGCCTGCTCATAAGCGCCTGCAGTCAGTACATTGCAATACGCACATAGGCTCTACCCTGAATGGGGTACTACTTTCTTCGACGAATATCGTTCACGACTTTTGATCCCAAAAATAACCGTTGGGGCTAATCCCCTTTTGCCCTTCAATACTCCTGCCTCTTCGTGAGATAAATATTATCTATTAACGCACTAACCGAAACCTAGGTAATGATCTAAGTACCTTCGGAAAATGCCAAAATAACGGCAAGTAGATCGTCCTTTGCGACGAACTTCGAGACGGCGCGAAACGGTTTTATCGTGCGAGGGCGAGAAGGTCGGCATTCGCGCCGCCGCCAACGAGCGCCTCGTGGACATCGTCAAGAAGGTCGAGAGGGGCGAATTGAAGCAAGACCCGCGGCACATTACCGAACTGAGGCTGAATTGACTTGTCGGGCAGTTGCCCGACAAGTCATCCCCACCCGGGGATCTCATGACGATCTGCGGTAATTGGGCCGAGTTAACGACTTCTCGAAGGATTGCCGCGATGCTTTGCCCATGGCGATGATCGATCGGGTGAAAGCGGCGCGGCCCACCGAGGGCGCGGCAGGTTCTGCGGCGAAAGCCTGGCAGCGGGCGCTGGAGATGACCGCGCCGATCGGCCGCGACCCGGCGCTGACCCTGCCGTTCGTGATCGATGCGGTCGCGGAGCGGTTCGGCTCGCTGCCGGCGCTGCTCTCGGAGATGGAAACCTTCAGCTACCGTGACCTCGCCGCGCTGTCCAAGTGCTACGCCAGCTGGGCGCTGAACCACGGCGTCGGCAAAGGCGACGTCGTCGCGTTGATGATGCTAAACTGTCCGCAATATCTCGCTATCTGGCTGGGGATCGTCCGCGTCGGCGGGGTCGTCGCGCTGGTCAACACCAATCTTGTCGGCGCCGCGCTGCGGCACTCGTTCGAGACCGTAAGCCCCAAGCACATCATCGTCGGCGGACCCTTGATCGACGCCGTCGCCGCGATCCAGCCTGACCTAGCTCAGGACGTGCGGATTTGGACGCATGGCGCCGACGGACACGGCTTCCCGCGCATCGAAAGCGCGCTCGCGGAACCCGGTGAGCTCGATGATGCGGCCTATTCGCCGCCCACTCTCGACGACCGCGCGCTGTACATCTACACCTCGGGCACCACGGGTTTGCCCAAGGCGGCCGCAGTCAGCCACCGGCGGCTGATGCAATGGACTCGTTGGTTCGCCGGGATGATGGAAATCGTACCGAGTGACCGGATGTATTGCTGCCTGCCGATGTATCACAGCATCGGCGGCGTGGTGGCGATCGGCGCCCCGCTCGTCGCCGGCGCGTCCGTCTTCATCCGCGAGCGATTTTCGGCGAGCCGCTTCTGGGACGATGTCGCCGACCGGGACTGCACCTTGTTCCAGTATATCGGCGAGCTTTGCCGCTACCTCGTCGCGGCGCCGCCGCACCCGCGCGAACAGGCGCACAGGCTGCGGCTCGCCTGCGGCAACGGGTTGCGCCGCGATGTCTGGGAAGCGTTTCAGAGCCGCTTCGGCATTCCGCAAATACTCGAGTTCTACGCCGCAACCGAGGGCAGCTTCTCGCTCTACAACGCGGAAGGGAAACCTGGAGCGATCGGCCGCATTCCGTCCTACCTCGCGCACCGCTTTCCGGTGGCGCTGGTCAAGTTCGATGTCGACACCGGAGCGCCGGCGCGCGGGCCCGACGGGTTCTGCGTCCGCTGCGCTCCGGACGAACCGGGCGAAGCGATTGGCAAGATCGCTGCCGGCGTCGGCCGCTTCGAGGGCTACACCGACGCCGAGGCCTCGGCGAAGAAGGTGCTGCGCAATGTCTTCACCGAGGGCGATGCGTGGTACCGCACCGGCGATCTGATGCGCCGCGACCGCGCCGGGTTTTTCTATTTTGTCGACCGCGTCGGCGACACGTTCCGCTGGAAGGGCGAGAATGTTTCCACCGGCGAGGTCGAGGAGGTTATCGCCGCCTGCCCTGGCGTCGCCGAGGTCGCGGTCTACGGGGTCGCTGTCCCCGGCGCCGAGGGTCGCGCCGGCATGGCGGCGATCGTTCCGGGCGACGGGTTCGATCTCGCGCAGCTGCATCGGCACCTCGTTGATCGCCTGCCGGATTACGCGCGGCCGGTGTTCCTGCGGCTGCGCGATGGGATCGCGCTAACCGGCACCTTCAAACCGCAAAAGCAGCAGCTTGCCGCGGAAGGGTTCGATCCGGCCGCGACGAGCGACGCCCTCTATTGCGATGACCGCCGACAGGGCGCCTATGTCTCGCTGGATATCGAGCTGCGCCTGAAGATCGAGGCCGGGAAGATACGGCTCTAGGCGGTGCTGCCGGCGTCGACCGTCAGTACCGTTCCGGTGACGTTGCCCGCCTTGTCGCTCATCAGGAATTCGACCGCGTTGGCGACATCGCCGATCCCGGCGAGACGGCCGAGCGGGCTGCGGCGGCGCACCCGCTCGCGGTCGGCGTGGCCCATGTCCTCGGTCATCGCGGTGTCGACAAAGCCCGGCGCCACCGCGTTGACGGTAATGCCCAGCGGCCCGAGCTCGCGCGCCAGCGACTTGGTAAAGCCGATGAGCGAGGCCTTGGTCGCGGCGTAGACGGAAAGCCCGCTGAACCCGGTGCTGGCAACGATCGACGAGATGTTGACGATGCGGCCGCCAGTGCTCTTGGCGCCGTCGGCCATCATCGCCCGCACGACGTGCTTGGTCAGCAACATTGGCGACACCGTGTTGAGCCGTACCAGCCGTTCGACATCGCGCGTGCGCATATTGGCGAGGATGCCGCTGGTGCCGATCCCGGCATTGTTGACCAGGCCGTAAATCGGCCCGACATCGGCGCGGATCGCTTTGACCAGGCCACTTAACCCATCGATATCGGCGAGGTCGCACGGCCAGAACGGCAGCGGGCCGCCGTCCTTTTGCGCCGTGGAGAATTCGTCGCTCGCCTTGCGGGCGACGGCGATCGCGCGATAGCCGGATTCGCGCAGCCGCAGCACGATGCCGAGGCCGAGGCCGCGGCTGCCGCCGGTCACGATGACATTACGCATGGCGCGCGATCTTGCCCGACGCGCCAACCTCGATCGCCGGTACGAACCGGATCGTCGCCGGTACTTTGTGCCGCGCCAGCGCTGTACGGCACTGCTCCAGGATTTCGCCCTTCAACGCTTCCATCTCGGGCGCTTCAGAGGGGGACTTGACCACCACCTCGGCGACGACGATGGCGCCGGTAATCGGGTTGTGCCGCGCCTTGACGAGCGACATGCGCACGCCCGGGTGGCTGTTGATCGCCGCCTCGACCTCCTCGGGATGAACTTTTTGACCGCCGATATTGATGACTCCGCCGCGCCGGCCGACAAAGAAGTAGCGGCCGTCGCGCGGCTCGACCATGTCGCCGGTGTCGACAAATCCCTCGGCGTCGAGCAGCGCTGGCGCGTCGTCGCCGAGATAGCCGAGCGCGTTGCCGCCCGACTTGATCCGCAACGAGCCATCGACAACGCGCAGATCGACAGCGCCGCGCCGGCCGAGATACTCGGCCGGAAACCCGGCCAATCCGTCGCCGACGGCGAAGGCCACTCCCGCTTCGGTCGAGGCGAAGGCGTGCGCGATGTCGGCGTCGGGAAACGCCGACCGGAGATGGTCGAGGACCGCCTGGTCGGCGATCTCGCCAGACATCCGCATGTAGCGCGGCGCCATCTTGTCGGCGTGAGAGCTCATCAGCGTGCGTCGCCAATGCGATGGCGTGCCGGAAATATGGGTGACGCCGTGCCGGCCAGCCCGGGTGAGGAAATCGCCGACCGGCTCCTCGGCGCTCGACAGCACCATCGAGCCACCGCCGAGCATCGCCCGTAGAAAGATCTGCAGGCCGCCATAGCGACGCATGTCATAAAACGTGCTCCACACCGCGCCAGCGCCGAGGGGATCGCGTCCAGTCATCGCGGTAGAGAGGCTGCACAGGGTATGCGCGACCAGCTTCGGAACGCCGGTGGTGCCCGAGGTCATCAGCACCCATTCGGTGCGTTGGCAGCAGCGGCGAACGCGATGCGCGGGGGTGATCTGCGTTGAGCACGGCACAAAGCGGCTGACGCCGAGACAGCGATCGCCGACGACCGTGTCGATCTTGGCGGTCTCCATGATCGACGGTAGGTGCTCGGGCTGCAGATCCAGCGGGCAAACAACGACGCGGCGCGCAACCCCATCCAGCTCGATCAGCGCCAGAGCCGACGGCAGCTGATGTTTTGTCAGCACCAACACCGAAGCGCCGCGCAACTCGTCGAGCGGTGCGGCAAGGCACGATCCCCGCGATAGCTCCGCAAGGTTTACGCTCGCCTCGGCCCCATGGAGCCAGCGGTTGGATAGCGAGCCTGCCTCGCTCAGCCTTTCCCAAAGCGAGTTTGCCTCACGCTCCGACATGCTTTGCCGCGGCCTCGTAGAACTTGATGAAATCGCCGATCGTCACCGGAAACCTGGTATCTTCGGCGGCGCCGAACGGGTCGAAGCCGAGCC
>DATNJF010000205.1:0-3678 GCA_035604035.1 Allostellaceae bacterium | reverse complement strand
GGCGAGCCGGTCGAGCTGTTCGCGGTCGCCACGGCAGTTGTTGACGATGGCAAGCGATAGCTCAACGAAGATCACGACCGTCGGTTCGTGCGGCACACCGGGAAAGCGGATCATCTCGTCGCCAATCCGCGACAGCAGGCGCCATCCCTCCTCGCGATCGCGGTGCCAAAGGCGGTAAAGGATCGGCACCAGCAGCCGGCGCACGGCCGGTTCCGGATCGTGCGTGGCCTGCAGAAGGCGCTCGGTGAGGCCGCGCGCTTCCGCCGCCCGTATGGCGATGTAGCGCGCGTTGAAAATCTCGGGGGAAAGCGTCGACCGCATTGCTACTTGGTGAGCCGCAACAAGGCGTCGATGACCCCATCGACAAAGCCGTCGGCGGTTGCCGGTGCCATCGCAAGCGCCGCCGCAACCCCGTCGCGCTGCCACACATTGTCCGTATGCGACAGAGCAACGATGGCATCGCGGTTCTTCGACTCGATGAGCCGCGAGGTCAACGCGCGAGCGTCGTCGAGGTCGAGGATCGGATCGAGGACCGTGTGACGCGCCAAAAAAACGCCGCCGTTGATCGCGGCGAGCGCCCCCGCCACGTCGCCTGTCTCCAACAGATGCGCGATCAAATGGGTCAGCGCATAGGGCTCCCGGTGAGCCGGCCAGCGCCGGCAATGCGCTACCAGGGCTGCGATGCCCGGTTGCGGATCGACCTTGAAGCGATCGAATTCCGCTGGCGGGGCTTTCAGCCAGTCGCTGATCGACTTGTGCGCGAGGCGATAGACACGATCGGTGCCGACCCCTGCATCCCAGGTCAAGAAGCAGCTGAGCGCGTCTAACGCCCCTGTCGTCTCGTCGCGCTCCAGCCCCGTCACGGTGACGATTTGATCGCGCGTGAGCGGTTCGCGGGCGGCGAGCAGCACGCCGAGGACCCTCCGCGCCACGCGGAAGTCGGCCAGATTCGAAAACCGCCGATCGGCGAAGCGGTAGTAGAGGTTTCCCAGCTCAGCCGGCAGGTGATCGAGGTCGCCAAGATGAAACTCGCCGCTGCGCAACTCGTTAAGCACCGTATCGGCGTATTGAAAATTGCCGGCAGCGCGGTCGGCGATCGTCGCCGCGGCCTGCTTGCGGTCGGGCGCGGGTACGCCGGACAGCGAATCCAGATTGAGTTCGGCGAAGCGCTGCTGCACATAAGCGAGAACGTCGTCGCGCTGCGCGGAGACGGCGGCGCCGAGAAAGCATCGCTCGGCGTTCTGAAAGAGCGGCAAGACCCGCCCGTCGCGGCGCGTCGTCGCGATCAGTCTGAGCCAGGGCGGAAACTCTTCGCTCGCCTGCGCGAGAAGCTGCGGGATTGTGACCTGGCCCGCGGTCACGGGGCCGCCGACCGCCTCGTCCAGCGCATCGACCAGGATGTAGCGGGTATCTTCCACCACGAACGTATTCAGCGCGGCAAGCACGCCTTGCGAGAGCATCGTCGCCGGATCGTTGCTCTTGAGGGCGCCGACGAGCTCCTCACTGCGGCGCAGACGCTCGGCATAGGCGGAGAGCGTGCCGCACAGCATCGCGGCGATATAGCGGACGAACAGCCGGGCGTTGATCGTATCGGGCTTGAGCGTGTTGCAGAAGTGATAGGCCAGCACCCGCCCGCCGTCGTTGCGACGCACCATTTCCGCGATGAGCGCGGTCTTCCCACTTCCCGATTCGGCCTCGATCAGAAAGCATCGCCGCTTGCTCGGGAGCCAGTCCTCAATCCGCGCCAAGACCCAGTCGCGCCCGACAAAACTGCCGGCACCGGTCTTGAGCTCGGCAAAGAAATCGTAGGGCGCCAACTTGTCGACATAGATGACGTAGCGCTTGTCACCGGAGCGGATCTGCTCCAGCGCGGTGAGGATCTCGGCGATCCCCTGGCGGTAGGCCTCCGGCGATGCCTGCCAGCCGGTGAAGCGGAATGGCTCATAGCGGATGATCGCGAGCGGCGTGTCGCAATCGATGACGACGACCGGCAGCACCGGCTTGTCTTTGCGCACCGCGAGCATCAACTCGTAATGACAGATGCTGGCGCCGTGCCTGGTGCTGCGCTCGCCCTCGAGCCGCACCGAATGCGGGCTGAGCAGTGCCACGACCAGCGCGCAATGGTTCAGCGCCGCTTCGAGCGCGAGCCAGAAATGCTCGTCGTCCGGCCTCAGTTGCTCGCGGTCGATCCAGACCTGGTAGCCCGCTTCCTCGAGCGAGGCCTTGAGCCGTTGCGCGATCTCGCCTGCGTCCGCCCAACCGTAGCTCTCGAAGATCGCTGCGGCCTGACGCGAGGGCGGATCGGGTTGCTGTGCGCCGACGGCGATATCGGCGCTCATCGTCCGGCGACCTTCCCGGTGTCGGAAGCAGCGATCGTCGCTATCAGCAGGTCGGTCATTTTGACTTGGGAGATTGATCCCCTGCCGAGCAGCCAGATATCGTATTGTTCCGGCTGGCCGGGCCAGGCGTGCTCGCCGCGTGGCTCGTAGATACGGGTCACCGAACGTCCGTCGCCGCACGCGTAAATCTGCGTGTCGACCCCATCGACGGTCGTACGCTCGCGCAGGGTGCATGCTTTGGCCGCGAGCAACGCGGGCATGAACTCGTCTTCGGACGGCTCGCCCGTCCGCAAATTGGCGAACCACTGCAGTGTATTGTGGCCCGGTTCGTAGTGGACGATGTCGGCCCCCGGAAATCCGAGGCCGTCGTGATCGATCGCAACGACGCTGCCGGCGACGGCAAACACCCGACTCACCCATGAAGGGCGTTGCTGGTCGAGGCGTCGCGCCAATTCCAATACGCGTGTGGCGCCTTGCGAGAACCCAGCGAGGTTCAGGTTGTTGTCATCGACGCGATAGAGCCGGCACGCCACGGCGAGAAGGTTCATCAGCCCGACAACGTCGTCGACCGGCTGGCCATGCTCGCCATAATGCGGGAAGCCGAGAGTGATTCCGCGGCCTTGCCAATCCAGCAATACGGCGCCCGCGGCCTCGGGCACGATCACGATGTTGCCCGCCCTTCGGATGCGATCGGCCTCAATCATGCCGGCGATGCGCTGCGGTCCGCCGCCAAAATTGTGCACGGCCAGGACCAGCGGGAAATGGGCCCGACGGTTGTAGTCGTCGGGAAGCAGAACGATCGCCGGTATCTCGCGGCCATCGCCGCGTACGCGAATTCGCTCCTCGGTAGCGGAGACCACCTCGCGACCGACCAGATCGGAACCGGGATCGGAAAGCTCCAGCATGGAGCCGGGTGCCACATCGGCCTCCATACATCCCGACAGCGACCAACAGACGACCGCCATCGTCGCGCCGCGCCAACACCACTGCCGCCACCCGTTCACCATAGGCCAACGGGTGTCGACGAGCGGCCGGTACTCCACCCACACTTAGGCCGGTCCATTAACTATACGTTCCGGGAAAAAGCTTCCTCTCCAGATTGGCAAAGCGACGGCCGTCATACCAACACACGACCACGCAGCTTGCCGCCAAGTCTAGCCCTAACCTGCGAAGCTGAGTGGCCAGGCCAGATACCAATGAACGGCCGCTCACATGGGCATGTTCGAAGTCAAGGGTCAGGTTTAGTGGTTCATAGGCAGTTCTCCGGCGGTTGGTTTGGATCCAAGGTCTGAGCCCGTTTCCATGACCCGATGGCGTGCTGCACCAGATCAAGCTCACA
>DATNJF010000204.1:0-7330 GCA_035604035.1 Allostellaceae bacterium | reverse complement strand
GAGCCAAGGGTTGCAAGAAACGGCAGACGGTATTCGAGCAGCCGTAATTGCGTGCTCAGCGCCAGCCGCATCGCGCGTTCGATGCGCTCGCGCCGCTCGCCCAAGGTTTCGGCGTTGCCCTCGGCGATCGCCATGCACTCCTCGATCCCGGCGGCGATGACCGCGCCTGCCGGCTGGTTGGAGTCGGCGCCGAAGCGCTCGCCGATCAACTCCTCGGCGACGCGTGCGCCGGCCGCCCGATCCACCCAGACGCGGGCCGAAAGGCGGGCGCCGCGGAGCCGCACCCACTTGTCGACGACTACCGCCCAGCTCCACACCGAGCCGAACAGCAACAGCAACAGCACGGCTTTGACGACGATGTCGGCATTTTCAAACAGCGCGACGACGGAGAGCGAAGTGGGCGCGTTCACGGCGGGTGAGGCCTTCTTTCTGACGGCATTGTGCGTCTTGGATAGCGAGAGCGCGTTCTGCCGACACTATCTTAAACGCAAGTAACTTGCATTAAGCCATCGAGCGCGCCGTTGCGGCCATTTGCCGCCGACGCGGGTGGCGGCAAATGACGGCTTCAACCCGTGGCTACCGATCGAGCCAGGCATCTTCGAAACGCCAGCCATTGAAGATGCTGTTGACCATCAGCGTGATGCCGTGCACGCGCGGATAGTGACAGGTGCCGAGGACGTAATCATAGATGATCGGCCGAGCGCCATCCTCTTGGAGCTGCCGGTCGATATCCCAGACCAGTTTCTTGCGCTTGCCCTGGTCGGCTTCCTCGGATTGCTGCACGAACAGCTTCTCTAGGTCGTGATTGCAGTAATCGGTGTAGTTGCGCTCCGAACCGCAGGCGTAATGCTCGAACAGATAGGCGTCTGGGTCATCGACCCCGCTACCGGTCAAGTTCAACCCGACCATGTAGTCCTTGCGCGCGATCTTGGGGAACCAGTTGGCGGTTTCGACGACCTCGAGCTCGCCGTCGATGTAAATCTGCTTCATCTGGTCGATGAGGATCACCGCCGGGTCGCGATACTGCGCGATGTTGCGGGTCGAGACCTTGACGGTGAGGCGGTTGTTTGGACCGTAGCCGTGCTTTTCCATCAGCTCGCGCGCCTGGGCCCGGCTTTTTTCGATGTCGGGGCCATAGCCCGGCAGGCTCGCAAGCATGTCGGGCGGCAGTCCCCATAGTCCGGCGGGCGGCGGCTGCATCGCACCGCCGATCTGCCCCTTGCCCTCGGCGATGATGTCGAGAAATGCCTTGCGGTCGATCGACAGCTGCATCGCCCGGCGGATATCGGGGTCGTTGAACGGCGGCTTGTCGCGATTGACCAGCAGGTTGATCTCGACCGGTGTCGGCGTCAGCTCGCAGATCGCGGTCGGCGCTTGCGAGGCGATGTCCTTCATCATTTGGACGGTGACCTCATAGGGAAAGGTCATGTCGAACTGGCCGGCAATAAACGCCAGCGATTGCGTCGCCCGGTTCGGGATGATCGTCCACTCGATCCCGTCGAGATAGGGCCTGCCCGGCTTCCAGTAATCCGGGTTCTTGGTCAGCTTGATGTATTCGTTAGGCTTGAACTCGACGAACTTGAACGGGCCGGTGCCGATCGGGTGCGTGCGCATCTGCACCGCCGGAACATGACACGGGTAAACCGGCGACATGCCGCTGGCGAGCAGGATCAGGAATGCTGGCTGCGGGCGCTTTAGCACAAAGGTGACCGCGTCGGCGGCTTCGACCACCACCTCGCCGAGGTTCTCGTACCACGCCTTGCGTGGATTGAGCCGCAGCTTGTCGGTCGACTTACCGCTCAGCAAATCCCAGGTACACTTGACGTCCTTGGCGGTGAACGGCTCGCCGTCGTGCCACTTGACCCCGTGATGCAGCTTGAAGCTCAGCCGGGTGAAATCGGCGTTCCACGACCAGCTGTCGGCCAAGTCCGGCTGGATATCCTCCATCCGGTTCTGCGGCTCTTGCTGGTTGAAGAGGACGAGGTTGTTGAAGACGCCCATAAAGGGGCCGATCGACGAGATCGTCGCTTCTTCGTGAATCGACGCGCTGCCTGGGCTGTCGCGGTGATACAGCTTGAGGATGCCGCCCGATTTTTGCGCCATGGCCGGGCCGGCGTCGAGCGCGATGATCGCGCCCAGCGCCAATAGCAGCGCCGGCAAACGCGCTCCTCTCAACATGTCTCCGCTCCTGTTCGGCCGGCTCATTTACGGCGCGCCGGTTCCTCCCGACTACTTGCCGTCGCGCTCGAGCGCGGCCTTGACCGCCGCCGGATCAACCTTGATCGCCACCCCGGCACGCTCTTTCTGCAGCTGCATGGCGACGCGAGAGTCGCGGCCGTCCCAGCCGCGGTTGAGCGCCGCGGTCAACTCGCCGTGCGCCAGGTTGGCCATGGGCATCGGCACCTTCAATTCGCGGGCAAGCTCGGTGGCGAGGGTCACGTCTTTGTGCGCGAGGCGCAGCGCGAAATCGGGCGGGTCGTAGCTGTCGGTGAGGAAATGGTCGCCGAGCGCGTCGAAGGTGCGCCGCCTGCCACCGGCGCCTTGCCGGACCGCTTCCCACAGCGCCAAAGGTTCGACGTCCGCCTTGACCCCCATCGTGAACACCTCCGCAAGGCAGGTCTGGATCGCGTAGCCGGCGCAATTATGCACCAGCTTGGCGACCGAGCCGGCGCCGATCGGGCCGATATAGCGGGCCGCGTCGCCGATCGCGTCGAGCACCTTCTTGTGCCGGTTGAACTGCTGCTCATCGCCGCCGATCCACAGCGCCAGGCGCCCGGATGCGGCGCCGCGCGGGCCGCCGCTGACCGGCGCGTCGAGCATATAGACGTTCTTTTCGGCGAACCTGGCATTGATCTGCCGCACCAAGGTCGGCGAATTGGTCGACAGGTCGAAATACGCGGTGTCGGGCTTCATGCCGGCGAGCAAACCGTTGGGACCCAGCGCCACCGCCTCGACCTCAGGCGGCCCGGGGAGCGAGGTGAACACCACCTCGACCTGCTCGGCCAAGGCCTTGGGGCTGTCCGCCCACACCGCGCCGGCGGCGAGATGGCGCTCAGCCGCCGCCCGGCGGATGTCGTGGACAACCAACTCATATCCGGCCTTCTGCAGGTTCGCCGCCATGCTGGCGCCCATCGTGCCGAGCCCGATGAATCCGACTTTCATTGTGCTTTCTCCAACGGAATTCTCCCTCTCCCCGCGAGCGGGGAGAGGGCTGGGGTGGGGGCAATCCCGACTGTCAGTGCTTCTCGAACACGTCCTTGGCGACGAGCGCCGCGGTCATCGCCGCGGGCCAGCCGGCATAGAAGGCGAGGTGGGTGATGACCTCGGAGAGCTCGGTTTTGGTGAGGCCGTTATTGAGCGCGCGCTCAAGATGGCCGACGAGCTGCTTCTCGCGGCCCAGCGCAATTAGCGTGGCGACGACGATCAGGCTGCGGTCGCGCTTCGACAGTTGCGGGCGCTCCCAGACCTCGCCGAACAGCCACTTCTCGGTATAGCCAATGAGGTCGGGAACGACGTTGCGAACCGCGTCGCGGGCCGAACTGGGTTGCGATTGGGCCATGGGATTTCTCCGATTTTCATTGGGGGGATAGGATCGCGGCAAACGCTAGCACGCGGCTCCTTGCGACGGCCACTGCCAAGGCCGCATATTGCCCCGCCTCAGCCGCAGTTCTCAGGAGTTGGTGATGTCATTCCGCTTTGCTGCCCTCGTCTTGGCATTGACGTTTCTCGTTTCCGCCGGGCCCGCGAGCGCCCAACAAGGCAAGACAATCGAGCTCCTCGACGGACTCAAATACATCGACGTGAAGGTCGGCGATGGCGAGGAGGCGAAGAGCGGTTTCATCATCTCGGTGCAGTACACCGGCTGGCTCTACAAGAATGGCAACAAGGGAGCCGAATTCGACAGCTCGAAAACGACGGGCAAGCCGTTCACCTTCAAGCTTGGCGGCGGCCAGGTGATCAAGGGCTGGGATGAAGGCGTGGCCGGGATGAAGGTCGGCGGCCAGCGCACGCTGATCATCCCGCCCGAGTTGGCCTACGGCGCCAAGGGCTCCGGCGGCGTGATCCCGCCCAACGCGACGCTGATCTTCGACGTCGAGCTGATCAGCGCGCGGTAGTTACGCGGCCAATGCCTCATCGAGGTCGCGGATCAGATCGTCAGCGGTCTCGAGCCCGACCGACAGGCGCACGACATCGGGGCCCGCGCCCGCGGCGACGCGCTGCTCGTCGGTGAGCTGGCGATGCGTGGTCGAGGCCGGGTGCAGGATCAGGCTGCGCGTGTCGCCGATATTGGCGAGATGCGAGAACAGCCCCACGCTCTCGACCAGCTTGATCCCCGCCTCGAACCCGCCCTTGACCCCGAACGTGAACACCGCGCCGGCGCCTTTCGGCAGGTATTTTTGGGCCAGCTCATAATACGGGCTGTCCTTCAAGCTCGCGTAGGAGACCCACGCCACCTTTGGGTGCACGGCGAGGAATTCGGCGACCTTCTTCGCATTCTCGACATGGCGATCCATCCGCACTGGCAGGCTTTCGATGCCGGTGATCGTCAGGAATGCGTTCATCGGCGATTGGGTCGGGCCGAAATCGCGCAGCGCCACCGCCCGCGCCTTGGTGGTGAAGGCGAAATCGCCGAAATTCTCGAAGAATTTGAGGCCGTGATAGGCGGGTTCCGGTTCGGTCAGCGACGGGAAGCGGTCACCTTGCGACCAGTCGAATTTGCCCGACTCCACGACCACGCCGCCCATAGCATTGCCGTGGCCCGAAAGGAATTTGGTCGTCGAATGGACGATGATGTCGGCGCCGAAATTGATCGGCCGACACAAATACGGCGTCGCCAGGGTGTTGTCGACGATGAGCGGGATGCCGGCGGCGTGGGCGATGTCGGCGACCTTAGTAATATCGACGACGATGCCCCCCGGATTGGCGAGGTTCTCGATGAAGATCGCCTTGGTTTTCGGGGTCAGAGCCTTGCGAAAATTCTCCGGGTCGGTCGGATCCACGAAGTGGCAGGTCCAGCCGAGCTTCTTGAACGACAGCCCGAACTGGGTCAGCGAGCCGCCATAAAGATTGCGCGAGGCGACAAACTCGTCGCCCGGCTGCATCAAGGTGAAGAAGATCAGGAACTGCGCCGCGTGCCCCGACGCCGCGGCGACGGCGGCGCGGCCGCCTTCGAGGCTGGCGACGCGCTCTTCGAGCACCGCGACCGTCGGGTTGGTCAGCCGCGAATAGATGTAGCCGAAATTGTGCAGGTTGAAGAGCGAGGCGGCGTGGTCGACATCGTCGAACACATAAGCCGTCGTCTGGTAGATCGGGGTCGAGCGCGCGCCGGTGGTCGGGTCGGGCGCGGCGCCGGCATGGATCGCCCGGGTCTCGAACCCGTAGCTGAAATTCTGTGACGCAGCCGGCCGCTCCTTGACCCGGCGCGGGCGCGGTGCGACCGGCGCGCGGTTCTGGATGATGCCGCTATTGACCCCGCTCCATGACAATTCGCCGCCGAGTCTGCCGAACTCAATCTTCGGGCAGCGGTTCATGATCACTTCGATGCCGGCCGCTTCGCCCACTGCCGCCGCCTCGTCGTTGCGGATGCCGAGCTGCATCCACACCACCTTGGCGCCGATCGCGATCGCGTCTGCGACCACCCCCGGCGCCTCCGTGGCGGCGCGGAACATATCGACCATGTCGACCTTGTCGGGGATGTCCTTCAGCGAGGCGTAAACGGTCTCGCCGAGCAGGTTCTGTCCCGCCGCGGTCGGGTTGACCGGGATCACCCGGTAGCCCTTGCCCTGCAGATACTTCATCACGAAGTAGCTGGGCCGGGTCCAATTCGACGAGGCTCCGACCATCGCGATCGTTTTCACCCGCTCGAGGATCGCGCGGATCTTGCCGTCGGAATAGGGGATCGGTTCGAGATCGGCCATGGCGCGCTCCGTTACGGCAACGCGGCTACTCTAATCGTCATCCCGGCCGGAGCGAAGCGCGGAGCCGGGACCCAAGGGAAACCGGCACGTCGCTCGCCCTTGGGTCCCGACCTTCGCGGGGACGACGATTTATGTCAGCCCTACAGCTTCCATCCCAGGAAGTCGCAGAGCGCACGGCCCATCACCATTTCGAGGTCGCGGCCTTTGAGCCACGGCATCTCCTCGGTGAACATGGTCACGCATTGTTTCCACGAGCACGGCATGCGGGTGATGTCGGTGCCCCAGAAGCTGCGCTCGGGGCCGAACGCCTCGACGATCTGCTGGGTGTATTTGTGAATGTTCTTGTAGGGATAGGCGTGGCTCGAATTGCCGGGCGCGCCGGTGCACTTGACCGCCACGTTCTTGTGCTTGGCGAGCGCCAGCAGCGCCGGCTGATTGCCGTGCGCCTCATCGTCGCTGCCGCCGCGCACCCGCGCGTAATGGTCGAGCAGCAATTTGAGCCCGGGATGGCGCTCGGCGATCTGGCCGACCAGCGGCAGGTAGTTCGACGCCATCAGCGCGATCGGGATGCCGGCCTTCTCGGCCGCCGGCCACAGCCAATCCATCGTACCGTCGGTCATCCAATTGGCCTGATGCGGCGCGGTGAAGGCATAGCGCAGCCCAAGCATCCCGGGCCGCTGTTTCCAGGTGTCGATCAGACTGCGGCTCTCCGGCTTTTCGAGCGGGAAATTGCCGAGAATCCCAAAGCGCTTCGGATATTTTGCGGCGGCCGCTTCGGACACCGCGCCGGAATTTGGGTCCCAACCCGGCGGGTGCAGCAGGCAAGCGCTGACCCCGGCCGCGTCCATGTCGCGGATGCATTCCTCGGCGGTATAGGAATTGACCTGGCGATGCGCCGGGTTGCCGGGCGGGCCGGCCGACCAGATGTGGACTTGGGCGTCGACGATCAGCATGGGGCGTTTCCTCTATTTCGGGGATTGTGCCGTGCATGCTAAGCGATATCGCGACCGGTTTCGATGGCCGGAAGTTGAACCTGCGGAGCGGCCGATGGCTGGAGCGAGCGATGCGGTGAAGATCGTGACTGTCGCGAGTTGCTCGAACGTGCGCGACGAGCATCGCGGCCAGGTCGTCGTCTCAGGCTCTTACGGTGGGCGTTACAACGCCTATAACGCGGCGAAGTGGCCGGTACGCGCGGTGGTCATGAACGATGCCGGGATCGGCAAGGACGACGCTGGCATCGTCGGCCTCGAATTTCTCGACCGGATCAGGATGGCCGCCGCGACCGCCGACGCGCAGACCTGCCATATCGGCGACGGCGACCATATGTTGGCCAACGGCATCATCAGTCATGTCAACAAGACGGCCGCCGCGCTCGGCTGCAAGAAGGGGCAGAGCGTGCGCGACTGCGCGGA
>DATNJF010000203.1:0-3095 GCA_035604035.1 Allostellaceae bacterium | reverse complement strand
GCTGCGGCGGCGATACGGCGGCGGGGCGCGTACGGTCATCGGCATGGTGTCGCGGCTGCACCGTGGGAAAGTCCATGCTGATTTGCTCGCTGCCTTTGCCAAGATCCCAGCTGGCCCGAACGATATCCGCCTATGGCTTGTCGGCGATGGGCCGGAGCGCGGGCGTCTCGGTGCTCAGGTGCGGAATCTGGGACTCGAGGACCGCGTCGTCTTTGCGGGCGACCGCAACGACGCGCGCGACTGGACCGCCGCGATGGATATTTTCGTTCATCCGACCAATGCGGAGGGGCTGCCAAATGCGGTCCTCGAGGCCATGGCGGCTGGAAAGCCGGTAATTTCCTCGCGCATCGATGGCCTCAAGGAACTCATCACTCCAGGGATCGACGGCTGGTTGGTCGAGCCCGGCGATACAGCGGCCTTGGCCGATGCCATCCAGTACGTGCTCGACCATCCCGACGAGGCGGCGGAGGTGGCACGCGCCGGCGCCGAGCGGGTGCGGACGCATTTCAGTCTCGCGCGTCAGATCGGGGCTTATGACGAGCTATTCAGATCATTGGTGGCGGAGCGAGCCGCCCCGGTCAGCGCCAGCGACCCGCGATAAAGTCGTCGACAGCCGCCAAGGCTGGCGCGTTCCCCGGCGGGCGATGTTCTGCGATGCGCTGCCGATAAGCGTCGATATCTCTCTCGAAGCCCTGCACGTACTGTAGCGAAAAGCTGGCGGTTTGGGCCCGTTTGCCGTAGCCGCAGTGCTCGACATAAAACGAGTTCATGAATTGCTCGAACTGGCCGCGTACCGGGATCGATAGGACTGGCTTGCCCAGATACAGCGCCTCGGAAATCAGCGTATGTCCACCGCCGCAGATAACGTAGGCGCAGCTGGCAAGATCGTTGAGGAAACCCTGTTCGTCGAACTCCTTGAATACCACCGGCCCATCCGCTCTGCCCCCACCCATGCCGTAGACATGAACCGGCCGGCCGATCTTACCCAAAACCTCGGAGAACGCCGGGAAGGTCGAATAGCCCTGATAAGCCAAGACGTGGTCGCCGGGCTCGGGCCGTAGCGCGACGACTTCATCACGCAGCAGCGGCGGCGTCCAACGAACCGAGGCGCTGGTCCGGCGCAGGGCGGCTTCGAAGAAGCAGGCGATCAGATATTGCGCCGGCGATGAATAAAGAAAGCGCACAGCAAACGATGCCGCCAGCCAGCTTGGAACTTCGGCCGCGGGAACGATGACGCGCCCCAACGTCATCGCGTGCTGGTTGTCGAGGGAAAGGCACGGAATGCCAAGCGCGCGCGCAACTCCGGGGACAAAGAACTCGTAATCCGTGATCGCCACATCCGGTTTGAACGTCTCGGAGGCGCGGCGCAATTTGCGGTGCCAGTGGAGGCCGCCCGACAACGCGACCCCCACGCTCGCCAGGGTGGCGAGGGGTCTAATATGGTGGCCACTCACGGGGGTTATCGGACTGGGGCACTCGACGAAGCGATAGTGCGGGCGCAGAAAGCGAGCCGAATCAGCATGACCGACAAACAGAAACTCATGCTGTGGATAGTGGCGCGCGACCGCGAGTGCCCGGATCGCGTGGCCGCGGCCACAGCCATGGACGCCATAAAGGATGCGCGCCATTATTATAGCGATATGCAGAGCGGCGTTGAGGCGGCGACAATCATGTTCGGGCCCATCGGCTGGCGCTTTGCCCCCCACTAAATTCGCGGCCGTTCGACGGCGCGACCGATTTTAATCGCATGCGTCAAGATGGTTAAACCGGCAATGACCCGGTCGCCGCCGCTCCGCCTCGCCGTTTTGCTTCGGGATTTGGAGGCCGATGAGATCGGGCGCGATGCGTTGCAGGTCCTGACGCAGCTCGACCGCGAGATGTTCGTCCCGGAGTTGTGGGTGCTGTCCAGCGGGTCGGCTCAGCTGTCCGAAGCGCGCGCTGCCGGTATCGCGGTTGTCCGCCTGTCGAGCTCGCCGCGCGTCGGCGTGGCGGCCCTGGCCCGACTGGCGCGGCGACTATGGCGCTACCGGCCGGATCTGCTCTACACGCTGGCCGCGGTGCCGAACATCTGGGGCCGTCTGTTTGCCGGAGTCCTGCGCATACCGGTTGTATCCGGGCATTACGCCACCTCGCCGCGGCAAGGCGAGCGGCTGTTATATCGCTTCTCCGCACGGGTCATCGCCAACACCGCCACACTCGCCGACACGATGACGGCACGGATCGGGATCGAGCCCGAGCGCATTTCGGTTATCCCCAATGGGGTCTCGAACGCGGAGATGACCCGGCTGACGCAGCAGGTGCTGCTGGAAGTCGGCCAACGCGGCACCGGCTGGACCACCACCGCCGACGGCCGGCGCCCGCTGGAGCTCTTGCTGCCCACGGGCTCTAGTCAAGACGCGCTCGACGACAGGATCGTCGAGCGCGGCAGGTTCCGGCCGGACCGCGCGGTTCGGCGAGTTGCGAAACCGTCGATCGCGGTGTTTCTGCCCCCCGATGATCGGGCGACGGGGGTGAGCATCGTGATCTGCCCGGGGGGCGGCTATGGCCACGTGACGATCGATCGGGAAGGCCATGATATCGCCCGGTGGCTGGCGGCAAACGGAATTGCCGGCATCGTCCTCAAGTATCGCCTGCCGCGACCCGATATCACCGGCAGCGAGACGCCGTGGCCGATGCAGGACATCGCCCTGGCACTGCAAATCGCGCGCGAGCGGGCCACGGAGTGGCGCATCGACCCGGCCCGGGTGGGCGCGATGGGCTTCTCGGCCGGCGGTCATGTGGTCGCCGCGACCCCGGGACTTGCGTTTGCCGTACTGCTCTATCCGGTCATAACGATGGAGCGCAAAGTGACGCACGCGAAGTCGCGCCTGCGGCTGCTCGGCACCCGCCCGAGCGCCGCTCTGGTCGAGCGCTATTCGCTCGAACGGCAGGTAACGGCGCAAACGCCGCCCAGCTTTCTGGTGCATGCGCGCGACGACAAGGACGTTCCGGTGGCGAACAGCATTCGCTACGCGCAGGTGTTACAGGCAGCCGGCGTGGCCCACGAACTGGTGCTGTTCGAGCACGGCGGACATGGGTTCGGGCTCGGTGCGAAG
>DATNJF010000202.1:0-36683 GCA_035604035.1 Allostellaceae bacterium | reverse complement strand
CGATCATCAGCGGCACGAACCAGTTGCCGAACCCGCCGATCATCGCCGGCATGACCAGGAAAAACACCATGATCAGCCCGTGTGCGGTGATGATCACGTTGTAGAGCTGATGGTCGGCGAGAAACTCGTTGCCGGGATGCGACAGCTGGATGCGCATCAACAGCGAGAAAAACCCGCCGATCAGCCCGCCGATGATCGCGAAGATCAGATAGAGGGTGCCGATATCCTTATGGTTGGTCGAACAGAACCAGCGGACGAAGAACCCCGGCGCGCCATGCGCACCGTCCGCGTGGTCGGCATGAGCCTGATAAGCCATCGGATGCCTCTTCCCTATCGGTTGCCGGTCTGAACCGGCGCGATCACCGCCGCCGGGTCGACAGTGGCTACCTTCGTCGAGTCTTCATTGGGCGCCGCGAACGCGGTCTTCGCTTGCGCCACCCACTTGTCGAAATCGGCCTGTTTCATGACGACGACCTTGATCGGCATCATTGCGTGGTTGACGCCGCAGATCTGGTTGCATTCGCCGTAATAGGTACCGACGTCGTTAACGCTCACCCAAGCCTCGTTGAGGCGGCCGACCACGGCGTATTCCTGGACCCCAAAGGACGGCACGAACCAGCTGTGAATGACGTCAGTGCCGGCGACCTGGAGGCGGATCGTCGTGCCGACCGGGATCACCAGCGGGTTGTCGACATCGAGCAAGCGCTTGTCGCCGGGCTTCAGATCCTTGTCGGCGATGACGTTGCTGTTAAAGCTGAAATTGCCGTTATCCGGATAATTGTATTCCCAGTACCACTGATGCCCGGTGATCTTGATCGTCATCTTCGAATCGGGCACCCGGTCCATGTAGTACATCAGCTTGAACGACGGGATCGCGATCGTGACCAGGATCAGCACCGGGATCACCGTCCACAGCACCTCGATCAGCGTGTTGTGCGTGGTGCGGCTCGGCACCGGGTGCGCCCGCGCGTTGAAGCGGAGCATGATGTAGAGGAGCAGCCCGAACACGAACAACGAGATGGCGAGGATGATGACCAACAGCTCGTTGTGGAATTGCTGAATGCGCTCGGTGACCGGGGTCGCCGGGTCCTGCATGCCCAATTGCCAGGGCTGCGGCTGATCGGCGAAGGCCACGCCGCCGAGCAGCATCACCGCGAGCCCAACAAAAATCCCCGCCGCAAGTTTCCGAATCGTCGCTCTTGTCATCCGCACCATGCCCTTGCAGCTCCCCTCCGCCGCGCATCGAGGCAATCGACCCTCCGGCTTCCCGGCGAGCCGCCCGGAGCCGCTGTTCGGAAAGCGCTGATCCGAGGCGGGACCGTCCGGGCTTCGCGCCGCTCGGCCGGAAGCCGCGCCGCCTTCCGGCCCAAAACAGCCAAGCGGCGGCGACAATCGATCGCGCCGACCCTACACCAAAGCCCGAGGGGGCAACAACTGCGTCAAACCCGCGCTAACCCATTGCGGCAAGCCGCCGCAGACGGCTCGCACAAGGCGTGTCACGCGAACGCAATACCGCGATCGTGGCTTTCACGAAGCGCCCTTCGCCATCATATTGGAGGCAACAGACCAGCCGGAGACGCCGATGACCAACCTCGCCCAGACCGACGACCTGTTCTTCAACCGCACCGGCATGGACCCGCAGCGTGTTGAGCGGCTGGTAGGCGAACTGCTGCACGGCATGGACGACGGCGAGTTGTTTCTCGAATACAGCCAATCCGAAAGCGTCGCGCTCGACGATGGGCGCATCCGCAGCGCCGCATTCGACACGACCCAAGGCTTCGGCCTGCGCGCGATCGCCGATGACGCCGCCGGCTACGCCCATTCGTCGGAAATCTCCGAGGCCGCGATCAAGCGTGCCGGCGCCACCGTGCGCGCGGTCGCCACCGGCCACCACGGCGCCATGTCCGATCCGCCGCAGGGCACCAACCGCGTGCTCTACACCGATCTAAACCCGCTGCACGAGGTCGCGCTCTCGGCCAAGACCAAGCTTCTGACCGACATCGACGCCTATGCCCGCGGCAAAGACCCGCGGGTGCGCCAGGTGATGGCCTCGATCAGCGGCGTCTGGCAGGCGGTGCAGATCATCCGCGCCGACGGCAGCCGCGTCGCCGACATCCGCCCGCTGGTGCGGGTCAACGTCTCGATCATGGTCGGCGAGGGCGACCGCATGGAGACCGGCTCCTACGGCAGCGGCGGACGTTTCGCCTATGAGCGCTATCTCGACCCGGCCAACTGGCAGCGCCATGTCGATGAGGCGCTGCGCCAGGCGCTGGTCAATCTCGGCTCGGTGCCGGCACCGGCCGGCGAGATGGTCGTCGTCCTCGGCAATGGTTGGCCGGGCGTGATGCTGCATGAGGCCGTGGGCCACGGGCTCGAAGGCGATTTCAACCGCAAGAAGACCTCGGCCTTTTCCGGGCTGCTGGGCGAGCAGGTCGCCTCCAAAGGCGTGACCGTGGTCGATGACGGGACCATTCCCGACCGCCGCGGTTCGCTGACCGTCGACGACGAGGGCACCCCCAGCGCCTACAACGTGCTGATCGAGGACGGCATCCTCAAGGGCTACATGCAGGACCGCATGAACGCCCGGCTAATGGGCGTGCGCCCAACCGGCAACGGCCGCCGCGAGAGCTTCGGCTACGCACCGATCCCGCGCATGACCAACACCTACATGCTCGCCGGCACTCACGACCCGCAAGAGATCATGCGCTCGGTCAAGAAGGGCCTCTACGCGGTCAATTTTGGCGGCGGCAGCGTCGATATCACGTCGGGCAAGTTCGTCTTCTCGGCTTCCGAGGCCTACCTGATCGAGGACGGCAAGGTCGGTCCGGCGGTCAAGGGCGCGACGCTCATCGGCAACGGCCCCGACGCGATGACCAAGATCACGATGATCGGCAACGATTTGCGGCTCGACGACGGGGTCGGCACCTGCGGCAAGGACGGCCAGGGCGTGCCGGTCGGCGTCGGCCAGCCGAGCGTGCGCATGGACGGCATCACCGTCGGCGGCACTGCGGCGTAAATCTCGGCCCAACGCCGTACGTCCTTCGAGACGGCTGCTTCGCAGCCTCCTCAGGATGAGGTAGAGCTTTACTGCCACACACAATTCTTCCTCATCCTGAGGAGCGGGCGCGGCCCGCGTCTCGAAGGACGCACGACGGTTGCGCAAGACATCGACGCTTAGCGCTATTCCCATCGCCGCGTTGCTCGCCGCTGCGCCCGTCGCCGCCTCGGCCTGCGAGATTGCGACCGCGTCGACGACGCGCTGGTCGATTGTCAGCGACTCCAATTCCCCACGGGGCATTCGCTGGCTCAAAACCCCCTGCGGTGAGCGTTTCTACAGCCTCGGAGTCAACGCGCTCGACGGCGGCTACCCATGGCGCGAGCACGACGGCAAGACCTGGTACAGCTGGACCGCGTTCGCGCCGTCCTTGGCCGATTGGGTCAACCTGACCGCAAGGCGGCTCAAACAATGGGGGTTCAACACCGCCGGTGGCTGGTCGCTGCCGCCGCAGCAATTGCCGATGCCGACGGTCATCAACCTAGAGCTCGGCCGCAATGCCAAATTCCACTGGTTCGACCCGTTCGACCCCGCTGTAGAACCGCGGATGATGGCGAAGGCCAAGGAGCTGGTCGCGCCCTACAGGGATTCGCCCTATCGGATCGGCTATTTCTCGGACAACGAGGTCGGCTGGTGGGCGGGCGCGCTCTTCGTCTACTACTCGATGAAGCCAGCGGACAATTTCACCAAGCAGCGCTGGGTGGCGATGCTCCGTCAGCATTACGGCGGCGATTGGCGGCGCTTTTCTGCCGATTTCCTGCCGCCGGACGACGTCAATTCCTGGCAGACGCTGCTTGCCAGCACGGCGGCGACGCATATGCGCCCGGGCGGCTACGGCATCGCCGTGGTGCGTGAGTGGACCGGAATCATCGCCGAGCGCTACTACACGCTGGCCGAGAAAGCGGTCCGCGCCGCCGACCCCGACGCGCTCTATTTCGGCGACCGGCTGCCAATCTATTACGACCCGGCCGCGGTCAAGGCGATGGCCGGGCACGTCGACGCGATCGCCACCAACTACAACCCCGACGCGGGCGACGGCTGGATCGCGCATTATTATTTCGCCGGTCTCGAACAGCTCTCCGGCGGCAAGCCGGTGTTGGTGACCGAGTGGTTCTTCGCCGCCAACGAGAACCGCACCGGCAACAGCAATAACGGCCATCTGATGACGGTCGCCACCCAGGCCGAGCGCGCCATCGGCGCCGCGGCCGCGACCGCGAATTTCGCCGCGTTTCCGGAGATCATCGGCGCGCATTGGTTCCAATATTACGACCACCCCAAAGGCGGCCGGCCCGATGGCGAGGACTACGATTTCGGCCTCGTCGACATCAACGACCGGCCCTACGAAGAGCTGACCCAAGCCCTCACCCGCGCCAACCTCGTTGCGCCGAAAACTCATGCCGCCGCAACCGCCCCTCCCTCCGCTGGCGACGGGGTCGAACTGCCGCGCGCGGCGATATCGCTGAGCGACCGCTCGCTGTCCAATTGGCCGAAGCCGGCGAGCCTATTGCCGCCGCTCGTCGCCTCGCCGGGAGCGGTCGATTTCGGAGAAATTTATCTGTCGTGGAGCGAAAAAGGTCTCAGCCTGGCGACAATCGGCCAGGATTATTACGACATCGATCTGTTTGCCTATGGCGGGCCGTTTCCGCTCGCCGAGAGCTATCGCCTGGAGATCGGCGTCGATGCCGGCGCCGGACCGAAGCGGATGACCCTGTTTTTCATCCCGCCGCGCGAGCGCGACAAGGTGCACCACGATTACCAGCCGATGGTCGCCGAGCTTTGCGACGGCCCGGCGCGGCAGGCGATCGCGCACGGCTGCACCGCGCCTTCCGGGGCCGAGGCAGTCTATTTCGGCGCCGACCAGCCGCGAATCACCGCCGAGATGACGATCCCCTGGACCACGCTCGGCATCGCCCCGCCCGCCACTGGCGCGACCATCCGCGCCGAGGTGGCAATGACCAGCTGGCACCGCGAACGCTGGATGTCGATCTCGGGCCGCGCGCCTGACGCCGACCTCGCCGAGCCCTCAAGCTGGCATGTGTTTAAGCTGAGCGGAGGCAAGAGTTGAAGTAGGGCGGATAACCCGCGGGCTTGACCCGCGAGGTCATCCGCCGCGGTCGGTTGATGGCGGAAGTCGCTGCGCTCTTCCGCCCTACGCCTCTCGCTTGGTTCGTCAGTACGCGTAGTCGGTGTACACGCGGTCGAGATCGCCGTTCCAGCGTGTGTTGTAATCTTCGAGCAGTTCGGCGGCCGGGGTACGGCCCGAGCCGGCGATCGAGAACAGTGTGTCGAGGAAATGCGTCTCGTCCTCGCCGGCGCGGTCGCGCCGGGCGCGGCGGTGCAGCCCCTCGCGGGCGATGTCGAGCATTTCCAACGCGACGTCGCGCAATGTGCGGCTGCGGATGCGCGCGTCGAGCCCCATCTTCGGCACCTCGCCGCGCATCGCTTGGCGCTCCGCCTCGCTCCAGTCGGCGATGAGATCGTAGGCCGCGTCGAGCGCGGCCTGGTCGTAGAGCAGCCCGGTCCATAGCGCCGGCAGCGCGCAGAGCCGCCGCCACGGTCCGCCGTCGGCGCCGCGCATTTCGAGATAGGTCTTGAGGCGAACTTCGGGGAACGCGGTCGTCGAATGATCGGCCCAGTCGGTTATCGTCGGCACTTCGCCCGGCAGGGCCGGCAGCTTCCCGGCGATGAAATCGCGGAACGACTGGCCGCTCGCGTCGATGTAGTTGCCGTCGCGGTAGACGAAATACATCGGCACATCGAGCAGGTAGTCGACATAGCGCTCAAAGCCGAACCCGTCCTCGAAGACGAATGGCACCATGCCGCTGCGGTCGGGATCGAGATCGGTCCACACAAAACTGCGGTAGCTCTGGAACCCGTTGGGCTTGCCTTCGGTGAACGGCGAATTGGCGAACAGCGCCGCCGCCACCGGCTGCAAGGCCAGGCTGACGCGGAACTTCTTCACCATGTCGGCTTCGGATTGGTAGTCGAGGTTCGCCTGCACCGTGCAGGTGCGCAGCATCATGTCGAGCCCGAGTTGGCCCTTTTTCGGCATGTAGGAGCGCATGATCCGGTAGCGCCCTTTGGGCATCCAGCTGATATCCTCGCGCCGCGATTTCGGGTCGAACCCGAGCCCGAGCATGCCGAGGCCGAGCTCGTCGCAGACCTCCCTCACCTGGCGCAGGTGCTCGTGCACCTCGTCGCAAGTCTGGTGGATGGTTTCCAACGGCGCGCCCGACAGCTCGAATTGCCCGCCCGGCTCCAGGGTGATCGAACATCGCGCGTCGTTTTCCAGCGCGATGATGTTGCCGGCCTCCATGACCGGGTCCCAGCCGAAGCGCAGCATCCCCTGCAGCAGCGCGCCGATCCCGTCCGGCCCCTCATAGGGCACCCGCTTCAGATCGCTGTGCCGAAAGACGAATTTCTCATGCTCGGTGCCGACCCGCCAGGCCGAGGGCGGCTTGTTACCGGACTCGTGGTACTCGACGAGCTGCCGCTTGCTGGTGATCGGCGCTCCAGGCGATTTCGGCGGGGCGGACATGCGGTGACGATACTCCAAGGTGCATGACAATAGATCGGACGAACGCGCCAGTCGGCAACCCCCCAGCCGTCAGCGAGAACGACTGCGACGCCAATCTCCGGCGATTGCCTGGTACGCCGCCAGGGCGGCGAGAGCAGCGGTCTCGGCGCGCAACACGCGGGGACCAAGCCCAGCGCGGGTAACAAACGAGAGATCGGCGAGAGCGTCAAGTTCCCTCTCGGCGAACCCGCCTTCCGGCCCGATGAGCAGCGCCGTCGGCCGGCCTGGGGTCAGCTGGCCTAAGACTTCGGCGATGGGCTCGCCGCCGCCGGTCTCGTCGCAGACGACGAGTTGGCGAGCGGATGCCCAGCCGGCGAGCAGCTTCGGCAGCCGCTCCGCGGCGCGAATCTCGGGCACCGACAGGCGCTCGCTTTGCTCCGCCGCGGCGACGGCATGCGCGTCGAGGCGCTCGCGGTTGAGCCGCTCTGGCTGGGTGCGTTCGGTCATTACTGGGACAAAGGCGGAAACCCCGAGCTCGGTTCCCTTCTCGATCAACCAATCCAGCCGCAACCGCTTGATCGGCGCGAACAGCAGCCAGAGATCCGCCTCCGGCTCGGGGGCGCGCAACCTCCTCTCGACCGCGACCGAACCACCGTTGCGTTCGAGCTCGGCGATGCGGCAGAAAAACTCGCCGTCACGCGCGTTGAAAGCGGCGACATAGGCGCCCGGCCCGAGCCGCAACACATGGCGCAGCCGGTGCGCCTGCGCCGCGTCGATCTCCGCCGCTCCGCCCTCGGCGAGCGCGGCCGGGATGTAGAGGCGGGTTGCAACTTTCTCCATCGATCGAGCCGCCTGGCTTGAGAAGCGCCTAGCACAGGCCCAAGATTAGCCGATGAACGACGCCGTCGGGAAACCTGCGGACGACCCGACCGATATCCATGCTGGCGATTGGGTCGACCGGCTGCTGCCGCGCTGGGCCGAGCCTTACGCGCGGCTGGCGAGGCTCGACCGGCCGATCGGCACCTGGCTGCTGCTCTTTCCCGGCTGGTGGGGGATCGCGCTCGCTGGACCGCGCTGGCCCGACCCGCTCCTGATACTGCTGTTCGCGCTCGGCGCGGTGGTGATGCGCGGCGCCGGTTGCACCCTCAACGACATCGCCGACCGCAACTACGATGCCAAGGTCGCGCGCACCCGCGCCCGGCCTATCCCCAGTGGCAAAGTCACCGTCACCCAGGCAATCTGGTTCATGCACGCCCAACTTGCCATCGGCGCGGTGGTGCTGCTGAGCCTCAACATAGCGAGCAAGCGGCTTGGCATCGCGGTGCTCGCGCTGATCATCACCTATCCGTTCATGAAACGGGTCACCTATTGGCCGCAGCTCTTTCTCGGCCTCAACTTCAATTGGGGTGCGCTCATCGGCTGGACCGCGGTGACCGGCAGCCTCGGCTGGCCGCCGGTGCTGCTCTATCTCGGCGGCATCTGCTGGACGCTCGGCTACGACACGATTTACGCGCACCAGGATAAGGAGGACGACGCCCGCATTGGGGTCAAATCCTCCGCCCTGGCGCTCGGCGACAAGACGCGACCGTTTTTGTTCGTGTTCTACGGCGTCGCGGTCGCGTTGTGGATCGCCGCAGGAATCGCCGCCGGCCTTAGCCCCGTCTTCCTCATCGCCAGCGCGCTCGCCGCCGCGCAGCTCGCCTGGCAAGCAGCAATGGTCGATACCGACGACCCGATTGATTGCCTGAGGAAATTCCGCTCCAACCGGATCGTCGGCTGGCTGATGCTCTTCGCCATCGTCGCCGGTCATCTTGTCTAAAATGGACCCAGCCGCATTCGTCCGCGGCAACACGGCGATCGCGGCGCCACCGCTGGTGCCGGAAATCCGTCTGCATCTGGCGACCGAGGTCACCCCGATCTGGCAGGCAACCGAAGAGAGCCTGGCTCGTTTCGGGACACCGCCGCCGTTCTGGGCCTTCGCCTGGGCCGGCGGGCAGGCGCTCGCCCGTTATCTGCTCGACCACCCCGAGACCGTCGCCGGCAAGGAGGTGCTCGACATCTGCTCCGGCTCGGGGATCGTCGCCATCGCCGCCGCCAAAGCCGGCGCCGCGAGCGCCGTCGCCGCCGAGATCGACCCTTTTGCCGCCGCCGCCATCGCCCTCAATGCGCCGCTGAACGGGGTCAGCATCACGGTCGAAACACGCGACATGCTCGACCGCACCGTCATCGGCTGGAGCGTCGTGCTCGCCGGCGACGTCTGCTACGAGGCGCCGATGGCGTCGCGGGCGATCGGGCTGCTGCGCCGCATCGCGGCGCGCGGTAGGCTAGCATTGCTCGGCGATCCGGGCCGAGCCTACTTGCCGCGCGAAGGGCTGATCGAGCGCGCGCGCTACACCGTCCCGACGAGCCGCGAACTCGAAGACCGCGAGGCGCGCGAGGGCGTGGTGTGGGAAGTGCTGCCCGAGTGAAAGACAGCAAGACCATCGTCGTCGCCGCGCTCGGCTCGACGCAGACCCTCGCCTGGGCCTCGAGCTATTACCTGCCGGCGATCCTCGGCGCACCGATCGCCAAGACGCTTGGCCTCGCGCCCAGCCTCTTTTTCGGCATCTTCTCGGTCGCGCTGCTGCTGTCGAGCGGGCTGGCGCCGATCGTCGGCCGGGTGATCGACCGCCATGGTGGGCGGCCGGTGCTCGCGCTGTCGAATGTCGTGCTGGCGATGGGGCTGGCGATGCTCGGCCTTGCCCAGGGCGTCGGTGGGCTGATCGCCGCCTGGCTCGTGCTCGGCGTCGGCACGGCGATGGGGCTCTATAGCCCGGCTTTCGCGACGCTGACCCGACTCTATGGCGTGGGCGCACGGGCGCCGATCACCGGCATCACTCTGTTCGCCGGCTTCGCCAGCACGATCGGCTGGCCGCTGAGCGCCTTCATGCTGGCGCATTATGGTTGGCGCGAGGCCTGTTTCCTCTGGGCTGCGCTCAACCTGTTCCTGTGCGCGCCGGCCAACTGGCTGCTGATCCCGACAGCACCGGCGGAGCCGCCGATACCGCGCGTCGCGGCAACTGGCCACGCCCCGTCCAGCCCCGAGCCCCAGCGGGGAGCGATGTTGACCCTCGCCTTCTTCTTCGCGGCGACGCGGTTCGTCAGCGGCGCGCTCGCCGCGCACCTGCCGCGGCTGTTGGAGGGCGCCGGTGCTTCCGCGGTCGCCGCGATCGCCGCCGGGGCGCTTGTCGGACCTGCGCAGGTCGGCGCGCGCCTCTTCGAGTTCGGCATCCTGCGCTCGTTTCACCCGCTGATCCCGGCGCGGGTCGCCGCGCTACTTCACCCTGTCGGCGCCGCGTGCATGGCCGTGCTCGGACCGGCGGGGATCACGTTCTTCGCCATCCTGCACGGCGCCGGCAACGGCATGCTGACAATCGCCGGTGGAACCCTGCCCCTCGCGCTGTTCGGACCGACTGGTTATGGCAAACGCACCGGTCTTTTGGCGGTGCCGACGCGTATCGCCGAATCCGCGGCGCCGCTGCTGTTCGGCCTGCTGATCGACCAAATCGGCACCGCCGCTATCGCGGTTTCGGCCGGACTGTGCCTCGCCGCCTTCGCCTCGCTGTTTGCGCTGCGAGCCAGAGCCGCGCCAGGCGCGGCCCTGCCCGCTGCGCGATGAAGGTTTCGCCTCGGCGAAACCGGCACCGGCCCGCTCCCCCGCCCGGCCGCCCAACGAGAGTATGCTAATTGGGCGGCCGGGCGGGGGAGCGGGCCGGAACCGAAGGCGACGCGGAGCGTCGCCGCACTTGATGAGTCGCTGCGCTCGCGGTCTCCGGCGGCAGCGCCTATATAGGCGCATGCCCTACGCCAGCCTGCGCGACTTCATCGCCCGGCTCGAGGCGAGCCAGCGGCTCGTCCGGGTCAAGGAGCCGGTGTCGCCGGTGCTGGAGATGACCGAGATCCAGACCCGCCTCCTCGCCGAGGGCGGGCCGGCGGTGCTGTTCGAGAACGTGATTGGGCCGGACGGCAAATACGCCATGCCAGTGCTGGTCAACCTGTTCGGCACCGTCGAGCGGGTCGCCTGGGGCATGGATCGCGAGCCGCACCAGCTACGCGAGGTCGGCGAGACGCTGGCGTTCCTGAAGCAGCCCGAGCCGCCCGGCGGCTGGCGCGAGGCGCTTGAGATGCTGCCGCTCTTGAAGACCGCGATGGCGATGCGCCCACGCACGACGGGCAGCGCACCGTGCCAGGAAATCGTGCTCACCGGCGGCGATATCGACCTGTCGAAGCTGCCGATCCAGACCTGCTGGCCGGGCGAGCCGGCGCCGCTCGTCACCTGGCCGCTGATCGTCACCAAGGGTCCCGGCACGCGCCGCGAGGACGGGTTCAATCTCGGCATTTACCGGCTGCAGGTTACCGGCCGCGACACGACCTTGATGCGCTGGCTGCGCCATCGTGGCGGCGCGCAGCATCACCAGCGCTGGTCAAAGGAAAAGACCGAGCCGCTGCCCGCTGCGGCCGTCATCGGCGCCGATCCGGGCACGATCCTCGCCGCGGTGACGCCGGTGCCCGACACCTTGTCGGAATACCAGTTCGCCGGCCTGCTGCGCGGCAAGCGGGTCGATCTCGTCGACTGCAAGACCGTGCCGCTGAAGGTCCCGGCCGAGGCTGAGATCGTCTTGGAGGGCCATGTCTCGCTCGACGAATACGGCGACGAAGGCCCCTACGGCGACCACACCGGCTTCTACAACTCGGTCGAGCGCTTCCCGGTGTTTCGCCTCAGCGCTATCACCATGCGGCGCGACCCGATCTACCTCTCGACCTTCACCGGCCGCCCGCCCGACGAGCCCTCGGTCCTCGGCGAGGCGCTCAACGAGGTGTTCGTGCCGCTGTTGCAGCAGCAATTCCCCGATATCGTCGATTTCTGGCTGCCGCCCGAGGGCTGCTCGTACCGCATCGCCGTCGTCTCGATCCGCAAGACCTATCCGGGCCAGGCCAAGCGCGTGATGATGGGCATCTGGTCGTTCCTGCGGCAGTTCATGTACACGAAGTTCGTCATCGTCGTGGACGAGGACATCGCCGTGCGCGACTGGAAGGACGTAATGTGGGCGATCTCGACGCGCATGGACCCGGTGCGCGACGTGACGCTGGTCGACAACACGCCGATCGACTATCTCGATTTTGCCTCTCCCGAATCGGGGCTCGGCGGCAAGATCGGGCTCGACGCGACCACCAAGCTGCCGCCCGAAACGACCCGAACCTGGGGCACGCCGATCCGCATGGCCGACGCGGTCATCGAGGAAGTGACCCGCAAATGGCCGAGCTACGGCTTGCCGGGCAGCGGCAAGCCGATCTGGAAATAGTTTTGGAGTTCCGATGCCCGATACCGACGGACAAGACATCCTCAACCTGCTGCAAGACCTGATCGCCAAGGCGAAAAAGGCCGGGGCCGACACCGCCGACGCGGTGGCGATCGCCGGCGCCTCGCTGTCGCACACCCGCCGGCTCGGCAAGACCGAGAAGCTTGAGCGCTCGGAGGCTCAGGATCTCGGCCTGCGTGTGCTAATTGGCAAACAGCAGGCGATGGTATCGTCGAGCGACCGGGCGCCGGCGACGCTGGATGAGCTTGTCGAGCGAGCGGTAGCGATGGCGCGGGCAATACCCGAAGACCCGTTCTGCGGCCTCGCCGACCCCGACCAAATCACCCATCATTGGCCCGAGCTCGACATTTTCGACCCTTCCGAGCCCACCGCCGAGACCCTGATCGAGCGTGCACGCGCCGCCGAGGAAGCCGCGCTCGCGGTCGTGGGGATCACCAATTCCGAGGGCGCCGACGCCGGCTGGGGCCGCTCGCGCGTGGCGCTCGTCGCTTCCAACGGGTTCGCCGGCTCCTATGCCGGTTCGAGCTGCGGGGTCAGCGCCTCGGTGATCGCCGGCACCGGTACCGGAATGGAACGCGACTACGATTTCGCCAGCGCGGTTTATGGCAGCGATCTGCGCAGCGCCGAGGAAATCGGCCGCGAGGCCGGTCAGCGCGCGGTCCGGCGCCTCGGCGCCCGCAAGATGCCGACCGGCAAGTTTCCGGTGGTGTTCGACCCGCGCGTGTCGCGCAGTTTCCTATCGCACCTGCTGGGCGCCATCTCCGGCCCGTCGATCGCCCGCGGCACCAGCTTCCTCAAGGACAAGCTCGGCGAGCGCATTTTTCCCGAGGCGATCACCTTGATCGAAGACCCGCACAAGCAGCGCGGCCAGCGCTCCCGGCCGTTCGATGGCGAAGGCATCGCCAACCAGCGCCGCGCGCTGGTGGACAAGGGCGTGCTGACAACCTGGCTGCTCGATTTGCGCTCGGCCCGCCAGCTGAAGATGGCGACGACTGGGCACGCCGCGCGCGGCACCGCCTCGCCGCCGACGCCCGCCGCGACCAATGTGTGGATCGAGCCCGGCTCACAAAGCCCGCAGGAGCTTTATGCCGACATCAAGAGTGGGCTATATGTGACCGAACTGATGGGTATGGGGGTCAACGGCGTCACTGGCGACTACAGCCGTGGCGCATCGGGGTTCTGGATTGAGAATGGCGCGATCGCCTTCCCGGTCAGCGAAATGACGGTCGCCGGCAACCTCAAAGACATGTTTGCCCGGATGGTCGCGGCCAACGATCTCGAATTCCGCACCGGCGCCGACGCGCCGACCCTGCGCATTGACGATCTGACCGTCGCCGGAGCGTGAGGTTTCAGGGTTGAGCGCGCGACCGATGACAGAAGGCGCGCCGCCCTCCGCCGCACTGGTGCGGCGGCTAACCCGCGACTTCATCTGGCCTCATCGCGGTGCCATCGTTCTCGCCTTCGTCTGCATGGGCATTGGCTCCGCGAGCACCGCGGTGCGCGCGTGGCTGATGCAACCGATGCTGGACCGCATCTTCGTCGGCCACGACGGGTCGCTGCTGCTGCTGATCGCCGGTGCGGTCTTTGCGATCGCGATCATCAAGGGCATCGCCGACTATGGCGACGCGGTATTGATGAGCCGCGTCGGCCAGCGCGTCATCACCGATGTCCAGAATGCCCTTTATGCCCGGCTGATTCGCGCCGACCTCGCCTATTTCAATGCCAATGCCAGCGGCACGTTGGTTTCGCGCTTCATCGCCGACGTCATCTTTTTGCGCAGCGCCGCGGCGAATGTCCTGGTGGGCATCGGCAAGGATGCCGTCACGGTGGTGTTTCTCGTGGCGCTGATGTTCTACGAGGATTGGGTGCTGGCGCTCGCCTCGTTCTTTGCCTTCCCGCTGGCGATCCGTCCCATCTCCGGTATCGGCCGGCGGATGCGCCGGGTCTCGGCCAGCACACAGGTCGAGGCCGGGCTGATCACCACGCTGTTGAACCAGACCTTCCAGGGCGCTCGCCATGTCAAGGCCTACGGCATGGAAGCTTACGAGCAACACCGCGCCGGGGAGTTGTTCGAGCGCATGTTCCGACTGATCGACCGAGCCAACCGCACCCGCGCCCGCGCCTCGCCGATGATGGAGGCGCTAGGCGGCTCGGCGATCGCCGTGGTGATCCTCTATGGCGGCTACCAGGTGATCGAAGGCGCGCGCACCCCGGGCGCGTTCTTCACCTTCATCACCGCGCTCTTGCTTGCCTACCAGCCGCTCAAAAGCCTGGCGAGCCTCAACGCCTCGTTGCAGGAGGGGTTGGCCGCGGCGCAGCGCTTGTTCGAGGTGCTCGACATCGAGCCCGCGATCCGCGATCGGGACGGCGCGCCGCCGCTGCGCGTCGCCGGTGGCGAGATCGCCTTCAACGACGTGCGCTTCGGCTATCAGCCGCCCGCGGTCGCGCTCGACGGCGTCTCGCTGACTGTGCCGGCCGGCACGACGGTGGCGCTGGTCGGCCCATCGGGAGCCGGCAAGTCGACGATGCTCAACCTGATCCCACGCTTCTATGATGTCGGCGCCGGCAGCATCGCGATCGACGGCCAGGACATTCGCGATGTGACCTTGGCGTCGTTGCGCGGCGCGTTGGCCTTGGTGGCGCAGGAGGCGAGCCTGTTCGACGATACGGTGCGCGCGAACATCGCCTACGGCCGGTTTGGCGCGAGCCAGGAAGAAATCGAAGCCGCTGCGGCGGCGGCCGGCGCCGACCGCTTTATCGCTGAGCTGCCCCAGGGTTACGACACGCTGGTCGGCGAGCATGGCATCCGCCTGTCGGGCGGCCAGCGTCAGCGACTGGCGATCGCGCGGGCGATGCTGAAAGACGCGCCGATTCTGCTGCTCGACGAAGCGACCTCGGCGCTCGACAACGAGAGCGAGCGCCAGGTCCAGGCGGCGCTCAAGCGGCTGATGCGCGGCCGCACGACGCTCGTCATCGCCCATCGCCTGTCGACGATCACCGGCGCCGACCTCATCTGCGTCATGGATCGCGGGCGCATCGTCGAGACCGGCAAGCACGCGCAGCTCCTCGCGCACGGCCGGCTTTATGCCCGGCTCTACGAGACACAGTTCGCGCCGGCTGACGATGCCGCGCTGATCGAGGCACCTTCGGAATGAAGGCGTTTCGCGGGTGGAGCCGCCGGATCGCCCGCAGCGAGCGGCTGCACGCGGTGCTGTGCTTCGCGATCCAGCTCTACATTCGCTTTGTCTACGCGACCAACCGCTGGACCCATGAAGGCGCCGAGCACACCCGCCGCATGTGCGACGAGGGAAGGCCTTTTGTCGGCGCGTTCTGGCACGGACGGATGATGATGATCCCCGTGGCGTGGCGACGCATGGCGCCGATGCACATCCTCATCTCGACCCATCGCGACGGCCGCATCATCGCCGACGTGATCGCCCATTTCGGGGTGAAGTCGGTCGCGGGCTCGACCGGCCGCGGCGGCGGCGCTGCCCTGCGCTCGCTGGTCAAGCTGCTTGCCGCCGGCGACTGCATCGCGATCACCCCCGACGGGCCGCGCGGTCCGGCGATGGTGGCTTCGAGCGGCATCGTCAACGTCGCCCGGCTCGCTCAGGTGCCGATCATCCCGATCGCTTTCGCCACCAGCCGGCGGCGGATCATGCGTAGCTGGGATCGCATGCATCTCGCCCTGCCGTTCGGCCGCGGCGTTTTCGTATGGGGCGAACCGATCATGATCGATCGCGACCTCGACGAAGCGGGCATCGAGCACATGCGGCAGCTTCTCCAGCAGCGGATGCGCGAGATGTCCGCTCTCGCCGATAGCCTGGTCGGTCATGGCCCCGCACAGGCGCCGGCCTGCGACCCCGCCGGCGAAATCGACCTGGCCGCCGGAAAACGGCTGTGATCCTGCCGACGCTCTATCGCGGCCTCACCGCCGCGGCGGCGCCGTTTGTGCTGGTCTATCTGAAATCACGGCAGCGCCGCGGCAAGGAGGACGCCGCGCGCTTCGCCGAGCGGCTCGGCATTCCCGGCGGCAAGCGCCCGGACAAGCCGCTGATCTGGGTGCATGCCGCGAGCATCGGCGAGGCGATGTCAGCCTTGGCGCTGATCGAACGCATCCTCGAGGAGCGTCCGGGTCTTGAAATCCTCATCACCACCGGCACCGTCACCGCGGCGCGGCTACTCGAGACCCGGCTGCCGCGTGGCGCGCGGCACCAGTTCGTGCCGGCGGACCTGCCGCGGGCGGTCCGGCGGTTTCTCGACCATTGGCGCCCCAACCTGGCGGTCTGGATTGAGTCCGAGTTATGGCCGAACCTGGTGCTGATGACCCGGCGCCGTAATATCCCGATGCTGCTGCTCAACGCCCGGCTGTCGGCGCGCTCGCACGCCCGCTGGCGCGCTGTACCGGGACTTGCTCGGCCAATGCTAGAGTCGTTCTCGCTGTGCCTGGCGCAGGACAAGGTGCAATGCGCGCGGCTGCGCGAACTCGGCGCCGCCCAGGTGGCAAGCGTCGGCGACCTCAAATCCGCCGCAAAACGCCTGCCGGTCGATGCCGAGGCAACGGCGACCCTCAGGGAACAGATCGGCGATCGCCCGATCTGGTTCGCCGCCAGCACCCATGCCGGCGAGGACGAAATCGCTGCCGGGGTGCACAGCCGGGTCGCCGCCACACACCCCGGCCTCCTGACCATCGTCGCGCCGCGCCACCCGGTGCGGAGCGACGATATCGCCGCAATGGCCGAAGCGCGTGGACTGCGCGTCGCCCGCCGCTCGCGCGGCGACCCGGTGACGGCCAATGTCGATCTCTACCTCGCCGACACCTTCGGCGAACTCGGGATGCTTTACAGCATCGCCGGCATCGCCTTTGTCGGCGGCTCGCTGGTCGAGATCGGCGGGCACAACCCGTTCGAGGCGGCGCGCCTCGATTGCGCCATCCTGCTCGGGCCGCATACTGCCAATTGCGCGACGATGGTCGACGCGCTGGAGAGCGCGCAGGCGGCGGAAATCGTCGCCGACGAGGGAGCCCTCGCTGCCGCAGTGTCGCGGCTGCTCGACGACCCGGCACTGCGCACCAAGCGCGCCGAGCGCGCCACCCGCGTCGCCGCCAGCGGACTCGGCACGCTCGATGCGGTGATGGAGCGCCTCGCGCCCTGGCTCGACCCGATGGCGCCGCGGGAAACGATCGATGCGAACGCCTGAGTTCTGGGACGAGGCGCCCGGCCCAGGGGCGAACATCTTGGCCGGTCTCCTCGCGCCGGTAGGCGCGGCGATCGACGCCGCGAGCAGGGTGCACCGAGCCCTCGCCCACCCATACCGGGCCCCGGTACGGGTGATCTGCGTCGGCAATCTCATCGTCGGCGGCGCCGGCAAGACGCCGGTCGTGCTCGCGCTCGTCGACGTGCTGCGCCAGAGCGGCATTTGCCCGCATATCGTGATGCGCGGCTATGGCGGGCGGCTCGCCGGACCGTTACAGGTCGATCCCGCGACCCACGATTCCGATGCGGTCGGCGACGAGGCGCTGCTGGCGGCGGCCCAAACGCCGACCTGGGTGGCGCGCGACCGCGCCGCCGGAGTGCGGGTTGCCGCAGAAGCCGGCGCCGGCGCGGTGCTGCTCGACGATGGGTTCCAGAACCCCACCGTCGCCAAGGATTTATCGCTGCTGGTGGTCGATGCGGCCTATGGTTTTGGCAATGGCCGGCTGTTGCCGGCTGGCCCGCTGCGCGAGCGGATCGAGGCCGGGCTCGCCCGCGCCGACGCCATCGTCCTGCTCGATGGCGAAATCATCCCGCGCGGGCTTGCCGGCACCGCCTGCCCAATCCTGCACGCCGCGCTCGCGCCAGTGAACGGCGAGCGTTTCGCCGGAAAGCGCGTCGTCGCCTTCGCCGGCATCGGGCGGCCGGAGAAATTCTTCGCGACGCTGCGCCGGCTTGGCGCGGAACTGGCGGCGGAGCATCCATACCCGGACCATCACCCCTTTAGTGATGCCGAGATCGCCGCCTTGCGCGCCGCCGCCGAGCGCGAGCGGGCGCTGCTCGTCACCACCGCCAAGGACGCCGCGCGGCTGCGGCCAGAAGCGCGCGCCGGCGTCGAGGTTCTCGAGGTTCGCATCGAGTGGCGCGACCGGTCGGCGCTCGACGCCCTGCTCGCGCGGGTGCTGCAGGCAAGTGGCGCCGCAATCGGCTGAGCGGCGCGCGGCGCCGGTCGGCTGGACCTACCGCATCGAGGCCTGGTTCGCCACGCTCGCCTTTAGCGGTTTCGGCTTGTTGCCGCTTGACCGCGCCTCGGCGCTCGGTGGGGCCATCGCGCGGCGGATCGGCCCGCATCTCGGCGTCAGCAAGCGGGCCCGACTCAATCTCCGCGCCGCCATGCCCGCGCTGTCCGAGGCCGAAATCGACACGGTCGTCCGCGGCATGTGGGACAACCTCGGGCGGGTCGCGGCGGAGTACCCGCATCTGCGCAAGATCAAGGTGTTCGAGCCCAGTGGCCGGGTCGAGACCCGCGGCCTCGAACATCTCGACGCGGCGCTTGCCGCGGAGCGCCGGGTGGTGCTGTTTTCGGGGCATCTGGGGAATTGGGAGATCGCGGCGCTCGCCGGCGGCCAATACGGGCTCGACATCGCCCAGATCTACCGCGCCGCCAACAACCCGCTCTTCGACCGCCTGATCGGCCGACTGCGCGGCGACCAGGGCGAGCTGATCCCCAAGGGCGCGGTAGCGTCCAGGCGCGCAGCCGCGACGCTGCGCCGGGGCGGGCATCTGAGCCTCCTCGTCGACCAGAAACTCAATGACGGCATCGCCGTGCCATTTTTCGGCCGGCCGGCGATGACCGCGCCGGCGTTGGCGCTGTTCGCGTTGCATTTCGATTGCGACGTGCTGCCGGTGCGGGTCGAGCGGACCGGGGGCGCGCATTTCCGCCTCACGATTTATCCCAAGTTACCGCTTCCCCGGAGCGGCAACCGCGACGCCGGCGTGCTGGCGCTGATGACCGCGGTTAACCGGACATTGGAGGGCTGGATCCGCGAACGGCCGGAGCAGTGGTTCTGGCTGCATCGCCGCTGGCCGGACTAAAATCGCCAAAAAAATTGGCGCAGCTCTTGATATGTTTCTGTTATGTTCTCAAATCCGCAGTAGTGTCGGAACCAAGAGAGCCGGCATCGCCACCAAGTGGCTTGTTGATTGAAGCCGAAACCGGAGCTTGGCGAGCGTGCTGATTTTCCGCGCGCGGGCATAGAACAAGGCACAACCAAGAAGAGCCGTCTGTCGTCCCGCGGCCGAAATAACAACGACCATCGGCGCGGGCGCTGTTGAGGCAATAGCCACGATAACAAGCCCAACAGCGCACGGAATGACCCAGCCGCCCGGCAAACCGGAACTAGGCAGTGAATAAGACTGTTACGAACGTCCTCGCGGCGATGCCTGTCGCCGGAAACCCCTCTCCGCCCTGCGGGGAGAGGGAAGCCGACGCGTAGCGTTGGTAGTGTGGGTGGGAATGCGCGAACGCTCCCTCGAAACAGCACTGAAACAGCGGCGGCGGCCGCTGATCCGCTGCTGTTGTCGCCGCTGATCCGCCGCTGTTTTCTTGCTGTTATTTCCGCTGTTTTCCGTGCCGGGAGAGAAAAAAATACCAACTATATCAAGGTGCTGTTGGCCCCGCCGTTAGCGAATTCCAGTCACCTTATGCGTCTGCAGGCTCAGCTGCCATCTTGGGTGATCGAGGCAGAACCGGATCGCCAGCGCGGTGTTGCGCTCGCGCTCGGGTCCGTCCATCGGCTGTACCGAGAAGCGGCGGAAGGCGAGATCGGCGAAGGCAAGCGGGTCGACCCCCTCCTGCGGCACGACAATCTTCAATTCGTCGCCGGATTTGACGACGAGCTCGGCGGTGCCCTTCGGGCTGACGCACACCCAGTCGAGTTCCGCCGGCAGCGGGATCGTGCCGTTGGTTTCGACCGCGATCTCGAAACCGCGTCCGTGCAACGCGTCGATCAGCGCCGTATCGAGCTGCAGCAGCGGTTCGCCGCCGGTACAGACGACAAAGCGGTCGCGGTTTCCCGTCGGCCACGACGCGGCGATCGTGTCGGCGAGTGCGTCAGCGGTCTCGTAGCGTGCGCCTTCGGTGCCATCCATCCCGACGAAATCGGTGTCACAGAAGCTGCAGGCGGCCGACGCGCGGTCTTCCTCGCGCCCCGACCACAAATTGCACCCGGTAAAACGGCAGAACACCGACGGCCGCCCGGTCAGCGCGCCCTCGCCCTGCAACGTGTAGAAGATTTCCTTGACCGCGTAACTCATGCCGGACCGCTTTTATACGCCTCCCAGCCCTTGCGGCGCAGCTCGCAGGCCGGGCACTTGCCGCAGCCATAACCCCAATCGTGGCGCTGGCCGCGCTCGCCGAGATAGCAGCTGTGACTCTCTTCGCGGATCAGTTCCACCAGCCTCTCGCCGCCCAATTCCTCGGCCAGTTCCCATGTCGCCCGCTTGTCGCGCCACATCAAGGGCGTGTGGATGACAAAGCGGTGGTCCATGCCGACTGACAGGGTCGCCTGCAATGCCTTCAAGGTGTCGTCGCGGCAATCCGGGTAGCCCGAATAATCGGTCTCGCACATCCCGCCGACCAGGTGCCGGAGCCCGCGCCGGTAGCCGATCGCCGCGGCGAAGGTGAAGAACAACAGGTTGCGGCCGGGGACGAAGGTATTGGGGAGCCCGCTCTCGGCGAAAGCGATCTCGGTCTCGCTGGTCAGCGCCGTCTCGCTCAGCCGGCCGAGCACCGACAGATCGACGAGATGATCTTCTCCGAGCTTCGCGCCCCAATGCGGAAACTCGGTCTTGAGTCGGGCGATGATTCGCCCCCGGCAATCGAGCTCGACACGATGCCGCTGGCCATAATCGAACCCTATGGTCTCGACCCGGGAGAAGCGCGCCAGCGACCAAGCGAGGCAGGTCGCCGAATCCTGCCCGCCCGAAAACAGCACCAACGCCGGCTCCGGCTGGGTCGCGTGCGTCATCTGCCTGTTATAATCCTTCTTCGCTTGTTGCCGGAGGTGGCATGACGACCAACCCCTATCTCGCGCTCGGCGTGCGCCCGTTCATCAATTGCTGCAGCGTCCGCACGATGCATGGCGGCAGCCTGATGCTACCCGAGGTGCGCGCCGCGGTTGACGCCGCCTCGCGCCACTTCGTCAACCTCGACGAGCTGATGGCGGCGGCGAGCAAGCGGATCGCCGAGCTGACCGGCGCCGAGTCGGGCATCGTCACCTGCGGCAGCGCCGCCGCGGTCGCGCTGGGGACCGCCGCCTGCGTCGCCGGCAACGACCCGGTCAAGATGCTGCGCCTGCCGTTCACCGACGGCATGGTCAACCGCGTCATCATCCCGAGGCAGCAGCGCTTCGCCTATGACCAGGCGGTGCGAATGTGCGGTTGCCATATCGTCGAGATCGAGACCCGCGCCGATCTCGACAAGGCGCTGGAAGAGCCGGTCGCGCTCGTTGTGCTACTCGGCAAACAGGAGCATCTGACCGAGGTGCGGCTGGAGGAGATCGCCGCGGTCTGCAAGCCGCGCGGCATCTCGATCATGGTCGATGCCGCCAGCGAGCATATCGAGCGGCCGAGTCCGTGGCTGCAGCGAGGCGCCGACCTCGTCATCTACAGCGGCGGCAAGTTTCTGCGCGGCCCGCAAACCAGCGGCCTGCTGCTCGGCAGCAAGAAGCTCGTCGAGGCGGCCTGGCGCAACGGCTCGCCGCACCAGGCGCTGGGCCGGCCGATGAAGGTGTCGAAGGAGGACATCATCGGCGTCCTCGCCGCCCTCGAATACTGGTTCGAGGAGCGCGACCCCGCCAAGGAGCGCGCGAAGTGGGACGCCGATTGCGCGACGATCGCCGCCCGGGTGGCGCAGATCCCCGGCGCCACGAGCGCGGTCGTCGCACCCGCCGGGATCGACCGCGTGCCCCGGCTCAAGATCACTTGGGACCGCGAGCGCTACCCGCTCGACGGCCTCGCCCTGCGCCAGCGCGTGCTCGATGGCGAGCCGCGGGTCATGCTCGACGACAATTCAGCGACCGAGAACTCGATCGCGGTCGATCCGTTCCAGCTCCAGCCGGGCGAGGCTAGCCAAGTCGGCGACGCGGTGGTCGCCGCGCTTCTCGTCTCGGCTCAGGCTGAGCGGGTGCCGGCGCGCGCCCCGGCCCTGACCCTGTCCGGGTCTTGGGAATTGCAGCTCGACCTGCTGCATGGCGCGCGGGTGCACCGTCTCAGCCTCGAACAGAGCGGCGCGGCGCTCTCCGGCCACCAGCGCTCGGCCCAATTCGACGGCCCGGTCAGCGGCGCGGTCGAGGGCGATGTGGTGCGCTTCACCTTCGGCGGGCGCTACGAGGCGGCCACGATCTCATTCCGCTTCGAGGGCAAGGTCGGCGACGGTGCGATGTCGGGCATAGTCGAGCTTGGCGCCGCCAGCGACCAGAATAGCGGCATCGTCAACCGCAGCCAGTTCGGCGCCGGCGAATGGCGGGCGAGGCGGGTTGCGTAATCACAGGAGAAAACCATGAGCCGGATTTTCGGCGAGATGCGGCAGATCGGCATCGTCGTGCGCGACATCGACAAGGCGATGAAGCATTGGGTCGAGGTCTGTGGTGTCGGCCCGTGGTTTTATGCCGAGCGGCTACCACTCACCGGCTACCGCTACAAGGGCCAGCCCTACGACACCCCGCATCTGTCGATCGCGCTCGCCAATTCGGGCGACATCCAACTCGAATTGATCCAGCAGCGCTGCCAGACGCCGAGCCTCTACTGGGATTTCCTCAACGCCGGCAAGGAAGGCGGGCAGCACTGGTCGTCGTGGCCTGTCAACTATCACGAGATCCGCGACAAGGCGCTAGCGAGCGGCTGGCATGTCGGCCAGGAAGGCGAGAGCCCGCGCGGCCCGTTCATCTATTTTCTCGAAGAGGGCCACCCCGGCACGGTCATCGAGATGGCCGAGGCAACCCCGACCCGCATGCGCATCTTCGATCAGGTGCGCGAGGCGGCGAAAAACTGGGACGGCAAAGACCCCATCCGCCTCAACTGGCCGAGCGCTGACTAGCCGCCCCTCTTCCCGATATCCCGCCGGCAAAAGCCGCCGGGCCAATCGATCTTGTCGACCGCGCGGTAGGCGCGCTCGCGGGCGGCGTCGAGGTCGATGCCGGTCGCGGTGACCCCGAGCACGCGGCCGCCATCGGCGAGGATGCGGTCGCCATCGCGTTTGGTGCCGGCGTGGAAAATCTTCACATCAGGCTCGGCCCCGGCCGCCGCCAACCCGCGGATTTCCGTCCCGCGTTGCGGGTCGTCGGGATAGCCGTTCGCCGCCATCACCACGCAGATCGCGCTCTCGTCGTACCAGCGCAGATCGACGCGGTTGAGGATGCCGTCGCGGGTGGCCAAGAGCGCCGGCACCAGATCGCTTTGCAGCCGCATCATCAACGCCTGGCATTCGGGGTCGCCGAAGCGGCAATTGTATTCGATGAGCTTCGGCCCTTCGGCGGTCAGCATCAGCCCGGCGTAGAGCACGCCCTTGTAAGGGTGGCCATCGCGCGCCATCGCCCGCACGGTGGGCAGAATTATGCGCTCCATCACCTGGCCTTCGATCTCCGGCGTCACCGCGGCGCAGGGCGAATAGGCGCCCATGCCGCCGGTATTGGGGCCGGTATCGCCGTCGCCGACCCGCTTGTGATCCTGTGCCGCCGCAAGCGGCAGCGCGTGCTCGCCGTCACACAGCGCGAAGAAACTCGCCTCCTCGCCGGCGAGAAATTCCTCGACGACGATCTCGGCTCCGGCCGTGCCGAACCGTCCGCCGAGCGCGGCATCGACCGCCTCGCTCGCTTCAAACAGGGTGGCGGCGACGACCACCCCCTTCCCCGCCGCCAGCCCGTCGGCCTTGACCACGATCGGCGCGCCCTGCGCGGCAATATAGGCCTTGGCGGCGGCCGCGTCGGTGAAGCGGCGGTAAGCGGCGGTCGGAATGCCCTCTCGCGCGCAGAGGTCCTTCATGAAGCCTTTGGAGCCTTCGAGCGCGGCGGCTTCCTTGCTCGGCCCGAACGCGGCGATGCCCGCGGCTTCAAGCGCATCGACGAGGCCGGCGACCAGCGGCGCCTCCGGCCCGACCACGACCAGATCGATCGGCGCCTTCTTGCAGAACGCGATGATCGCGGTAAAATCCATGACGCCGATCGGCACACACTCGGCGTCCTCGGCGATCCCGGCATTACCCGGCGCGCAATAGACGCGGTCGACCAGGGGCGACGCCGAAATCGCCCAGCACAGTGCATGTTCGCGTCCGCCCGACCCGACGACGAGGATGCGCATTAGCGAGTGCTCTCCGGCTCCCGTATAATCGGGCGATGAACGATCTGCTCGCCGCCCCAGCCATGCAGTCCCCTGGGCTGCAAACCAACCAACCGGAATATACCGTTTCCGAGCTGGCGGCGGCGCTCAAGCGCTCGATCGAAGAAAATTTCTCCATCGTCCGCGTCCGCGGCGAGGTCAGCGGCTTCAAGCGGGTCGGCTCGGGCCACTGCTATTTCGCGTTGAAGGATGCCGACGCGGTGCTCGACGCGGTGTGCTGGCGCACCACCGCGATCAGGCTTTCGATCCAGCCCGAGGATGGGATGGAGGTGATCGCCACCGGCCGGCTCACCACCTATCCCGGCCGCTCGAAATATCAGCTGATCGTCGATTCGATCGAGCTGGCCGGGATCGGCGCGCTGCTCAAGTTGCTTGAAGAGCGCCGCAAGCGCCTTGTGGCGGAAGGTCTTTTCGACGCCGAGCACAAGAAGAAGCTGCCGTTTCTGCCGGGGGTGATCGGCGTCGTCACCTCGCCGACCGGCGCGGTGATCCGCGACATCCTGCACCGGCTCGCCGACCGCTTTCCGCGCCGGGTCATCGTCTGGCCGGTCGCGGTGCAGGGCGAGAACGCGGCGGCGCAGGTCGCCGCGGCGATCGAGGGGTTCAATCGCCTTTCGCCCGGAGGCACGGTGCCGCGCCCCGACCTGATCATCGTCGCGCGCGGCGGCGGCAGCCTCGAAGATTTGATGGCGTTCAACGAGGAGATCGTCGTGCGTGCCGCGGCGGCCTCAGCGATCCCGCTGATCTCGGCGGTCGGGCACGAGACCGACACGACCCTGATCGACCACGCCAGCGACCGCCGCGCGCCGACCCCGACCGCGGCGGCCGAGATGGCAGTGCCGGTGCGCCTCGACCTCGTCGCCGAATTGGGCGGCAAGACCGCGCGGCTGGCGCAGGGCCTTAGTCGCCTGTTCAGCGAGCACCGGCTGCATCTTGCCGGGCTCGCGCGCGGGCTGCCCGACCCGCACGATCTCATCGGCAGCGCAGCGCAGCGCCTCGACGACCGCAGCGAGCGGCTACGCTCTGCGATGCTAGGCCGGCTCACTGCCGCACGCGCGCAACTCAGCGCCACGCGCCTGCGCCCGGCAGCGCTCGCCGCCGACATCGCCCGCGCCCGCGCCCGGCTCGACGATTGCACGCCGCGCCTCGCTGCCGCCGCCGCCCGCGCGATCGCCGAGCATCGTCGGATGGTCGAGGGGTTGGGCGGCCGGCTGACAAGCCTCTCCGACACGCACGAGCGGCGGCTGAACGAGGGCTATGTCGTGGTCCGCCGCGGCGACGCGATCATCGCCGACGCGGCCAAGGTGACGCCGGGCGCGCTGGAGCTCGAATTCCACGACGGCAAGGTCGATGTGGTGGCCGGCGCGCTCGCGCGGCCGCGGCGTTCCCCGCGCCCCAAAGGTCCCCTTCCCGGCCAAGGCACTCTGTTCTAGGAGATTTTCATGCGCCCCTCCGGACGCACCATCGACGCGATGCGCGTCGTCACCCTCGAAACCGGCGTCACCAAATATGCCGAGGGGTCATGCCTCGCGAAGTTCGGCGACACCCATGTGCTGTGTACCGCGACCATCGAGGAGCGCGTGCCGCCGTGGATGCGGAACAGCGGCAAGGGCTGGGTGACGGCGGAATACGGCATGCTGCCGCGCTCGACCCATACCCGTACCGACCGTGAGGCGGCGCGCGGGCGCCAAAGCGGCCGTACTCAGGAAATCCAGCGCCTGATCGGCCGCTCGCTGCGCGCGGTGACCGATCTCGTCGCCATGGGCGAGCGGCAGATCAAGATCGATTGCGACGTGCTCCAGGCCGATGGCGGGACGCGCACAGCAGGGATCACGGGCAGCTACGTTGCTCTCCATCTGGCGCTGGGCAAGTTGGTCACCGCCGGGCTGTTGCCGGCGATGCCGCTCACCGATTCGGTCGCGGCGATCTCGTGTGGCGTATGCGGCGGCACGCCGGTGCTCGATCTCGACTACGCCGAAGATTCCGGTGCTGAGACCGATGCCAATTTCGTCCTGACCGGCTCCGGCAAGATCATCGAAATCCAGGCCACCGCCGAGGGCGCGCCGTTCGACGAGGCAAGCTTCACCGCCATGCTGGACTTGGCCCGCGCTGGGATCGCCAAATTGACCCGGCTACAGCTGGCCGCTCTCGGCTGAGACTCATGGCGCGGAGGTTCGCCGGCGGCAGGCTGGTCATCGCCAGCCACAATCCCGGCAAATTGGTCGAGATCGCCGCGTTGCTCGCGCCGTTCGGGATAAACGCCGTCGGTGCCGCCGAACTCGGCATCGCCGAGCCGGAGGAAACCGGCGACACCTTCGAGGCCAATGCAGCGCTCAAGGCCCGTGCGGCGGCGCAGACCGCGAACCTGCCGGCGCTGGCCGACGATTCTGGCCTTGTCGTGCCGGCCCTAGGTGGCGCGCCGGGAATCTATTCGGCTCGCTGGGCCGGGCCCGGGCGCGACTTCACGGTGGCGATGGAGCGCGTCAACCGAGAGCTTGGCAACAAAGACCGCCGCGCCGCGTTTGTCTCGGTGCTCGCGCTGGCCTGGCCCGACGGCGAGGAAGCGGTGTTCCACGGTGAAGTCCACGGAACCCTGACCTGGCCACCGCGCGGCGAGAACGGCTTCGGCTACGACCCCATATTCATTCCAGATGGATACGCAATCACCTTCGGCGAGATGGCGCCGGAAGAGAAATATCGGGTCGATCACCGCGCCCGCGCCTTCGCCACGCTGGTCGCCGCCGGCTTCGATTGAGGCGATGGCCCGCCCGCCGCTCGCTGTCTACATCCATTGGCCGTTCTGCCGGTCGAAATGCCCCTATTGCGACTTCAACAGCCATGTCCGCGAGAGCATCGACGCGCGGCGTTGGACTAACGCACTGCTCGCTGATCTCGACCGCCAGGCCGAGTTGGCGCCGAAGCATGAGGTCGTCTCGATCTTTTTCGGCGGCGGCACGCCGTCGCTGATGCCGCCCGAGACCGCGGCGGCTCTCATCGAGCGTGTCAAACGGCACTGGAAGACCGCCCGCAATCTCGAGATCACCCTCGAGGCCAACCCGAACTCGGCCGAGGCCGAACGCTTCGCCGGCTTCGCCGAAGCCGGGGTCAACCGTCTGTCGCTAGGGGTGCAGTCGCTCGATCCGGAGGCGCTCAAGTTCCTCGGCCGTGGCCACGACCGCGCCGAGGCGATCGCCGCGATCGAGCTGTCGCAGAAGCTGTTCCGGCGCGCCTCGTTCGATTTGATCTATGCGCGGCCGGGTCAGACTATGGCGGCATGGCGCGAGGAATTGGACGAGGCGTTGTCGCTCGCCGGCGAGCACCTGTCGCTCTATCAACTGACGATCGAGCCGGGGACCGCGTTTCACACTCGGGCACGGCTGGGCGAACTCCCCATGCCCGATGACGAGACGACGGCCGCCCTGTTTGAAATGACCCAGGAGCGGCTGGCCGCCCGAAATATGCGAGCTTACGAAATCTCCAACCATGCGCAGCCAGGCGCTGAGTGCCGGCACAATCTCGTCTATTGGCGCTACGAGGACTATCTCGGCATCGGCCCGGGTGCGCACGGCCGCATAACCAGCGCCGGCGTCAAATACGCGACCCGCCAGCGCCGCTTGCCCGAGGCCTGGCTGAAAGACCGCCAATTTGAAGAAAAGACCGCGATCCCGCGCGAAAGCGCGGTCGAGGAGATGGTGATGATGGGGCTGCGCCTCAGCGAGGGCATCCCGCGGGCACGGCTCGAAGCCCTCGCCGAGTGTTCGATAGAAACACTGTTCGGGATTTCCCTGACTCGGCTGATCGATGGCGGGTTCGTCACCCTCGACAGGGAGCGCTTCGTCGCTACCGCCGCCGGCCGCCAACGGCTCAATTCGGTACTGGGCGCGCTTTTCGGCTAGTAGGCGAAATCCTGGAAATTGCGCGGTGCTGGGCTCACCACTTTGTCCCCGCCGGGCTGCACCTCAAGCACCGCGAGCCCGCGCTGCACCAAGCCCTGCTGGGTGAAGCGGAAAAGCCCATCGACTCCGGTGAACCCGTTCGGGCTCGCGATCGCCGCCTGCGAAAATGGATCGGGGTCGGGGCTCTTGGCGAGCACCGCCGCGAGCGCCGCCGCGTCAAAAGCCAACGAGGCCAAGCGCGGGGGTTGATGCCCGTAGGCGCCCTGATACCGGCTGACAAAAAATTGCCGCGTGTCCGGCGGCGAGGCGGCAAACCAGCCGCCGGCCAGCGTCGGCTCGTCCTCGATTCCGGGATCGTCCCACACCCCGCTGCCGAGCAGATGGACTTGCGCCGGATCGATCCCGGCGGCCTTCAATTGCTGGGCGATCTGCTTCAGCTGATCGCCTCCCTCGGGAAGCAGCAACGCGTCGAAGTTCGGCGCGGCGCCATTGGCCGGCGCCATCTTCTTGATCACCGCGCCGGGGTCTCCGGTGAAGAATTCGACCCGGGTCACGGTCGCGCCGCTCAACCCGGCGATCTCCTTCAGCGAATCGGCCATCAAGTGCCCGTACGCCGAGTTCGGCGCCAATGCGGCGAACTTCGTGACCCCGCGCTCATGTGCGAACGACACCTCACGCGCCACCTCCTGGCGCGGCAGGAACCCCATCAGGAAAACATTGCCGCCGGCAACCTGGGTCTTGGTGGCGAAGGCAATGACATTGACGTTGGCCGCGGCGGCGATCGGCTTCACCGCCTCGACCTCGTCGGCGACGAGTGGGCCGATAATGAGCTTGGCGCCGTCGGCGATGACTGCCTTCGCTGCGTCCGCCGCGCCTTGCGCGGTGCCGGTGGTGTCGCGCGGCACTAGGGTCAGCTTGTCGCCCCCCATCGTGAACAGGGCGAGCTGAGCCGCCTCGAGCATCGCCTTGCCAAGATCGGCGTTGGCGCCGGACAGCGGCAGCAGGACCGCGATTTTGACCGCCTCGGAGCCCGGCGCCGGTGCCGCGGGTTGATGGGGGCCCGTTGCCGACGCAGGACTGCCAGAATAGGGTGGCTGCGGCTTGCCGACGGGGGCGGGGCCTAGCGGTCCCGAGCATGCGGCCAGGACGCTACATAAGAGAAGAGCACAGCGTGAGGCAAAGCGGGCGGAACACCAGCGCGGCACGGGCAGGTCCTGGCAAAAGTGCGACAGAGGCGCGCGACCCTAACCGCCGAGCATTGTTAAGTAAACCCGCCGCCAACCCGATGTTGTGGGAGCCCGCGCACGAGCTCGAATCGGGTCTGCATCTCGTCGCCACGCCGATTGGCAATCTCGGCGACATCACGTTGCGCGCATTATGGGTGCTGCGAGGGGTCGACCGCATCCTCTGCGAGGACACGCGGGTAACCGGGCGGCTCCTCGCGCGATTTGGAATCACGACGCCGCTCGACGCCTATCACGATCACAATGCCGACCGGGTTCGCCCATTGGCGCTGGCCGCTCTGCGCCGCGGCGAGCGGCTAGCGCTGGTTTCCGACGCCGGCACCCCGCTGGTTTCCGATCCCGGGTTCAAGCTGGTGCGCGCTGCTCTAGACGAGGGGTTGCCGGTCACCGCCGCGCCCGGCCCTTCGGCGGCGATCGATGCGCTGATCCTATCCGGGCTGCCGCCGGACGCATTTCTCTTCGCCGGGTTCCTGCCCCCACGCGCCACGGCCCGCCGCAAGGCGCTAGCCACATGGCGAGACGTGCCGGCGACGCTGATCTTCTACGAGGGCCCGTCGCGCGTCGGCGCCGCGCTTGCCGATATGGGCGACATACTGGGCGACCGCCCGGCCGCGATCGGGCGCGAGCTGACCAAGCGCCACGAGGAGATGCGGCGCGGCGCGCTTAGCGCTTTGGCAGCGCATTACCGCAATGATCCGCCCCGCGGCGAGGTGGTAATCGTGGTCGGCCCGCCCGAGACTGCCGGGCCCGTTTTCGTCGACATCGACGGGCAATTGGACGCCAAGCTCGCCCGGCTCAGCCTGCGCGACGCGGTCGCCGAACTTGTCGCCGAAACCGGCCTCTCCCGCCGCGCGCTTTACGACCGTGCGCTGGCGCGGCGGCGCGGTGCATAGCGCGATGCGAAAGTCACACGCCGATCCGAAGCGCCTCAAGGCCCGGCGCCGCGGCCGGATCGCCGAGCATTTGTGCCGATGGCATCTGCGGCTGCGCGGTTGGCGCATCCTCGCCTGCGATTGGCGCTGCCTGGCCGGCGAGATCGACATTCTAGCGCGGCGGCGCGATGTGCTGGCGGTGATCGAGGTCAAGTCGCGGCCCGACTTCGCCACCGGCGCCGCCGCGCTGTCGCCGCGCCAGCGCCGTCGCATCGCCCGCGCTGCTGAAGCATTTCTTCTGATGCGCCCCGATCTCGCCACGATGGCGGTGCGATTCGACGTCATGGTGGTGGAGCCGCGGCGTCTGCCGCGACACCTCCCCGGAGCCTGGCGCAGCGACGACTGACCGCCTTGCCGCCAAAGCCGACGCGCAACTCATTGTGGTCTTAGACAATTCCTATCGCAATTTATGTATGCAGCGGAGCGCCCACCCGCGAGCTGAAGCAGGCCCGCGCAACCTTCCGGCGATGCTGTTGCACGGCGCCGCGAACATCTCACTATAGGCGCCTATTCTTCGCCTCTCGGAGGCATCATGGCACGCTTCAATGTCACCGTAGCGGCGGTCTGCGCGCTGGCGTTCGCGCCTTGCCTGGGGGGCTGCGCCGCCGCGATCATCGGCGGCATGGCCGCCACCGGCGGGGTCGGCTATCAGGCAGCGCAAGAGCGCGGCCTCAACGGCGCTTTTGACGATGTGAAGCTGAAGACCGACATCAGCCGTGCGCTAGGCGGGCAGTACGGCGATATCACAGTGACGGTGTACTGGGGCCGAGTGCTGTTGACCGGGTCGAGCCCGGGCCCAGAGCAGAGATCGCAGGCCGAGCAGGTCGTCGGCCAGATGCCTGGAGTGCGCGCGGTCTACAACGAGATCGTCGCCGGACCGCCGCAGAGCTCATGGGACATGGCGCAGGACGGCTGGATAACCACACGGGTCAAATCGGATCTGGTATTCGACCTCGATGTGCGATCCGGCAACTACCTGATCGAGACCGACCACCGTTCGGTCTATCTCATCGGCTCGGCCCGATCGCAAGAGGAGCTCGGCCGCGCCACCGAGCTCGCCCGCTATGTGCCGGGAGTGCAGCGCGTAGTGTCCTATGTCGAGATCCGGCAGGGCGACCCCAACGCCGCAATGCCGCCACCGTCGCCTCAGGCAGGTCCGCCCCCGCCGGCGTATGCCGGCCCCTCGGGCCCACCGCCGTCGAACGCTCCGATCCAGGTGCAAAAGCTGCCATAATCCCGGCTGATGACCGATCTGCCGGACAATTTCGACCTCGATCAGTGTGCCCGCTTTCTCAGGGAAGTCGGTTCCTCGCCATCACCAACCCTGCCGATCGCCGACGCGGCGCTAGCGCTCGCCTCGTTCGATCGGCCGCGCGTCGCCCTGGGCCGCTATCGCCAGCATTTGAGCACGCTTGCCCGCGATGTCGGCCGGCATGCCGGCGCCGCGACGGGTCTTGCCGCGCAAGCGAACGCGCTCAACGAGATCATCCTGCTAAAGCACGGCTATAGCGGTGACGAGCTAACCTACGACGACCTGCAGAACGCCAATCTGATGCGAGTCATCGATCGGCGCAAAGGCCTGCCGGTGGCGCTCGGCATCCTCTACCTATCAGCAGCGCGGGCGCAGGGTTGGGAAGCGGTTGGCCTCGGCTTCCCGGGCCATTTCCTGATCCGCCTGTCACAGGGCCCGGAGCGCGTCATCCTCGATCCGTTCCATGGGGGGCGGACGCTCGACGCGATGGCGCTGCGCGAGCTGTTGAAGGCGATCGCGGGTCAGGAGGTTGAGCTTACCCCCGATCATTACGCTCCGGTGGCCGACCGCGAAGTGCTGCTGCGACTGCAGAACAACCTCAAATCACGGCTCCTTCAGGGCCAGCAGCACGAGCGCGCGGCGCGGGTGATCGAGACGATGCAGATGCTGGCGCCGGACCTTGCCGAATTGTGGCGCGAGGCCGGGCTGATCCACGCCCAGCTCGGCAACATGCGCGCGGCGATGAGTTCGATCGAGCAGTTCGTTGCCCGCGCCCCTGATGGCCCGGCCCGTCACGAAGCCGCGGTCATGCTGCAGCAGCTCAAAACAAAGCTGAACTAGCGCTTTGCGACGAGGCTACTGCAGGGTCATCATCTGCGTCGCCGTCGGCGACACGCCGTGAGGTTTCGGAGGGCCGCGCTAAGCCTATGACGCCGGGGTTGCCACCGGGGATCGTGCCCTATCGGCGCACGCCGATCTTCACTGAGACAACACTGCCCGCGGGATTGCGGCGGCGTCACCAGACCAAGCCGGGGACGTGGGGGCTGATCGTAGTGCTGGAAGGCCGGCTGCGGTTTCGCCGGTTGGAGCCATTCTTCGAGACGACGCTCGACCCCACCTGCCCCGCCGTCGTCGCGCCGGAAGAGCCGCATGAGGTCGAGCCGATCGCCAAGGTTCGGTTCTTCGTCGAGTTCTACGCCGCGCCCGAGCCTGCTTAGCCCTACGCGGCCGGGCGCAGCGTCGCGCTTTCCGGCGACCCGTCGATCCACATGCGGAACCACAATTCGAGCATCAGCAGCGCCCACAGCCGCGTGTGATGGTTGTGCGATCCGGAGCAATGCTGGTCGAGCAGCCCCTGGACATAGTCGGGCCGCAAGAGCCCACGCTCCCGCGCCGAACGCGACAGCAGCACCTCATAGGCAAGATCTTTCAGCTCGCCGCGAAACCACTGGTCGATGGGAATGCCGAACCCCATTTTGCGGCGCTTGAGGATCGCCGCCGGCAGGTACGGCGCCATTGCCGCCTTGAAGAGGCCCTTCAAACCGCCCCGCATCCTGATATCGATCGGGATGCGCGCCGCCCATTCCAAGAGCTCGTGGTCGAGCAGTGGCGAGCGCGCCTCCAGCCCGTGCGCCATGCTGGCGACGTCGACCTTCACCAAGAGATCGTCGGGCAAATAGGTGTGGAAATCGGCCCAGTTCGCGCCGGCGACAAGATCGCCCGCCTCGGCGAAATAGGGTTCCAGGAGATCGAGCGCCGAACCCTCACTGTGCTCACGCATCGCCTCGCCGTAGCCACTGGCCTTGTCGCGGTCCGAGAAGAACGCGATCGTCCGCCCATAACGCTGTGACGGCCGGCGTGGGTCTTCGAGCAGCACGTCGCGGATTTGCCGCAGCCGCAGGCGCTGCTGTAGCCGGTGCGGCGCGAAGCCGAGCAGCGCCGCAACCCCTTCCCGACCCCAGCGCGGCATGCGGTCGAACTGGGTCAGATAGCCCATCGCCCGATAGCGCCGGTAGCCGAAGAACGCCTCGTCGCCGCCGTCGCCGTTGAGCGCGACCGTCACCTTGCGCCGCGCCATCTCGGAAACGTAATAGGTCGGCACCGCGGAAGGGTCGGCGAAGGGCTCGCCGTAATGCCAGACCAGCTTCGGCAGAATGGCCACCGCATCCGGCTCGACGATCAGCTCCTCATGCTCGGTGGCGTAGCGTTCCGCCACCATCCGAGCGTACCGGGTCTCGTCGTATTGCTTCGAGGTGAAGCCGATCGAGAAGGTCTTGACCGGCCCGCTCGCGTTGCGCGCCATCATCGCGACGACAGACGACGAATCGATCCCGCCCGAGAGGAACGCGCCGAGCGGCACGTCCGCGATCATCCGAAGGCGCACCGATTCCTCCAGCTTGTCGACCAACTCGCGCTGCAACTCGGCCACGTTGACGCGCGCGATGGCGGCGCGCGGTTCCGGCAACCGCCAATAGCGGACCAGCTCCATGTCGCGCCAGTTCCCGTCGGGATCGGGCGACACCACCAAGTAATGCGCCGCCGGCACCCGGTAGATACCGGCAAACGCGGTTTCCGGCGCCGGCACGTATTGCAGACTGAGATAATGGTCGATCGCCGTGAGGTTCGGGGTGCGGGGCATCCCCGGCCAGGTGAGTATCGCCTTGATCTCGGAGCCGAACAGCAAGCCGCCCTTGGTCGGTGCGTAATAGAGCGGCTTCTTGCCGACCCGGTCGCGGGCCAGGACCAGCTGGCGCGACCGGCGGTCCCACAACGCCAGCGCGAACATGCCGCGCATCCGGTCGAGGACGCGAGGGCCCCAGGCGTGCCAGCCATTGGCGATCACCTCGGCGTCGCCGCGGCTGCGGAAGACATAGCCGAGCGCCTCGAGATCGCGGCGGATGTCAGCGAAATTGTAAATTTCGCCGTTGAAGGTCAGCCAGACCGAGCCGTCCTGGCTGGAGATCGGCTGGTTGGCGGCGTCGGACAGGTCGATGATCGCCAGCCGCGCCTGGACCAGTCCGCAGAGCCCGTCGGTCCATATTTCCTGATCGTCCGGCCCGCGATGGCGTACCGATTCGGTCATTGCCCACAACCGCGCGTCGATCTCCGACCGCGGCAGCGTGGCTTGCGGCAAGAGCACGCCGCCAATCCCGCACATAATGCAGCGTCATTCGCAGTGGCCGACGGCGTCACCCTACAGCAGCCCCGCGGAGTTGCCGAGTGTGCTATTCGACCCTATAGCTACTCCGCTAGATACCACGACCCGCAAGATATGAGCCGCGTGGAACCGTCCAGCGTTGTCTCGTCCATTCCGGCTGAGCTCGGCGAGCCGGGGGCCGGACAGCCGCATGCGCGCCGCTGGATCGTCCCGATGCTGCGGATGGCTATTTCGTTGGCCCTCGTTGCCTGGGTCTGGCGGCGGATCGATACCGCTGAGTTCGGCCGCCAATTCACCGCCCAATCGCCGGCCTGGCTGGTCGCGGCTGCGCTCGCCACCTTGGCGCAGATCGGCATCGCCGCGGCGCGCTGGCGCCAGGTTCTTATGGGTTTAGGGGCCGATGTCCCGTCCGAGACCGTGCTGTCGGTAACCTATATCGGCAGCTTCTTCAATTCCTGGCTGCTCGGCACGATGGGCGGCGATGTCGCGCGTGCGGTCCTGGCGCCCGCCGGCGAGCGCGGCCGCGCCGCGGTCATCCATTCGGTCCTCCTCGACCGGATCATGACGTTTACCGGGCTGGGGTTGGTGATCCTGCCGCTTGCCGTGCTCGGCACGGGACCGCTAGCGCGCAGCCTGCCACTGATGGTCTCGCTGGTCGCCGCTTTTGTTCCGCTCACCCTCATTCCGGTGATCGGGCCGGTGGCGAAACTTATCGGTGGGCGGCGCATCCCGTTTGCCGGCCTGGCGTTTGGGCTCGCCGACAGCTGGGATCGCTTGCGGCGCGCGCGCAGCCGCTTTGCGGTGGCGCTGGCAATCGCCGTGATCAGCGCGCTGGCATTGTCGGTCGCCGCGTGGTGTCTGTCGCGGGCCCAGCATCTCGACGTCAGCTTTGTCGATTTCCTGATGCTGATGCCGCCGGTGGTACTGCTCGCTGGGTTGCCGATCTCGGTCGGCGGCTGGGGAGTGCGGGAAAATGCGATGATCGCCGCTCTGGCAACTGTCGGCGTCGGCGCCAGCGCAGCGACGGTCCTCTCGGTGCAGCTCGGCGCACTCGTCGCCCTGCTCAGCCTGCCGGGAGGAGCGCTGTGGCTGTGGCGCCATATGGCATCAGCGCGCCCGCTCGCTTCGATCGACGGCACCCCCAAAGCACGCTAATCGATGCTCGTCACCAACTTTTGGTTGAAGTTCCTGCTCTACCGGGTCGTTCTCGGGTGGAACCAGCTGCTCGATACCGGCCGCCTGCACCCCGTCCGCGAGCGAGCGCGGCGAGCGCTCATGGACAGCGTCGATTACATCGACAAGAACATGCAATCGGCCTTGGGTTTCGATACCCAAAAGGACCTGCTTGACTATTCGCTGGCTCAAGTGGCCGTCGAGGGCCATTACCTGGAGTTCGGAGTATTCTCCGGCGGCACGATCCGCCAGATCGCCCGCCGCAAGCCGAACGTGGCGATCCACGGCTTCGATAGTTTCGAGGGACTGCCAGGAGCGTGGTCTGGCTTCAACCTCGGCCAGCGGGCTTTTGCTAGAGGTAGCCGCCTACCCCGAGTGCCGGTCAACGTCACCCTGCACAAGGGCTGGTTCAACGAGACGGTTGCCGATTGGACAGCAAAGAACCCCGGCCCTGTCGCCTTCCTGCACATCGACTGCGATCTTTATTCCTCGACCGTCGATATCTTCGAAGGATTGAAGGATCGGCTGCAACCCGGAACGGTGATCGTCTTTGACGAATATTTTAATTACCCAGGCTGGGAGCAGCACGAATGCAAAGCGTGGCGTGAATTTATCGCGGCACGGCACGTCGATTACGAATACCTTGGCTATGCACGCCAACAGGTGACCGTGCGCATCGGGCAGATCGGCCTGGCGACATGACGACAAGCGCTGGGCGGCAGTACTGGG